>NZ_CP183331.1:1861153-2171346 GCF_048541895.1 Caulobacter sp. ErkDOM-E | reverse complement strand
GCTCCGACAGGGCGTTGACGACGCTGGCGCCGACGCCGTGCAGGCCGCCGGAGGTCTCATAGGCCTTGCCGCTGAACTTACCGCCGGCGTGCAGGACGGTCATGATGACCTCCAGCGCCGACTTGCCGGGGTGCTTGGGGTGCGGGTCGACCGGCATGCCCCGGCCGTCGTCCTTGACCGACAGGAAGCCGTCGGCGTCGAGCTTGACCTCGATGGTCTTGGCGAAGCCGGCCACGGCCTCGTCCATCGAGTTGTCCAGCACTTCGGCGAACAGATGGTGCAGGGCCCGCTCGTCGGTGCCGCCGATGTACATGCCGGGCCGCTTGCGCACCGGCTCCAGGCCTTCCAGCACCTCGATGTCGCTGGCGGTATAGCCGCTCGAGGAAAGAGCCGACGCCGGGCTGGCCGATGGCGGCGGCGGCGCAGCAGCGCGAGCAGGGGCCTCGACATGAGGCTCCCGGGCCGGCAGCGGCGCGGCGGGTGGCGGCGCCAGGGCGTCGTCGAACAGGGAAAGCGGGGGCAGGTCGTCTTTGGCGGACATTACGGGAACATGCGTCGATTCTGTGGAAGCCCCGTATGGGCTTCCAGGAGTCCGGTGAAAAGAGGCGTGTCGTCGCGGGTGGCGAAATCGTTGGGGAGGGAAGTCCTCCCCCGTTTCAGGGGGAGGACCCTTACAGTCCCTAGCGGTAAGCCACCGGCAGGCCGTTGTCGGGCGCCGCATAGCGGTCGCGCAGCTGGGTCTGGCGGCTGTCCTTCGGCTGCTCGACGCCGGCGATGAACACCTTGTCGGCCCAGCTGGTGGTTTCCAGAGGATCACCGGTCCACAGGACGATGTCGGCGGCCTTGCCAACTTCGAGCGAGCCGATCTTGCCGTCCATGCCCCAGATCTTCGCGGGGTTCAGCGTCACCGAGGCCAGGCCTGCCGCATAGGGCAGGCCGTTAGCCACGGCTAGGCCGGCGTTGAGGCGTTCCTGACGCAGGTTGTTGAAGTCCCGCGCGCCGTTGATCGCCACCATGACGCCGGCGGCATTTAGCCGGGCGGCGTTGTCGAGGCGTGAGCCCAGGGTCTCGAAGCTGTCGGGCAGGTCGGCCTGGGTGTCGACGATCACGGGCACGCCGGCCTTGGCGATCTCGGCCGCCACGACCCAGCCTTCCTCGGCGCCTTCCAGGATGATCTTGATCTTCTCCTCGGCCGCCAGCTTGAGCGCCAGGCGGATGTCGGAAGCGCGGTGGACGCGGACCAGCAGCGGGGTCTTGCCCTGCACGACCGGGACCAGGGCCTGGAGGTCCAGACGCGAGAGGCCGTAGTCGCGGGTCGCGCCCTGTTCGAAGGCGGCGCGGTTGCGGGCGAAGGCGCGGGCGTCTTCCAGGGCCGACTTGATCAGCACGATCACGGCGCCGCGCGAACCGCCGGCCGCGCGGGCCCCGGATTCGCCCAGCGAGACCGTGACGGCCAGCCTGGAGGCCTCAACAACATCCGGATCGCCGGCCTGCAGGCGGACGAACGCCGCCTGGCCGCCGAACAGGGGCGGATCGCCCGAACCGGAAGCGCCGGCCGTCATCTCCTCCACGACACCGTCGTCGGCATGCTCGTGAGCGCCGCCGCCGGTTCCCGACAGCACGGGGGTCACGGCCGAGGCGGTAACGCCGCCGTCGCGGGCCAGGCCGATCATCGGCGAGGCCGGATTGACGCTGTAGGCGATGTCGAAGGCCGCCGACAGCGCCGTGCCGGTGCCGTCGTCGCGGGTCTCCTTGACGCCGCCGATCTCGGAGGCGGTCAGGTTGGACGACGGCGCGATCAGGCCGGGGGTAACAACCCCGCCCTTGGCGTCAATGACGGTCGCCCCGGCTGGAGCGGTGACGCCCGCGCCCAGAGCGACGATCTTGCCGTCACGCAGGACGATTGTGCCCGAGGCGATGGCTGGTCCGCTGATCGGCTCAAGCCGGGCGTTGGTGATGGCGATGGTCTGGGCCGTGGCCGGGGCGGCCAGGGCCGCGAAGGCGGCGCCTGTAAGGAGGAAGGACCGGATCATCAGTTGAACGCTCCCTGGCCGGTTTGGCCAAGCTCGAAGTCGGACTTGGGCTGGTAGCGGGGATCATGACGATCATAGGTCAGGGCGCCGTCGACATAGACCTTCTCGGCCAGGGCATAGACGCTGAACGGATCGCGGCTCCACAGCACCAGGTCGGCGGCCTTGCCGGGCTCGATCGCGCCGGTCTTGTCACCGATGCCCATGGCCTTGGCCGGATTGGCGGTGATCCACTTGATCGCCTCGGCGCGCGTGATGCCGTAGCCCAGACGGTTGCCGGCCGTCATGGCGAGGGCCGCTTCCTGATTCAGGCGCTGGGTCATGATCGGATCGTCGGAGTGGATGACGACGCAGGCGCCGGCCTTCCAGAGGATGGCGGCGTTGGAATCGATGCCGTCCAGGCTTTCCATCTTGAAGCCGGTCCACGACGCCCAGGTGGCCGAGCAGATGTCTTCCTTGGCCAGCAGAGCGCCCACCTTGTAGGACTCGATGGCGTGGTGGAACATCGTGATCTTGTAGCCAAACTCCCTGGCGATATCGATCATCACCGCCATTTCGTCGCCGCGATAGCAGTGGTTCTGGACCAGGATCTCGCCCTTCAGAACGCCAGCCAGGGTCTCGAGCTTCAGGTCGCGCTTGGGCGGATCAGCCTTCTCGCCCTTTTCCTTCTTGCCGCGATAGTCGTCCCATTTGCGGGCGTAGTCGGCGGCGTCGATCCAGGCCGCGCGGAAGCCGGCCACGTTGCCCATCGCTGTCGCCGGCGCGCGGCTCTTGCTGCCGTACACGCGCTTGGGGTTCTCGCCGCAGGCCATTTTCAGGCCATAGGGAGCGCCGGGAAATTTCATGCCCTGCATGGTGGTCGAGGGCACGTTTTTCAGCGTCACCGAGCGACCGCCAAACAGGTTGGCCGAGCCGGGAAGGATCTGCAGCGTGGTCACGCCGCCGGCCCGCGCCCGGTTGAAGCCGGGATCTTGAGGCCAGACAGAGTGCTCGGACCAGACCTGTGAGGTATTGGGATCGGTCGCTTCGTTGCCATCCGACCTGGCCTGGACGCCAGGCGAGGGATAGACGCCCAGGTGGCTGTGGGCGTCGATGATGCCGGGAGTCAGCCATTTGCCCTTGGCGTCGATGACCGCGACATCGGCCGGGATCGGCGTTTCAGGGCCACCGACCGAGATGATCTTGCCGCCGGAGACGAACACGACGCCGTTCTCGATCTGCTGGCCGGTCGCCGTCAGCACCGTCGCGCCGACGATCGCCGTGGCCCGCGAGGGCAGGGGCATGTAGGTCGATGGGAAGCCCGAGGAGGTCGAGCCGTCCAGCCCCTTGGGCAACGGCTTGTTCTCGACTTTTTCGGCCGGCTTGGCCGTCGTTCCGCCGGGCTTGGCGCCGGCTCCGCTCGTGGTCGCGCAGGCCGAAAGACCCAGCGCGAGCAAGCTTACGGCCGCAGCCGTGTGACGCCATCCCATCATGAAAAACCCCGACTCTCGAACAGGCGGGCAGGACAGACGAAAAATCTATCCCAATCAAGAGAGGTGGCGCCCCGTATCGCCGGAACTGCGAAAATTGTCTGTCGTCGGACGCGGGCCGCGTCATCAGGCGTTGGGTTCGATGAACATGACGGGCTTTGGGCAGCGCTGCGGGACCGTGCCCGTCGTCTGTGTCGATCGTCTCAAGGCCTGACCATGGAAAAGGGCCGCGGATTGCTCCGCGGCCCTGGTCGTTCCCAATGAAGGGTTCGACTACATCTTCACGTTCAGCGACACGCCGATGACGCGCGGTTCGTTGACGAAGGCGGTGTTGTTATTGAAGTCGATCGCGCCTTTGAGGTTGTCCTCGTCGGTGATGTTGCGGGCAAACACCGCAGCTTCCCACGCGCCGTCCAGCTTGGCGTAGCCGAGCTTCAGGCCGCCTTCGAAGTCGCCCTTGCTGTAGAACTCCTTGGATTCATAGAGGAAGAAGTTCGTCATGCCCTGCACCTTCCAGTCGGTGTAGGCAAACAGCTCACCATCGGCGCCGAAGGGCACGCTGTAGCGGGCCGTGACGTCAAAGGTGTATTCCGGAGCGTTAGGGAAGGGGTTGCCGTTGATCAGGGCCTGACCCTTCGCGTTCAGCGGATCGGTGACCGTGCACTGCGCGCACGTGGCCGTCGCCAAGGTCGAGTCCTTGATTTCCGTCTTGGCGTAGCTGTAGCCAGCCGTCAGGACGAGGTTTTCGGTGACGACAAATTCGCCGTCCAGTTCGATGCCGTAAGCCTCGCCCTTCTTGGCGTTGATCAGGCGGTTGGAGTTGGAGCCACCGCCGACGGCGCTGAATTGCGGATCATCGATCGTGTAGGTGAACAGCGCGCCGTTCAGACGGACGCGGCGGTCCATCAGTTCGCTCTTCAGGCCGACTTCATAGGACATGATGGTTTCAGACTGGGCGACCGAGGCCGGCGAGAAGAAGGCGATGTCGCGGCCCTGGATCGACGGACCGCGGAAGCCCGAGGCGACCTTGCCGTAGACGCTGACATTCTCTGCGACGTCGTAAAACGCGCTGAGGTCCCAGCTGACCTTCTCGTCGGAGACCGACACCGGCGCGACGGGATTGGGGCCAGAAATGACCCGCATGTCCTTTTCATCGCTGGTGTAGCGCAGGCCGCCAGTCAGGGTGAAGGCTTCGGTGACATCATATGAGGCCTGGCCGAACACGGCCCACGACTTGTTGTTCTGCTCCAGCGTGGTCGCAGGGGCAAAGCCCGGATCCGTGCGGATCTGATAGCTGGAGTCGAAGTAGAAGCCGCCGACCTGCCAGCTCAGCGGGCCATCGGTGTCGCTGGCCAGGCGCAGTTCCTGAGTGATCTGGTCCAGCTGCTTGATGCCATCGGTGCTTTCCGAGGGGAACGGGATGAAGCCCGGGCCCGTCAGATTGCCGCCGTCGATATCGCCACGGCTTGAACCATGGGTCTCTTCGTAGGCGGTGATCGAGGTCAGGGTGACGTCACCGAAGTCGTAGCCGATGTTGGCCGAAGTGCCCCAGCCCTTGTACTTCTGGGGGTTGCCCGCGCCGGCGTCGAAATAGACCGTCTTGCGGTCATAGTTGGCGTTGAGCTTGTTGGAGCCCTTGGTCAGGACGTTGGCGCGGAACGTGGCCGACGTGCCGTCGAGGTCGCGGCCATGAACGTTGAACAGGGCCGAGAACGCCTCGGTCGGCGTGAACAGCACCTGCAGGCGCGCCGCCTTTTCGTCGAAGCCGCCCAGGGCGTCCTTCTTCTTCGTGAAGGCGTTGTTGATGTAGTTGTCGCGATGCTGGACCAGCACCGAAGCGCGCGCCGCCACCTTGCCGGGAATCAGCGCGCCACCGAAGCCGCCGTCGAGGGTCAGGGTGTTGAAGCTGCCGTAAGAGACCGCCGCGCGGGCCTTGGTGTCTTCACTCGGCTTGATGGAGCCAAACTTGACGATGCCGGCCGTGGTGTTGCGACCAAACAGCGTGCCTTGGGGGCCGCGCAGGACTTCGACTTGCTCGATGTCGTAAATCGGCGAGCTCTTCAGCACCACATTTTCCAGCACCACGTCGTCCTGGATGATCGAGACCGGCTGCGAGGCGGCCAGGTCGAAATCAGCGTTGCCCAGACCGCGGATGTAGAAACGCGGTGCGGCGCGGCCGTTGGAGGATTCAGCGTACAGGCCTGGAGCCTTGGCCGAGAGGGCCAGGATGTCGTCGCCAGCGGCGAAGGTCGACTGCAGGCGCTCGCCAGCAAGGGCGGTTACCGAAACCGGCACGTCCTGCAGGTTTTCGCTGCGCTTCTGGGCGGTGACGATCACTTCGCCGACTTGGGTTTCCTGAGCCAGTACGGCCGGGGCGGTGGCGATGGCCATGCTGAGTGCGGCGAGGCCGCAAGACAGGCGCAGGGCGCGGCGAAAGAGGTGGCTGGAGGTGTGCATGGAGAGATCCTGTGCTGACCAAGCTTGATGACGCCGACTCTGTCGGTGGGCGTTCACGTCGCTTCCGTTTGCGCTGCGTTAAGCCCAGTTGACGCTCCAGCGATATCGTTCGCTACGGGATTTCGCCCACTTCGGACGGATTGCGTCGGTTCTGTTGCGGAGTTGCGACAATTTTGTTCAGCCGGCGCCCCTAAGTAATAAATCATTCCCAGGTTTGCGGCGCAGATGGCGTCATCAGGCCCAAAAGAAAAGGGCCGGAGATTTCTCTCCGGCCCGGATTCCCAGTCCTAAACTCAGTTTAGCCTAGCACTTGTAGTACATGTCGAATTCAACAGGGTGCGGGTGCAGTTGCAGACGCATCACTTCTTCCATCTTCAACTCGATGTAGCTGTCGATGAAGTCGTCATCCATGACGCCGCCGGCCTTCAGGAAGGCGCGGTCCTTGTCGAGGTTCTCGAGAGCTTCACGGAGCGAACCGCAGACTTCCGGGATCTTCTTCTGCTCGCGCGGGGGCAGGTCGTAGAGGTTCTTGTCGGCGGGCGCGCCCGGATCGATCTTGTTGTTGATGCCGTCCAGGCCGGCCATCAGCAGCGCGACGAAGGTCAGATAGGGGTTGCCCATCGGGTCGGGGAAGCGGGCTTCCAGACGCTTGGCCTTCGGCGAGTCGACGTGCGGGATACGGATCGAGGCCGAGCGGTTACGGGCCGAATAGGCCAGTTTCACCGGGGCTTCGTAGCCGGGCACCAGGCGCTTGTACGAGTTCGTCGTCGAGTTCGAGAACGCGTTGATCGCCTTGGCGTGCTTGATGATGCCGCCGATGTACCACAGGCACATGTCCGACAGGCCGGCGTACTTGTCGCCTGCGAACAGCGGCTTGCCGTCCTGCCAGATCGACTGGTGCACGTGCATGCCCGAGCCGTTGTCGCCAAACATCGGCTTGGCCATGAAGGTCGCCGTCTTGCCGTAGGCGTGCGCCACGTTGTGGATCACGTACTTGTAGAGCTGCATACGGTCGGCCATCACGACCATGGTGTCGAACTTCAGGCCAAGCTCGTGCTGCGCGGGCGCCACTTCGTGGTGGTGCTTTTCCGGCTTCATGCCCAGCTCGCCCATGACGGCCAGCATTTCGCCGCGCAGATCTTGAGCGGAGTCGATCGGGTTGACCGGGAAATAGCCGCCCTTCGGACCCGGGCGGTGACCCATGTTGCCTTCGGCGTAGGTCTTGGCCGAGTTGCCCGGCAGTTCGACGGAGTCGAACGAATAGCCGGTGCTGTTGGGCTGGGTGTCCCACTTCACGTCGTCGAAGATGAAGAACTCGGCTTCAGGGCCGAAGAACACGTTGTCGCCGATACCCGAAGCCTTGACGTAGTTCAGGGCCGCCTTGGCGATCGAACGGGGGTCGCGGTTGTAGGGAGTGCCGGTGTCGGGGTTCACCACATCGCAGAACAGCGCCAGGGTCGTCTGCTGATAGAACGGGTCGATGATGGCGGTCGTCAGGTCGGGACGCAGCTTCATGTCCGACTCGTTGATGGCCTTCCAGCCGGCGATCGACGAGCCGTCGAACATGGTGCCGTCGTTGAGGAAGTCGTCATCGACCAGATCGATGTCGAACGTGACGTGCTGCATCTTGCCGCGAACGTCGGTGAAGCGAACGTCAACGTATTTGACGTCCTTTTCCTTGATCAGGTTCAGGATTTCCTTGGCGGTGCTCATTCCGTATCCCCTTCTTGAGCCTCGTAATATTTGACCGATCGCGGCTAGACGGCCGCGGGGCCGCTTTCTCCGGTTCGGATGCGGATGACTTCCGCGATCTCCGAGACGAAAATCTTGCCGTCGCCGATGCGCCCGGTGCGCGCGGCGCGGGTGATGGCCTCCAGCGCGGGTTCCAGCTGGCTGTCCTCGACGACCACCTCCACCTTGATCTTGGGGAGGAAGTCCACGACGTACTCAGCGCCGCGATAGAGCTCGGTATGGCCCTTTTGGCGACCATAGCCTTTGGCTTCGAGCACGGTCATGCCCTGGACGCCCATCTCCTGGAGCGCCTCCTTCACCTCATCCAGCTTGAACGGCTTGATGATGGCTTCGATCTTCTTCATCGGTTCCACTTTCGGGCCCGCAGGCGCGCCGCGCCTTTGATGAGCGGCACGGATCACGCCGCCCGGGGGACTCGCAAGCTTTCGACGGTCGGAAAGCGGCTCGCCGATGACGGATCGAGGGTGATGATCAAATTTTGCGCATCGCGAGCGCGAAATTTGATCACTGCAGGTTTGTTGACCAAATGGCCTTGCAGAGCGCCGTTTCACCCCTAGGATCGCCCCCAACAATCGTTTGAATGGGGGCGAACATGCGCGACGACACACCGGTTTTGATCGGCGCTGGCCAGTTCACCTACCGCGGAGAAACCCAAAACTCGCCGTCACCGCTCGAACTGCTGAAGATTGCAGCGGAACGTGCTGTTGAGGATGCAGGGCTCTTGGGGTCGGTTCTTGCCGAACTCGACGCGTTGGCGGTCATCGCTTTCAGTATCGACGCGCCGGGCGGGCTTTCGAAGCTTCCCTTGCCGCGCCTTGCCAATCCTCCCGCGAGCCTGGCCAGGGCCTTGGGCGCCGGGCCGGCATGGAGCGTCTATACCGAGACCGGCGGCAACAGCCCCCAGCAGGCGATCAATGTCGTCTGCGAGCGGATCGCCAAGGGCCAGACCGAAATGGCCCTGGTGACGGGGGCCGAGTTTCTCGGCTCGCTGATGAAGCGTCTGAAGGGCGGCTTGGGTTTCGAAGGCTGGGGCGATGACATCACCGAGCCCCCGGCTCGCATCGGCGACCCTCGTCCCGGCGTCACGCCGCAGGAGGCCGCGCACGGCCTGGGCTATCCCGTCAACACCTATCCACTGTTCGAGAATGCGTTGCGCGCCCGCGACGGACGGTCTCTGGAAGACCATCAGGCCCGGCTGGGACGCCTGTTCTCACCGTTCAGCAAGGTCGCGGCCGGCAATCCCAATGCCTGGTTCCCGGTCGAGCGATCACCGGAGGAGCTGGTGACGGTCACCGATCGCAACCGGATGATCAGCTTTCCCTATCCCAAGTACCTGAACGCCATCATGGAGGTGGATCAATCGGCCGCCGTGCTGATCTGCAGCGTCCGCAAGGCGCGCGAGCTGGGCGTGTCGGAAGACAAGTGGGTCTATCTGCACGGCTGCGCCGACGCCGCTGATCTCTGGTACCCGATGGACCGCCAGGATTTCCATTCCAGTCCGGCCATTCGCCTGACCGGTGAGCGGGCCTTCGCGATGGCGGGCATCGGCCTGTCCGACATCGACATCATCGACCTCTATTCCTGCTTCCCGTCCGCCGTTGAGGTGGCGGCCGAGGAGCTGGGCCTGGCGCTGGATGATCCGCGCGGTCTGACCGTCACCGGCGGCCTGCCTTATTTCGGAGGGCCGGGAAACAACTACGCCCTGCATTCCATCGCCGAGATGATGGGGCGGCTCAGAGCCCAGCCCGGAGCCTACGGGCTCTGCACGGCCAATGGCTGGTTCCTGACCAAACAGTCGGTCGGCATCTATTCGACAAGACCTGTCGAGGGAGACTGGGTCCGCGAGGCACCCTCCAGGATTCAGGACCGGATCGACGCGCTGCCGCATCCCGAAATCGTCGAACACCCGACCGGGCCGGCCTTGATCGAGACCTACACCGTTGTCCACGCCCGCGAAGGGGTTCGCATGGGCATCGTAATTGGCCGCGACTCTGCCGGCCGACGCTTCGTGGCCCACACGCCCGAGGATCCCGAGACCCTGCTGGACCTCGAGGCCCGAGAAGGCGTGGGCAGAACCGGCGTCGTCGGTCCGCACCCCGACGGTGTTCGCAACCTTTTTGTTCCGGATTGAACCCATGACCCGCGTCCATGTCATCCGCCACGGGCGGCCGGCCTCGACCTGGGGCGGGGCGGAGGATGATCCAGGCCTCGACGAAGTCGGTCATCGGCAAGCCGTCGAGGCGATGGAAACCCTGATGGCCCTGCCGGAAGGGGAGCGACCGCTACGTGTCGTCTCGTCACCCCTGCGTCGGTGCCGCGAAACCGCCGCACCGATGGCGAGCGCGCTGGGTGTCGAGCTCGTGATCGATCCCCGCGTGGGGGAGATCCCTACGCCCGCGGCCATGCCCGCTGCGGACCGCCCGGACTGGCTCAAGGCGGCGTTCGGCGGCGAATGGGGGCAGATTGTCGGCGATCTGGACTATGAGGCCTGGGCCAGAGGCGTGGCGGCCGCCGTGGCCGAGTATCCGAACACGGCGGTGTTCAGCCACTTTGTGGCGCTGAACGCCGCCGTCGGCGTGGCGATCGGCGAGGCGAGGGTGGCGGCGTTCCGACCGGATCACTGTTCGATCACGACGTTCGACATCCGCGATGGACGCTTGATCCTCAACGAGAAAGGACGCGAAGCTCAAAGTCAGGTGCTCTGAAGGAGTCGTCGTGCCGCGCGAAATCATGACCGTCGCCGAGATGACCGCGGCGGATCGCGCCGCCGTCGCACTGGGCGTGCCGATCAGCACCTTGATGGAGCGCGCCGGAATCGCGGTGGCCGAGGCGGTCAGGGCGCGGTTCTCGCATCGGCCCGTCGTGATCTGGTGCGGCCCGGGCGACAACGGCGGCGATGGCTATGTCGCCGCGCGGCATCTGCGCAGCAAAGGCTGGTCGGTTCGCGTGGAAGCCTCTGCGCCGCCGGTCACCGAGGCGGCCAGACGCGCGGCGTCACGCTGGAAAGGCGAAACCGGTCCTCTGTCGCCGGAGCCTGGCCAGGCCGACATCTATATAGACGCGCTGTTTGGCGCGGGCCTGTCGCGGCCGCTCGAGGGCGATGTCGCCAGACTGGCGCGCGCCAGCAACCTGCTGAACAAGCCCATCATCGCGATCGATGTGCCCAGCGGCGTGTCGGGCGATACAGGCCGCGCCCTGGGCGAGGCGGCGTTTCGGGCCGATCTCACCGTGACCTTTCATCGACGCAAACTGGCCCACTGCCTGATGGACGGTCGCGCGGCTTGCGGAGAGGTGATCGTCGCTGACATCGGGCTCCCCGCCCCAGACCACGCTTGCACCCTGCACGAGAATTCGCCTGACCTGTGGGAGGCCCGGTTTCCGTGGCCAGCCCTGGACGCGCACAAGCATCGACGTGGTCGTTTGAAGGTGGTCAGCGGTGACGCGTGGAATACAGGCGCGGCGCGTCTGGCGGCGCGAGCCGGCCTGAGGATCGGCGCGGGCGTGGTCAGCCTGTTGTCGCCGCCCAGCGCGCTGGCGGTGAACGCCGCTCATCTCGAAGCGATCATGCTGGCGCCTTTCGAAGGCGAGGCGGACCTGCAGACGGCCGGAGAAAGAGCCGACGCCGTCGTGATCGGTCCGGCCGGCGGCGTCGGCGATGCGATCATGCGAAATCTTTTCGCTCTAGCGAGGACGGGCGCGGCCCTGGTGGTCGACGCCGACGCCTTGACCAGCTTCCGCCATGACCCGGGTGCGCTGTTCTCGGCCCTGGATCGCGATGACGTACTCACACCCCACCCGGGTGAGTTCGAGCGGATCTTTCCGGGGCTTCTGGGCGAATCGGTCGAGCGCGTGGCGGCGGCGCGGGAGGCGGCGCGCCGGGCCGGCGCTGTCGTGCTCTTGAAAGGGCCCGATACCGTGGTGGCCGCACCGGACGGCCGCGCGGCGATTTCGCTCAATGGGTCGCCCTGGCTGGCGACGGCGGGTTCGGGCGATGTTCTGGCGGGTTTCATCGGCGGACTGATCGCCCAGGGCATGGAAAGTTTTGAAGCGGCCTGCGCCGGAGCCTGGATCCACGCGGAATGCGGCAAAGCGCGGGGGCCGGGGCTCATCTCCGAAGACCTGCCGGATCTGGCTCCCGCCGTGCTGGCTCAACTCTTGACGCGTCGCCCTGTCCAGGCGCGCGGCGGACTTGCATCCCCACGGTGAAATCCGTAAGGCCTGCCCCCACGCGGATGTGGCGAAACTGGTAGACGCACCAGATTTAGGTTCTGGCGCCGAGAGGCGTGGAGGTTCGAGTCCTCTCATCCGCACCAAGATTGACTGAAGGCTTTCTCGTCTATGAGGGATGGCCGTGACTTTTGCCGCTGGCGCTCTTGGATGGTCGCGCACGTCGTGACATAAGGGCGCTCTTTCGCCGCCCCGGCCTCGCGGGCGGCGTCGATGTTTTTGACCCCAGGGCGGACCCCCGACGCGCGCGTCGCAGGTCCGAGAATATGACAATGTCGATGCAGATCGTTGAAAAGTCGGGCGAAGGCCTTAGCCGCGTTTATGGAGTGACCGTGCCGGCCGCCGAGCTGGCCACGCGTCTCGAAGCGCGGATCGCCGAAGTCGCGCCGCAGATGAACGTCAAGGGCTTCCGCCCTGGCAAGGTTCCCGCCGCTCACGTGCGCCGTCTGTACGGCAAGGCCCTGATGGGTGAAGTCGTCGAGCAGGCGCTCAACGAGACCACCCAGAAGGTCCTGGACGACAACAAGCTGCGTCCCGCCGGTCAGCCCGAGCTGAAGCCGTCTTCGGACATGGAAAAGGTTGTCGCCGGTGGCGAAGACCTGTCGTTCGACGTGGCCATCGAGATCATGCCGGACTTCGAGCCGATCGATCCCGCCAGCATCGAACTGGTCAAGCCGGTCTACAAGGTCGCGGACGCCGAGGTCGACGAGGCCCTGGCCGAACTGGCCAAGCAGGCCCGCACCTACGAGCCCCGCAAGGGCAAGAGCCTGAAGTCCAAGGACGGCGACCAACTGCTGATCGACTTCGTCGGCACGGTTGACGGCGTCGAGTTCGCCGGCGGCAAGGCCGAAGGCGCTGAACTGGTCCTGGGTTCGGGTCAGTTCATTCCCGGCTTTGAAGAACAACTGGTCGGCGCCAAGCCGGGCGACGAACTGGTCGTGAAGGTCACGTTCCCGGAAGATTATCAGGCCAAGGATCTGGCCGGTAAGGCCGCTGAATTCGCCACCAAGGTGACCGAAGTCCGCGCGCCGGTCGACGCCGAAGCCGATGACGAACTGGCCAAGCGCCTTGGCCTGTCTGACCTGGCCGCTCTGAAAGAGCTTCTGAAGTCGAACCTGTCGGGCCGCTACGACAACTCCTCGCGCTTCAAGCTGAAGCGCGCCCTGCTGGACGTGCTGGACACCAAGCACGAGTTCGACCTGCCGCCGCGCATGGTCGACGCCGAGTTCGCCGGCATCTGGCAGCAGGTCCAGGCCGACAAGACCCAGGGCGGCCTGCCGCCGGAAGACGCCGACAAGACCGAAGACCAACTGAAGGACGAGTACCGCAAGATCGCCGAGCGCCGCGTGCGCCTGGGTCTGGTGCTGGCCGAAATCGGTCGCAAGAACGACGTGGTCGTCACCGACCAGGAACTGACCGACGCCATCATGCGCGAAGCCCGCCAGTATGGCGCGCAAGCCCAGCAGGTGTTCGACATGTATCGCCAGCGCGCCGACCTGCAGGCCGCTCTGCGCGCCCCGATCTATGAGGACAAGGTCGTCGACCTGATCTTCGGCAAGGCCAAGATCGAGGAAAAGGAAGTTTCCAAGGAAGAGCTCCTGGAAGAAGACGATCTGCCGGAAGGCTACGGCGGCTAAGGCCTCCGTCATCCGACGAGACAGGGCGCGGCTCGCAAGGGCCGCGCCTTTTTCTTTGGCTCAAGCTTTGCGCCCGCGCCTTGCAACCTGTTAATCGCCACGCGATATGCGTTAGCGACGCCGCGCGAGGTCTGATTCGCGCGGCCCCAAAACGCGAAAAAGGGCGAACCCTATGTACGATCCGGTTGCAACGGCGATGAACCTCGTGCCGATGGTGGTCGAACAGACCAGCCGCGGCGAGCGCGCGTTCGATATCTTCTCGCGCCTGCTCAAGGAGCGGATCATCTTCCTGACCGGCCCCGTCGAAGACGGCATGGCCAGCCTGATCTGCGCGCAGCTTCTCTTCCTGGAGTCCGAGAACCCCAAGAAGGAAATCGCCATGTACATCAACTCGCCGGGCGGCGTGGTGACGGCGGGTCTCGCGATCTATGACACCATGCAATACATCAAGAGCCCGGTTTCGACCGTGTGCATGGGCATGGCGGCCTCGATGGGCAGCCTCCTGCTCTGCGCCGGCGCCGCAGGCCAGCGCATCTCGCTGCCGAACTCGCGCATCATGGTTCACCAGCCGTCGGGCGGTTTCCGCGGTCAGGCCTCGGATATCGAGCGCCACGCCGAGGACATCATCAAGACCAAGCGCCGTTTGAACGAAATCTACGTCAAGCACTGCGGCCGGACCTATGAAGAGGTCGAGCGCACCCTCGATCGCGACCACTTCATGAGCGCTGAGGAATCCAAGGCCTGGGGCCTGATCGATCACATCAATGAAACGCGCGACGAGACCGACGCCAAGGCCTAGGCCTAGCCACTCCGGATTCTGATCAAGCCGCCGTCCGCAAGGTCGGCGGCTTTTTCATGCCGGCTTAAAGCGGCTTGCCCCGGAAGACGCGGTAGCCGCGCTCATCGGCGATGGCCAGCATTTCGATATCGCCCGACGTGTCGCCATAGGCTGCCGTCAGACGAACGTCCTCGCCGAAGGCTTCTTTCAGGCGGACAACCTTTTCCTTGGCGCGACAGTTTGGACCCGCCAGGACGCCAAGGGCGCGAAGGTCGTGGTCAAAGGCGAGACGCGTGCCGATCAGCAGGTCGGCGCCCAGACCGCGCGCGAACGGCGCAACCGTGATGTCGGGCGATGCGGTGACGATGACCATGCGGGCGCCCTTGGCGCGCCAGCGGCGCCACACGGCCAGGGCGTCCGGGCGAAAAAGGGAAGGGGCGTGCAGTTCGGCAAACGCCCGCGCATCGGCTTCGATCTCGGCCTGAGTCGCGCCTTTCAGGAATTCACGCACTGCGGCGGCCTTCAGCTTGCCGCGATTGCGATTGAAAACGTAGCGCACAAGGGCAGGGGAGAGCCGCAACACGCCCGCCGTCCAGCGCGCAGGGCCCGCGCGCCATTTCAGGAAGGCATTGAAGCTGTCGCGGACCGTCAGGGTGCCGTCAAAGTCAAAAGCCACCAGCGCCGGCGCATCGGTCATGTCGCCTGTCATCGGCATCGAGGCCGTCAGGCCCTTGGCCATTAATGAGCGCTTCGCCATTCTTCTCCGCGCGCATCGGGCGCGCCCTGTTAAACAAGCGGCTGTTCGATCACGATTCCCGCACCGGCTCTAAGCCTTCCACATCTATGGAAGGGTCAAGGTCCTGGAGCGGTTGCGCCGTTGGCCTTGGCCCCCATTTTAGACCGGAAGATCATTCCACGACACGATGCATTCTCTGGTCAGGCGCTCGAAAAAGGCGCCAAGGCTTGTGAACTGCGGCCGGATCGGGGAATGTCAAGGATTAGACAACTCCCGGCATGTAAGCTGTCCCTTCGGTGGCGGCATGTGAGCCAGGAGCGGGCGTCACGGCCGTAGCCGCCGCCGCCATAGCGTGAGAAGCGACCATGACGAAAGCCGCGAGCGGCGATACCAAGAGCACCCTGTACTGTTCTTTCTGCGGGAAGAGTCAGCATGAGGTGCGCAAGCTCATCGCGGGACCGACGGTGTTCATTTGTGATGAATGCGTCGAGCTCTGCATGGACATCATTCGCGAAGAGCACAAGATTGCTTTCGTGAAGTCGAAGGATGGCGTCCCGACGCCACGCGAAATCTGTGAGGTCCTGGACGATTACGTGATCGGCCAAGCTCACGCCAAGAAGGTGCTCGCTGTCGCGGTGCACAATCACTACAAGCGCCTCAACCACGCGTCGAAGAACAACGACGTGGAACTGGCCAAATCCAACATCCTGCTGGTCGGTCCAACCGGTACGGGCAAGACGCTTCTGGCCCAGACCCTGGCCCGAATCATCGACGTGCCGTTCACGATGGCGGACGCCACCACCCTGACCGAAGCCGGTTATGTGGGTGAGGACGTCGAAAACATCGTGCTCAAGCTGCTTCAGGCCGCCGACTACAATGTCGAACGGGCACAGCGGGGCATCGTCTATATCGACGAAATCGACAAGATCAGCCGCAAGTCCGACAATCCGTCGATCACCCGCGACGTGTCGGGTGAAGGCGTGCAGCAGGCCCTGCTGAAGATCATGGAAGGCACGGTCGCCTCCGTGCCACCGCAAGGCGGGCGCAAGCATCCCCAGCAGGAGTTCCTGCAGGTCGACACCACCAACATCCTGTTCATCTGCGGCGGGGCGTTTGCGGGTCTGGAGCGCATCATCTCGGCGCGCGGCCAGGGCAAGTCGATCGGCTTCGGCGCCAAGGTGGCTGATCCGGAAGAGCGTCGCACGGGCGAAATCCTGCGCAATGTCGAGCCGGATGACCTGCAACGCTTCGGCCTGATCCCGGAATTCATCGGTCGTCTGCCGGTGATCGCGACCCTGGAGGATCTCGACGAGGTCGCCCTGGTCAAGATCCTGACCGAGCCGAAGAACGCCTTCGTCAAGCAGTACCAGCGCCTGTTCGAGATGGAGAACATCGGCCTGACCTTCACCGATGACGCCCTCAGCGGGATTGCGACCAAGGCTATCGCCCGCAAGACCGGTGCGCGCGGTCTGCGGTCGATCATGGAAGGCATCCTTCTGGAGACCATGTTCGAACTGCCCAACTACGAGGGCGTCGAGGAAGTGGTGGTCAATGCCGAGGTCGTCGAAGGCCGGGCTCAGCCGCTGCTGATCTATGCCGAAAAGAAGGGTGGCGCCGCGTCGGCCTGACGCGAATAGCCATTCCCAAGATCAAGGCGCGCTCCTCGGGGCGCGCCTTTTTCATGCCGTCGGGGCCCTGCAGGCTGGATCTCCGTCGTCTGATGCGGCCAGGCCACAGGCGCCGGGGGTCGCAGGCGTCTGGCTATGACCGCTAGTTTGAAACGAAATTGCGTGACAGGGGGTTTTGAGGGCATATCCCCTTCAGCTTGGCCACTTATGCGCGACCAGTCGCCGCTATCAGGCGACTCGGCTTGAACGCAGTGGCGAAACGTCCACATAAATAAGGACCATTCCGTCCAGTCCCGGACGGACGGGCCGATCGACTCAGGCGCATCGTCTGATGTAACGGCGGCCCGCATGGCCGAGCGCGGACGCCGCGACGGCCGGGAGTAAGAGCATTATGTCTGAACTTCGTACGCTTCCAGTCTTGCCGCTGCGGGACATCGTGGTTTTCCCGCATATGGTCGTGCCGCTCTTCGTGGGCCGCGACAAATCCGTGCGCGCCCTCGAAGAGGTGATGCGCGGTGACAAGCAGATCCTGCTGGTGACCCAGAAGAACTCGGCTGACGATGATCCGTCGCCGGGCGACATCTATGATGTCGGCGTTCTGGCCACCGTTCTTCAATTGCTCAAGCTGCCCGACGGCACCGTAAAGGTGCTGGTCGAGGGCAAGGGCCGCGCCGCCGTGGTCAAGTTTACCGATCAGGAGTCCTTCTATGAGGCCCAGATCGGTGAAGTGAGCGAGGACGAGGGCGTCGGTCCCGAGGCCGAGGCGCTGTCGCGCGCCGTGGTCGAGCAGTTCGAGAACTACGTCAAACTCAACAAGAAGGTGCCGCCGGAAGCCCTGGCCTCGATCCCGCAGATCGCCGAGCCGGGCAAACTCGCCGACAGCATCGCCGCCCACCTGTCGGTGAAGATCGGCGACAAGCAGCACCTGCTGGAAATCTTCGACATCGTGAAGCGCCTGGAAAAGGTCTTCGCGCTGATGGAAGGCGAGATCAGCGTCCTGCAGGTGGAGAAAAAGATCCGCTCGCGCGTGAAGCGCCAGATGGAGAAGACCCAGCGCGAATATTATCTCAACGAGCAGATGAAGGCGATCCAGCGCGAGCTGGGCGATCCCGACGATCAGCGCGACGAACTCATCGATCTCGAAAAGCGCATCAAGAAGACCAAGCTCTCCAAGGAGGCCCGCACCAAGGCCGAAGGCGAGCTGAAGAAGCTGCGCAACATGAGCCCGATGTCGGCCGAGAGCACGGTCGTGCGCAACTATCTCGACTGGATGCTGTCGATCCCCTGGGGCAAGGCCAAGACCAAGAAGATCGACCTGGTCGAGGCCGAGAGCATCCTCGACGAGGATCACTACGGTCTGGAGAAGGTCAAGGAGCGCATCCTCGAGTATCTGGCCGTCCAGGCCCGCACCAACTCGCTGAAGGGGCCGATCCTTTGCCTCGTCGGCCCTCCCGGCGTCGGCAAGACCTCGCTGGGCAAGTCGCTGGCCAAGGCGACGGGTCGCGAGTTCGTGCGCATGAGTCTCGGCGGGGTGCGTGACGAAGCCGAGATCCGCGGTCACCGCCGCACCTATATCGGCTCGATGCCCGGCAAGGTCATCCAGTCGATGAAGAAGGCCAAGACCACCAACGCCTTCTTCCTGCTCGACGAGATCGACAAGATGGGCAGCGACTACCGCGGCGATCCCGCCTCGGCCCTGCTTGAAGTGCTCGATCCCGCCCAGAACGCGGCGTTCGGCGACCACTATCTGGAGGTCGACTACGACCTGAGCCAGGTGATGTTCGTTACGACGGCCAACAGTCTCAACATGCCCCAGCCGCTGCTGGACCGCATGGAGATCATTCGCATCGCCGGCTACACCGAAGATGAGAAGCTGGAGATCGCCAAGCGCCACATCCTGCCCAAGCTGACCAAGGATCATGGCCTGAAGGACTCTGAGTTCGTGGTGCCCGAAAAGGCGATCCGCGATCTGATCCGCTACTACACCCGGGAAGCCGGCGTGCGGTCGCTGGAGCGGGAACTGGGCGCCCTGGCGCGCAAGACCGTCCGCGATCTGGGACGCGAGAAGGTCACCTCGATCACCATCGACGACGAGCGGCTGGCCAAGTATGCGGGCGTCAAGAAGTACCGCTATGGCGAGACCGACGAAGTCGACCAGGTCGGGATCGTCACGGGTCTGGCCTGGACAGAGTTCGGCGGCGACATCCTGACCATCGAAGCCGTGAAGATGCCGGGCAAGGGCCGCATGACGGTCACCGGCAACCTCAAGGACGTGATGAAGGAGTCGATCTCGGCGGCCCAGTCCTATGTCCGCTCGCGGGCCCTGCACTTTGGCGTCAAGCCGCCGGTCTTTGAAAAGACCGATGTGCACATCCACGTGCCGGATGGCGCCACGCCCAAGGATGGTCCCTCGGCCGGCGCCGCCATGGCTGTGGCCATGGTTTCGGTGCTGACCGGTATCCCGATCCGCAAGGAGATCGCCATGACCGGCGAGATCACCCTGCGCGGGCGTGTGACGGCCATCGGAGGGCTGAAGGAAAAGCTCCTGGCGGCCCTGCGGTCAGGCGTGAAGACCGTTCTGATCCCTCAGGAAAACGAGAAGGATCTGGTCGATGCGCCTCAGTCGGTGAAGGACGGCCTGGAGATCATTCCGGTCTCCACCGTCGATGAGGTGCTCAAGCATGCGCTGACCGGCCCGCTGACGCCCGTGGAGTGGAATGAGGCTGATGAGCCCATTGCTGCAACTGCGAAGGGCGATGAGGGCGACGCGGACGCGATTTTGACCCACTGACTGTAACTTATCGTTGATAAGTATGGCGGCGCGGGAGGTTCCCGCGCCGCCTTCATTTGACGGGGCATTTTCCGCCGCCATAATCCTGGCCGAGCGAAGTGGCGTCGGCTTTTGCGAAGCGCCGCCGCTTTATTGGCTGGGAGAAAAACATGACCACAAAAGCCGAACTCGTCACGGCGATCGCCGAGAAGGCGGGCATCAATAAAAGTCAGGCCAAGGACGCTCTGGAAGCCTTCATCGAATCCGTCACCGACTCGCTGAAGTCGGGAAACGACGTGCGTCTCGTGGGCTTCGGCACGTTCAAGGCCGTAGCGCGTGCGGCGGGTACCGCGCGCAATCCTCGCACCGGCGAGACCGTCAACCGCCCGGCCTCGAAGACCGCGCGTTTCCAGGTCGGTGAAGGCCTGAAGACCACGCTGAACGGCTGATCTCTTTTTGAGAGACAAGAGGGCGGAGCGCTTCTTGGCGCGCCGCCCTTTTCTTATTCGCTTTGCATGGGCCACGCTGGCGGCTAGAAGGCCGGCTCGACTTTTGGGGCGGTTAGCTCAGCGGTAGAGCGTCTCCTTTACACGGAGAGGGTCGGGGGTTCGATCCCCTCACCGCCCACCAAAATTCGTCGCCGGCGCCAGCAGCTGCTCCAACAGGGTCGCGGCGGACCTGTTGTCACGATCAGCCTGGATCGCGGTTCCCAAGGCCGCAGCGGCCCGGCCATAGCGGACATCTTCAAGCAACTGGGTGATTGCGGCCATGATCGCTTCGACGCTGGCGTCTGGCGACAGGCGCAGACCGGCGTCGCGGGCGACCACCCTGGCGGCGTTGTCGTGCTGATCACGGCCCATCGGCATGCACAGGAGCGGAACCCCCGCCATCAGCGGACGTAGCGTAGAGCCATGGCCGGCATGGGTCACGAACACCGCCGTTTCCTCCAGCAAGGCCTGATGCGGCGCGCTGCGCACCACGATCACATTGTCGGGCGCGGGGAATTGGCTCGGCTCAAGAGTCGGCCCTGTCGTCACCAAGCCGCGCACCGGCAAGCGGCCCAGCGCAGCGATGACGTTGGTCAGCACGGCTTCCTGCGCCTGATACAGACTGGAAAACGAGACCAGCACCAGCGGAGCGTCACCCGCAGGCAGGGTCGCGGGCGTCACCCAGGCAGGATCGGCCAGATAGGGGCCCGCATAGGCGAACGGGGCAGGCACGGGATCCGGGGCGAAATCAAACGCCCGGCTGCTGGCGATCAGGATCAAGCCGGCCGTATCGAGTTGATCGAACAGATCGTCCCGCGCCGGCAGGCCCAGTGCGGCGCGCGCGCTGTTCAGGGCCGGCAAACCGATCTGGAACAGACCCCGGCTCATCTGGGTGACCATCGCATGCATGGCGCGCTCTTCGTCTGAGGTCGCCGGCGGCATACCCGCGCCGAAGGGCGGGACACCGGACAGGGTGGGGAGCGACCAGATATTGGCGGCGAACAGGGCCAGGGGCAGATTGCGGGCGTCCGCTGCGGCCATGGCGCCCAGCAGAAGTTCCTGACTGACGATGGCGTCAGGCTTGAAGGCGTCGATGGCGGCGAGCGTATCCTGCGCATAGGCCAGGGCCGGCCCTGCCATGATCCGGTCGATCAGCCGCTGGATCACCTCGAGGGGATTGTCGGCTTCATGGTCCTTCAGACGATCGTCCTCGCGACGCTTTCCGGTCTGGCTCGGCGCTGTCGTCCAGGGCTGGAACGCCACGCCCAAGGCGGCGGCGTCCGTGTCGTTGCAGACATCGCTGAGGACCAGCACGGCATGACCGCGATCCTGCAGTTCGCGCGCAGCCAGCAGCAGAGGCTGCACATGTCCGCCGCCTTCCCAGGTGGTAAAGAGATAACGCGCCATTCGATCCCCGCTCGGTCAGCCTTGGGCTTACGCGGTCCCGCTTCACCTTGCCAAGAGCGATCAAAGTGATATCACTTTCATATCCAGACGGGAGCGTGACGATGTCGGAAGTCCACACCATCAACCGGTCGGTCGAACGTATTCGCGGCGGGGTCAGCGGAGGCCTGCCGCTTCTGGCGCTTCCGCTGCTAATTGGCGCCGGGATCTGGGCTTTTATCAACGCCGATGCCTACGGCGCCGGCTACAACGCGCTCGGCGCCCTGATGGTCATCCTGGCCGCGTTGGTCAGTAGCGGCTTCTATTCGATGCAGCCGAACGAGGCCTATGTGCTGACGGTATTCGGCGCCTATGTCGGAACCGACCGCACGACAGGGCTTCGCTGGGTCTTGCCCTGGTACGGACGCAAGAAGATCAGCCTGCGGGTGCGCAACGTCACCAGCGAGAAGCTGAAGGTCAACGACAAGCGTGGCAATCCGATCGAGATCGCGGCCAACATCGTCTGGCGCGTGGCGGATTCGGCCCAGGCGCTGTTCGACGTCGATGACTATGTGGCCTTTGTGAACATCCAGATCGAAACCGGGCTGCGTGAGGTGGCCTCGCACTACGCCTATGATCACGCGGAGGAGGGCGAGCCCACCCTGCGCGCCGACGCCGAGGAGGTGGGCGCCAAGCTTCAGGCTGATCTGCAGGCCCGCATCGCCGTCGCCGGCGTCGCCATCGATGAGGCGCATCTCATGCACCTGGCCTATGCCCCGGAGATTGCCGGTTCCATGCTGAAGCGTCAGCAGGCCGAGGCCGTGCTGGCCGCCCGGCGCACCATCGTGGCCGGCGCTGTGGGCATGGTCGAGACGGCGCTAAATCAACTCAGCGAGCGCGGGGTCGTCAAATTGGATGACGAGCGCAAGGCCGCGATGGTGTCCAATCTCCTGGTGGTGTTGTGCGCCGACCGCGAGGCTCAGCCCGTGGTCAATACCGGCACGCTGTACGGCTAGGGCGTGGCCAGCGATCCTAACGAGAACGGGAAGGGCGGACGGCGCGCGTTTCTGATGCGCGTACGTCCCGAGGTGCTGACCGCCGTGGAGCGACTGGCCGCCGCCGAGTTGCGCAGTGTGAACGCCCAGGTCGAAACCTTGCTACGCGAGGCGCTGGGCCGTCGCGGCGTCGGCATAAAGCCGCCGCAGGGCAGCGAGGAACCGTAACTGTCGCGAAACCTTTATCGTTCCGAGGCCGAATGTCATGGTCTGGTTAGCGATAAGGATTCGGCGTGGTGGACTTGAGATCGGATCAACCGTTCGGCTTTCGCGGCCTTGCGGACGGCGCCCCGGCGGCCGGACAGGCTGTTCGCCTGGTGGATACGACCATGCTCTACGCCCCGCGGAGCGGCGGCGTGCGCCGGTATCTCAACACGAAGCGAACCTGGCTGGCCGCCAATCGACCGTCAGTGCACCACACCCTGGTTGTTCCCGGCGCGCGGGATGCTCATGACGGCCAGGGCCGTGTGTCGATCTATGCCGCGCCGTTGCCGTTTGGTGATGGATACCGGTGGCCTCTCGTCAAGCAGGCCTGGATGGAGCGGCTGATCCGCCAGAGGCCGCACATTATCGAGGCCGGCGATCCCTATACGCCCGGCCTGGCCGCGTTGCGGGCCGGCGACGCCCTGGGCGTCCCGGTGGTGGGATTCTGTCACACCGACCTGGGCGCGCTGGCTGCGCTGCATATCGGCGAATGGGCTGAGAAGCCGGTGCAAAAGCGCTGGGCGGCGATCTACGGCCAGTTCGACCAGGCCGTCGCGCCGAGCCGCTTCATAGCCGGTCGGCTGATCGAGGCCGGCGTCACCAACGCTATCGGCCTGCCCCTGGGCGTGGATGTGGACATCTTCCATCCCGGGCGCGGCGACCGCGCAGGCTTGCGCGCATCTCTGGGCTTGAGGCCGGACCACAAAATTCTGGTGTTCGCCGGACGGCCCGCGCGGGAAAAGCGGCTGGACGTGCTGGTGGAGGCCGTTGAACGGCTTGGCGACCCCTATGTGCTGCTGTTGATCGGCGCGGGAAGCGGCGCGCCGGCCAGTGATCGCGTTATCTGCATGGACTATCAGCGCGATCCACAGGCCTTGGCGGCGATCCTGGCGAGCTGCGACGCCTTCGTGCACGCCAATGACAACGAACCGTTCGGCCTGGTCGTCCTGGAGGCGATGGCCTGCGGACTGCCCGTCATCGGCGTCGCGTCAGGCGGCGTGGCTGAATCGGTCGACGCCTCGGTGGGCGAGCTTGCCACCGCATCGGAGGCGCGCGCCATGGCCGAGGCCGTGGAATCGGTGTTTGCGCGCGGCGCTGAGGGGCTGGGTCAGGCTGCCCGGTGTCGGGCCGAAGAGCGGCACGGCTGGGATTCCGTTTTCCAGGCGCTTTGCCAGATCTATGGCCGGCTGACGGGCGCGGCAGGATTCTCTGACGCCGCGCCCGCTCTGCGACATTAGAGCCGTGTTCGGCGAAGTGTGAGCCACTTCGCCGAATAACGTCTTAGTGGGGCAGGATCGCGCCGCCGGCCGCGAGGCCCAGGGCGCAGAAGACGCCAAGGTGAAAGACAATACCGATCGCCACGGTGCGACGCACCGACCAGGTTGTTTCCTGGGCGAAGACGCGGGCGATCTCGTGCTGGAGACTGTGCGCGGCGCTCTGGACCGGCGCATCATTTTCATTGGCAAGGCGAAGAGCAGGGCGCTGGCGCGGGTTCTGCGCGATGGCGTCCAGATAGTCCACTTTACGCTGTAGCATCACTGGGCCTCCCTATGTGTTTCAAGGCACAGTAGAGAAATCAAGCTAACAAAATGTGCTCAATAGATGACGCTATGATTGCGTCATCCTGCCTCATGATCAGATCGGGTATGTTTAGACTGCATTAAGCACGTCGACTACTGATCAACACCTTGTTTAGGATGTTGAGATCTTCAGTTTCAGGCCCAGAAGATGGGCCGCCGTACCGGCCCGCTTGCTGGTCTGTTCGCCCAGCAGCAGGTCGGCATAGCCGGGCTCGGCCGTCAGGGTCAGCTGGGTCTTGTCAATGGCCAGGCGCGAGCGGGCCAGCAGGGGCGCGCTGCGGCCCGACAGGTCGCAGCCCAGCCGGATCGCCGCGCCCAGGGCCCTGGCGCGCTTGAGGCGGGCCGGGGTCAGC
This sequence comes from Caulobacter sp. ErkDOM-E, assembly GCF_048541895.1. Lineage (GTDB taxonomy): Bacteria > Pseudomonadota > Alphaproteobacteria > Caulobacterales > Caulobacteraceae > Caulobacter. Next base: position 2,146,799 of record NZ_CP183331.1, on the reverse strand, counting down.
AGGCGCGCCAGCACGTCCAGCTCGGGCGGGTCGAAGGTGCTGGCATGACGGGCATAGGCCGCCGTGGCCAGGAAGGCGCGTTCATCATGGCCCTGGCCGGCGATCGGCGCGCGCAGCACCTGTTCGAACACCAGGTCGGCGCGATGGTCGGGGTGCAGGCGCGCACCCAGGTCGGCCAGCCGACAGGCGGCCGACATCAGCACGGCGTCGCGCCCCTCGTCGAACAGCGGCGGCAGGCTGGTGAAGGCCGGGGCGATCCAGGCCTGCAGGCCTGCGCCCAACTCGTCGGCGACGCCCTGGCGGGCGCCCAGCGATGCGCAGCCCTCGATCAGCGGGTCCAGGCCCCGGGTGCGCGGCGGCATGGCCTCGAACAGCAGACCCTCGCGCACGCCAAAGGCCGAGATCTCGATGCGCTTGACGCCAAGGCTCTCGATCAGGCTCTCCAGCACCACGGCGGCGTAGGGCAGGGTCTCAGAGCGCTTCTTGCTCATGCCCTCGATGCGTTCCAGCGAGCTCTTCGACTGGTGCGAGACCAGGCGCGCGGCGTCCAGCGCTTCGCTGGCGCTGATCTCGTACTGGTGCACGACGTGCAGCGGATAGCCCGACATCCGCATGTGCAGCAGGGCCAGGTTGCGCCAGGCGCCGCCGACGGCGTGGAAGCTGTCGGTCCGGAAGGCGCTGGTCACCGGGGCCAGCCGCTGGGCGCACAGACGGCGCACCCGGTCGGCGTCGAAGCCTTCCGACAGGCCCAGGCTGAAGGGGCCCAGGGGCAGGGTGACGCCCAGACCTGCGCCGGTGCTTTCCAGTCGGATCAGCTCCAGGCTGGCGCCGCCCAGATCGCCCACGACGCCGGTGGCCTGAGGGGCGCCGGCCAGCACGCCGAGGGCGGCGTAGCGGGCCTCTTCCTCGCCGCTCAGCACGCGAACGGTCAGGCCGGTCTCGGCCTTGACCCGAGCCACGAAGGCGGGGCCGTCGCTGGCCTCGCGGGCGGCGGCGGTGGCGACCACGAAGGTCTCGGCCGGGGCCACGGCCTCGAGCACGGCGCGGAAGCGTTTCAGGGCCGCCAGGGTCTGCAGCACGCCGTCCGGCGACAGCCGGCCGTTGTCGCCCAGATCCCGGCCCAGGCCCGCCAGCACCTTCTCGTTGAACACGGTCCAGATGGCGCGGCCTTCCAGCCGGTACACCACGAGGCGCACCGAGTTGGATCCGATATCGATCACGGCCGCGTCGCGCGGCGCCGGAAAAGGCATGAGCTTGGTTTAGCCTATTGAGACGCGGGAGAAAGCGGGGCCGGACGAAAATCGCTCGGGACGTCAGGACGCGCCATTAATCCGGCACGCGAGCAAGCGCCAGCGGGTTTCGGTTCTTACGTAGAAGCAGGTGCCGAAAGTCTTCTGCGCCCCGTTCGCGCGAAGGCCGCCCTTGGTCGCGGCGTGGTTGCCGTCCAGCAGCAGCAGCTCGACGGTCGGCGCATGCTTTGGGCAGGACCCCCACGAGCGGATCTGGCCCAGGCGCAGGCCGGGACCATAGATTCGGCCCTTGGCCTGAAGTTGCCGATCGACCGGGGCCAGGGCCGCGCCGTCGCCAATCCGGTCGATGCCGGGCACGCCGGGCTGGGCCAGGATGGCGCAGATCTGCGCCTGCTCCGCCTGACCGGGACCACAGCCAGACAGGGCCAGGACCGCCGGGACCGTCAGAAGGACGAGACGCCTCAACCCTTGCCTTTTCGCGGGCCCACATGGTCGAAGGCCATCGGCAGATCCTTCACCTTTTGGCCGCGGCCCGACAGGCTGGGATTGGTCATGAAATAGTCGTGGGCCGAGAAGGCGCCCTTCTTGTCCCAGGCCGGATCGCGCGTGTAGCCGCCATCGCTGTTGAGGTTCCAGCTCTGGGCCTCGTCATTGAGGTTGGCGACCATGATCTGGTCCAGCACCTGCTGGTGCACGGTGGGGTTCTCGACCGGCACCAGGGTTTCCACCCGGCGGTCAAGGTTGCGCGGCATCCAGTCGGCCGAGCTGATGAACAGGCGCGTCTGCGGGCCGGGGAGGTCGGCGCCGTTGGCGAAGGCGACGATCCGGGCGTGCTCCAGGAACCGTCCGACGATGCTTTTGACCCGGATATTCTCCGACAGGCCCTTCACGCCCGGCCGCAGACAGCAGATGCCGCGCACCACCAGATTGATCATCACCCCGGCCTGGCTGGCGGCATAGAGGGCGTCGATGATCTGGGGATCGACCACGGAGTTCATCTTGGCCCAGATGCCGGCAGGCTTGCCGGCCCGCGCATTGGCGGCCTCGAGGCTGATCATCTTCAGCAGGTCGGGCTTGAGCGTCTCTGGCGAGAAGCTCAGCTTTTCCAGACCATGCGGCTGGGCGTAACCGGTGATGAAATTGAACAGCTTGCCGCCGTCCCGGCCCAGGGCCGGATCGCAGGTGAACAGCGACAGGTCGGTATAAACCCGGGCCGTCTGCGGGTGATAGTTGCCGGTGCCGAAGTGGCAATAGGTGCGCAGGGCCTCGCCCTCGCGGCGCACCACCACCGACAGCTTGGCGTGGGTCTTCCAGTCGACAAAGCCGAACACCACGTGGACGCCCGCGCGTTCCAGATCGCGGGCCCATTTGAGGTTGTTCTCCTCGTCGAAGCGCGCCTTGATCTCGACCAGGGCCGTGACGTTCTTGCCGTTGTCGGCCGCCTCGATCAGGGCCGCCACGATCGGGCTGTCCTTGGAGGTGCGGTACAGGGTCTGCTTGATCGCCAGCACATTGGGATCGCGCGCCGCCTGACGCAGGAACTGCACCACCACATCGAAGCTCTCGAAGGGGTGGTGAACCAGGATGTCTTTCTCGCGGATCGCCGCGAAGCAGTCGCCGCCGTGGTCGCGCACGCGCTCGGGGAAGCGGGCGTTATAGGGCTTGAACTTCAGGTCCGGGCGATCAGGCGGGATCAGCTCGTCCATCTGGGCCAGGCCCAGCTTGCCGTCCACCAGGATGACGTCGTCGGGCTCGGCGCGCAGGCCCTCGACGATGAAGTCGCGCAGGTCCTGGGGCATGGAGGTCTGGATCTTGACCCGCACCACCTGGCCCAGGCGACGCTTCTTCAGGCGCGCCTCGAACTCGCGCACCAGGTCTTCGGCCTCTTCCTCGATTTCCAGGTCGCTGTCGCGGATCAGGCGGAACAGGCCGCGGCCCTCCACCTCATAGCCGGGGAACAGGTGGCCCAGAAACAGGATGATGAAGCTCTCCAGCGCCACGATCCGCCGCTCGCGCTTTTTGCCGCGCGTGGTCACCGAGCCGATTTCCCAGAACCGCTGCACCTGGCTGGGCACCGGCACCAGCGCGTACAGGTGCTTGTCGTCGGCGATCCGGCGCAGCTTCAGCGCCAGGCAGAAGCCCAGATTGGGAATGAACGGAAACGGGTGGGCCGGGTCGATGGCCAGGGGCGTCAGCACCGGGAACATCCGGGTCAGGAACAGCTCCTCGGCCTTGACCTTGTCGTCGCCCTCGATGTCCTTGGCGTCCAGCAGCTTGAGGCCCTCGCCCCACAGCTCGGCGCGCACGTCGCGCCAGATCTTCTGCTGATCGACCATCAGGTCGAAGGCCGTGGCGTTGATCCGCGCTAGCTGCTCGCCCGGCGTCAGGCCGTCCTGGCTGACCACCCGCACGCCCTCGCGCACCTGGCCCTTCAGGCCGGCCACCCGCACCATGTAGAATTCGTCGAGGTTGTTGGCCGAGATCGACAGGAACCTCAGGCGCTCCAGCAGCGGGTGGCGCCGATTGGCGCTCTCTTCCAGCACGCGTTCGTTGAAGGCCAGCCACGACAGTTCGCGATTGATGAACCGCTCGGGCGAGGCCAGCAGCGCCTTGTCCAGACGGCAGGCCGTGTCGGCTTCAGTGACGGGGGTCGGCAGGGGCGCGGCGTTGGGCATGCGGGGAACCATAGGCGAACGGGGTTCTCACATGGTGAACGTGGGACGTGACGGGGGCAAGACACTGGCGCCCCATGCAAACCAAGCCTGTCATCCCGGACAAGTCCGGCGAACGCCGGGCGCAGATCCGGGACCGCCGGAAGCGCTGAGCTCAGGCGTCGCTCCCGGATCTTCACGCTGCGCGCTCGTCCGGGATGACAGCCGTTTTGAAGAGAAGGACCCTCAGTCCTCCCCCTCATCCCCCTCAAACGCCAGCACCTCGCCGGCCAGCAGCCGGGTAATCGCCCGGCCCTGGGCCGAGGCCGCCTCGTCCAGCAGATCGACGGCCGCGATGGCCTCCAGCGACGAGCGGGGGATGCGGCGCAGCAGGTAGGGATAGACGTCGTGGGCCGGGGTCATGGCCCGCGCCGCGAAGGCGCGGCGCAGCACGGCCTCCAGCACGATATCGTCGGGCTCGTCGATGATGGCGGCCGTCAGGGCATTGAGCCGCGAGCGCAGGTCGGGCACCGCGCAGTCCCAGGCCACGGGCGCCAGGCGTCCGGTCAGCAGCAGGGTCCCGCCGTCGACCCCGGCCATGTTGATCAGGTGAAACAGGGTCTCGTCATCCAGATGACCGCCCTGCGCCCGGCGGTCGGCGTCATCGACCAGCACGGCGCGGCCGCGCAGGGCGGCCAGGTCCAGCGGGGCTGCAAGGGGATTGGCTGCCTCGACCACCACGGCGTTCGCCTTCAGGGCCCAGTCGCGCGCCAGATGGGTCTTGCCCGCGCCGGCGGCCCCGATCAGGGCCAGCCGCCCGTCGCCCCAGCGCGGCCAGGCGTCAATCGCCGCGATCGCCTGGGCGTTGGTCGGCGAGGCCGCGAAGTGCTCCCGCGCGAACGACGGCGGGCTGTGCAGCGGCAGTCTGAACTGACGGGACAAGTCGGCGGCGTCCGGCGTGGTTACTGGGTGGGGAGGATATAGGCCGGGTGCGGCGTCAGCGCGAGCGGGGCGGGTGAGGGAAGGTGGGGATGGAGGGGAAGGAGGTGTGGATGGAGGCTTAGCGTCGGCTCAGGTACGAGTTAGTGTGTGGTGCTGGGCTATAGAGATGGCCAGGAGCGCCACATGAGTTTTGAAACTGATGGTTTTTTGGCGAAAGATTGGCGGGAATTCGCTGAGAATAACCTTGTCACTCCGGAGACAAGTGCATTGTGTCGCGATTTAAGTCGATCAATCCAGCGCCTAGTATCCGAAGTGAAAATTGTCGATGCAGACTCACCAATCGATCCGAGATTTGTTGCGCGCTTGCTGATCTTAAGAGCGCTTACAAATTTCCAAGGCGCAGTTATTCTAGCTGAACAAGGGTTGGGAGCCGAAGCTCGAACTCTCGCTCGATCTTGCCTCGAAACAGCCTTTTGCCTTGCTGGGGTCTTGAGCAAAAAGGAAGTGTTTGTGGACCTCATGCTCAAGGATTCTGCCAAACACCACAATGAGTTGGCAAAGCATCTGCTATCTCTCGAAGGTGACAACGCCGTAAATTCAGAGTTGCAGTTGCTTCTGCAAGACCATTTGCATCAAGATAAAAAAGGCCAGTGGCTGGCAACAAGATCTCTCGCAGATGCATCAGATTTATCTGATCTATATATATTTTATCGGGAACTGTCGGCGGATGCACATCCAACGATGATCTCACTTCTGCGTTACATCGAAGAAGATGGAGATGTCATCGATTTTGTTTGGGGACCCGAAAGGGATGTGAGTCGCGTGAAAGAGGTTATGCTTTTATGTTGCACATTTTTAGTTGCCTCAGGAATTGCATTTAATTCTGAGGTTGCGAAAAATGACTTCGTTGGAGAAGATCTAGGGAAGCATTGGATTTCTGTACAAAAGTTGCAGGGAAGTGGAGCATCAGAAAGCCAAAACTCCTGACTTCATGATTGCGCCCAACCCCCACCGCACCGCCAACAACCCAAACCCCAGCAGGATCACCGGCCCGAACACCGCGAAGGTCCAGCGGGTGATCCGCTCCGGCAGGAAGGTGTCGTAGGCGCCGTCCTTGGTCGCGCCGTACTTCACGGCGATGGCAGTCAGGGGGCATTTGAGGCCGAAGGCGGCGAAGACCACGCTCTCGACGGCGACCAGCGCGGCCGCCACCCACAGCCAGGGGCCGTGCGCGCCGGTGATCCCGGCATAGAGGACGACGAGGCTGGCGCTGGCCATCACCACATAGATCACCGTGTGCAGGGCGCGGACCAAGGTGAGGCGTTGGGCGTCGGTCATGGGGGACAGCTTATCCCCAAATACTCCCGTCATTCCCGCCCTTGTGGCGGGAACCCCTGTGTCCGCCGCAGGTGCGGGAGGGGCGAAGTGCGCGCGCACTTCGCTGGCGCTTCACGTGTCAGCTGAAACAGGGGTTCCCGCCACAAGGGCGGGAATGACGGTGGGTTGGGAGGGTGGCATGGGGACGAAACCTCGCTGCCTCTGATATTGCCGCCCGGCGCCGGCCATCACGACATAGATCACCGTGTGCAGGGCGCGGACCAGGGTCAGGCGTTGGGCGTCGGTCATGGGGTGCAGCTTAATCCCAGATACTCCCGTCATTCCCGCCCTTGTGGCGGGAACCCCTCTGTCCGCCGCAGGTGCGGGAGGGGCGAAGTGCGCGCGCACTTCGCTGGCGCTTCACGTGTCAGCTGAACCAGGGGTTCCCGCCACAAGGGCGGGAATGACGGTGGGTTGGGAGGGTGGCATGGGGACGAAACCTCGCTGCCTCTGATATTGTCGCCCGGCGCTGGCCATCACCACATAGATCACCGTGTGCAGGGCGCGGACCAAGGTGAGGCGTTGGGCGTCGGTCATGGGGGACAGCTTATCCCCAAATACTCCCGTCATTCCCGCCCTTGTGGCGGGAACCCCTGTGTCCGCCGCAGGTGCGGGAGGGGCGAAGTGCGCGCGCACTTCGCTGGCGCTTCACGTGTCAGCTAAAACAGGGGTTCCCGCCACAAGGGCGGGAATGACGGTGGAGGGGGGCGGTGCTCAAACCTGCCTGGGAACCGGGGTCCATTCAAAGACGGCGGCGTAGAGATCATCCCACCGGGGATTGTCGCGTTCGATCAGGTTGATCTTCCACTGGCGCGGCCAGCGCTTGATCGAGGTTTCGCGCTGGATCGCCTCGGTCATCAGGTCGTGGATCTCGTACCAGACCAGACGCTTGAGGCCATATTGCCGGGTGAAGCCGGGCAATTGGCCTTCCCGATGCTGGCCAATGCGCGTGAAGAACTGGCCCGTAACGCCGGTGTAGAGCGTACCTCGATAGTGGTCGGTCATCATGTAGACCGCGATCCAGGCTTCGCGTGGAACCATGGCGGCTGCTCCTTGTAGCGCGCGAACAATACAGGAACAAAATACTCTCGTCATTCCCGCCCTTGTGGCGGGAACCCCTCTGTCCGCCGCACGTGCGGGAAGGGCGAAGTGCGCGCGCACTTCGCTGGCGCTTCACGTGCCAGCTGAAACAGGGGTTCCCGCCACAAGGGCGGGAATGACGGGGGTATGGGGAGTGGTGTGGGGGCCCTATATCTAACCCATGCAACACCCACCCCCCGACCTCGCCGCGTGGCGCGCCGCCATGACCAAGCCCGCCGGGCCCCTCGGCGGCCTCGCGCGCAAGGCGCAGGTGAAGATCAACCAGATCATCCCCGAAAAGGTCCACGCCGCGATCACCACGGCCATGGAGGGCCTGACGCGGGGCATCCTGACCGGGGCCGACTTCGCCACCGGCTCGCCGCAGCACGGCCTGACCCTGGACGAGAAGCGCGCGAAAGCCGCCGCGGCCATCGACGGCTGGAAGAAGACCGCCAGCGTCGAGGGCGGGATCACCGGGGCTGGGGGCTTTCTGGCGGCGGCGGCCGATTTCCCGCTGCTGATGAGCTTCAAGATCAAGCTGCTGTTCGAGATCGCCGCCATTTTCGGCCATGACGGGACCGACCTGGATGAGCGGCTCTATATCCTGCACATCTTCGAGCTGGCCTTTTCGGACGCGACGCACCGGGCCCGGGTGCTGGCGGCCATGGACGACTGGGACGCGCGGCGGGCGGAGCGCCCCGACACGCTGGAGGCCTTCGACTGGCGGGCCTTCCAGCAGCAGTATCGCGACCATATCGACCTGGCGAAGATGGCCCAGCTGCTGCCCGTGGTCGGCGCGCCGGTCGGGGCCATTGTCAACTGGCGGCTGGTCGAGAGCCTGGGGCGCACGGCGGTGATGGCCTACCGGATGCGGGAGGAGGGGGCGGGGGTTTCCCTGCCGACGCCGCTGGCCCCCTCCTGACCGCTACGCGGTCGTCCTCCCCCTTTCAGGGGGAAGATGAAGCGCGGCGACCTCATCTTCCCCCTCCGGGGGAAGACGGCTGCGAAGCAGCCCGTAGGGGGCAAGTGCGGGGATAGACTGCGACCGATCCCCTTGGCTTTCGGGAGAAAGCTCAGCCTGATCAACGCCCTCCAAATAAAGCGAGCGCGCCCGTCAGACGCGCTGAAACCTCCCGTATTCTTGTCCCACCTCGTCGCGAGGAAAGGGCGCAAGGCCAGCGACCATTGCGGCGGCGGGGGGTGATCGAGCGGGGCTGGGGTCGAGGGGGATACTCGACCGGTCCGGGGATCCTGGCGTTGCAGGACCCGCCCGCCGTCGGCGTGGATGGGGATCAAGGCGAGTGTTGGTCAGGATTGGCCCCACGCCCCCCGACCTTCGGGACTTCGGGAAACCGAGGCGTCCGGGTTCCGGTAAGGCCCCAACTGGGCCACCCGCCGGGACGCTGATGGATAACGACCACGCGGAGCGCTCGGCTTCGTCGAAACGGTTATTCTATTTTCCTCCGGACGTGGTCCGGACGCTCCGCGACCCTTTCCATCGCCATCGCAGCGAAAGCGCGGGGGTGTGAAGGCATGTCTTCTCCCTTCCCCCTTGGATGGGGGAAGGGCGGGGTTGGGGGTGGCGCCGCCGGACGATTGCACGCAGGCCGCGCCCCATCCTGGACCTCTGTCACCCCCATCCCCAACCCTTCCCCCATCGAAGGGGGAAGGGAGTTTCAGGTGCAGAATCCTTGACATCCACGCCCCCCCATGCGCCTTTCCGCGCCTTGCAAATCAACGCGTTCCCGCGATTTTCGAAGACTTTGTCATGACCACGATGCACGCCTACCGCACCCACACCTGCGGCGCCCTTCGGGCTAGCGACACAGACGCCAATGTCCGCGTGTCGGGCTGGATCCACCGCAAGCGCGACCACGGCGGCCTGGTCTTCATCGACCTGCGCGACCATTACGGCCTGACCCAGCTGGTGCTGCACCCCGAGACCCCGGGCTTTGACATCGTCGAGCGCCTGCGCGCCGAGAGCGTGATCAAGGTGGACGGCAAGGTGCTGGCCCGCGACGCGGCGGCCGTGAACCCCAACCTGCCGACCGGCGCGATCGAGATCCACGTCACCGCCGTGGAAGTGCTGTCGGAAGCCGCCGAGCTGCCGCTGCCGGTGTTTGGCGAGCCGGACTATCCCGAAGAGATCCGCCTCAAGCACCGCTATCTGGATCTGCGCCGCGAGACCCTGCACAAGAACATCGTGCTGCGCTCCAAGGTGATCCACTCGATCCGTCACCGCATGGTCGAGCAGGGCTTCCTGGAGTACCAGACCCCGATCCTGACGGCCTCGTCGCCGGAAGGCGCGCGCGACTTCCTGGTGCCGTCGCGTCTGCATCCGGGCAAGTTCTATGCGCTGCCCCAGGCCCCGCAGCAGTTCAAGCAGCTGCTGATGGTTTCCGGCTTTGACCGCTATTTCCAGATCGCCCCCTGCTTCCGCGACGAAGACCTGCGCGCCGACCGCTCGCTGGAATTCTACCAGCTCGACATCGAGATGAGCTTTGTGACGCAGGAAGACGTGTTCGCGGCCATCGAGCCGGTGATGCACGGCGTGTTCGAGGAATTCTCGGGCGGCAAGCCGGTGTCGCCGATCTCGGGTACGCACACCTTCACCAACGATTTCGGCGCGACGCTGGAGCATGCCGGCTTCGAGCGTCTGACCTACGCCCAGTCGATGAAGTGGTACGGCAGCGACAAGCCCGACACCCGCAACCCGATCAAGATGGCCGACGTCTCCGAGCACTTCCGTGACGGCGGCTTTGGCCTGTTCGCCAAGATCCTGGGCGCTGACCCGAAGAACCGGGTGTGGGCCATCCCCGCGCCGACCGGGGGTTCGCGGGCGTTCTGCGACCGCATGAACAGCTGGGCCCAGGGCGAAGGCCAGCCGGGCCTGGGCTATGTGTTCTGGTCCGAGGATCTGGGCGCCTGGGGCGGCCCGATCGCCAAGAACCTGGGCGAGCCGACGCAGGCGCTGATGGAGTCGGTGGGCCTGGGCAAGGGCGACGCCGCCTTCTTCGTGGCCGGCGACCCGGCCGTGTTCGCCAAGTTCGCAGGCCTGGCCCGCACCCGCGTCGGCACCGAGCTGAAGCTGGTGGATGAGAACCAGTTCAAGTTCTGCTGGATCGTCGACTTCCCGATGTTCGAGTGGAACGAGGACGAAAAGCGCGTCGACTTCTCGCACAATCCGTTCTCGATGCCGCAGGGCGGTCTGGAGGCCCTGGAGACCCAGGATCCGCTGACCATCCGCGCCTATCAGTACGACATCGTCTGCAACGGCTATGAGCTGTGCTCGGGCGCGATCCGGAACCACAAGCCCGAGATCATGCTCAAGGCCTTCGAAGTGGCCGGCTATGGCGCCGAGGTGGTGGAAGAGCAGTTTGGCGGCATGCTGAACGCCTTCCGCTTCGGGGCCCCGCCGCACGGGGGCCTGGCGCCCGGCATCGACCGGATCGTCATGCTGCTGGCCGAGCAGGTCGCCATCCGCGAGGTCATCGCCTTCCCGCTGAACCAGCAGGGCCAGGACCTGCTGATGAACGCCCCGGCCGAGGCCGCAGAGCGCCAGTACAAGGAACTGCACATCCGCTCGGCGCCGCCCATCAAGGTGTAGGCGATCAAGGTGTAGAGCGAACAGAAAAAGGCCCCGGTTTCGCAACCGGGGCCTTTGAAGTTCTCAGGGTCGCGTCGAGCTCAGTATTTCGGCGGTTTGGGCGGCGCAGGCGGCTTGGGCGGCCGGGGCGCGGCCCAGGCGGATGCGGCCTTCTCGGCCTCGGCCTGGGCGCGGGCGGCCTCGGCCTGGGCGCGCTTGAAGTCGACGATCACCCGGATCTGGCGGGGGTCGCCATGGCAGGACCGCAGCGTCAGGCCGCGGGGCAGGCGGGTGGAGCCGTCGCCGCAGGTCTCGTCCAGCTGGTCCTGGTCCAGGCCCCTGGCGCCCGACAGATCGGCCCCGCCCAGCATGGCGTTGGAGAGGTCAGCGCCCCGGAAGTCGGCGCCGTGGAACGTGGCCCCGCGCAGGGCGGCGCCCGTGAACTCGGCGTTGCGGAAGTCGGCCCCGTCGAAGCGGCCGCCCGACAGGTTGGCGGCGTTGAGCTCGGCGTTGCGGAAGGTGGCGTCGCGGCCGTTGACGTTGGCCAGATTGGCGCCGCCCAGCTCGGCGTTGCTGAGGTTGGCCTTGTTGAGGTTGGCCCCGATCATGTTGGCGGCGTTCAGCTCGGACGACGACAGATCGGCCCGCAGCAGGCTGGCGTTCTGGAAGTTGGCGCCGCTGCTCTCGATGCCGGACATGCGGGCGTCGCTGAAAATGGCGTTCTGGAAGTTGGCGCCGCGCATCTCGGCCCCGCGCATGTCCGACCGGGTCAAGTCAGCGCCCTGGAAATTGGAGCCGTAGAAGGCCGCGCCGCGCAGGTCTGAGCCGATCAGGATGGCCTTGGCGAAATTGGCGCCGCTGAACTTGGCGCCGGTCAGCTTGCGGCCCGACAGCTCGCAGCTGACGCACATGCCGCCGAACGACACCAGACGGGCGACGTCCTTGTCCTCGGGACCGGCCTGGGCCTGTCCGGCCAGGGCCGTGAGGGCCAGCGTCAGAACCGCGAGTGAAACGCCCATGCGGGACATCGAAATCTCCTACCAGCCAATACGCGACTGCATGAGTTACGATTTGGGGCCCCGAGCGCCCCGGCGCCACTTAAATCGCGGTAATGACAGCAACTTAACGGCAACCGGGGATGGAAAGACCACGCGGCAAACGGGTGGAATCGTCGCCGCAGGCCCGGTTCAGCTGGCCCTGGGACAGGCCTTTGGCGCGGTCCATTTCCGCGCCCGAAAAGTTCACGCCGGTCAGATTGGCTCCGGCGAAATTGGCGCCTTCGAGGAAGGCCCCCACGAAGCTGGCATGGGTCAGATCGGCCCGGGCGAAGCTGGCGCGGCCGAACACGCCGCCATAGGCGTTGACGTCGCGCAGGTCGCCGCCGGCGAAGCTGGCCCGGTTCATGACCACGGTCGTGAGATCGGCCTGGCGCAGTCGAGCCTTCGACAGATTGACGCCGCGCAGGGTCAGGTTCGACAGATCGGCCTGAAAGAGATTGCAGCCGGGGCAGTTGGCGCCGCCACGGACACGGGCGATCTGACCAGCGTTCTGGGCCATGGCCGGCGCGGCGCTCGCCAAGGCGGCGGCGCTCAGGACCAGGGCGGCGAGGCGGGCGATCGGTGTCATTCTGAAACGCATCCTGGCGACTATCGACGCAAGGACAATGGCCCAGCAACCTTAAGGCCAAACGAACAAGCCCAAATGGGCGGGCTCAGGTCGCCGGCTCCGAGCGATTGGATTGCGCCCCGCAGCTGTCGCAGACGGTGATGGCGCCGCGCTGGGTCAACGCGATGTCGCCGCACGCCGGGCAGAAGTCGGCTTCGCTGCTGGCGGCCCGTCCGGCCTCTTCGGCCTTGCGGCCGCCAAACGGTAGGAACACCAGATTGTCGGTGGCGGCGCCGCGCGAGAAGCCCTTGGAGATGAACTTGCTGGCGGGCAGGGGCTCGGACTCGAGGTCGGGCGCATCGGCCTTGCCGTGGCCCAGGCCGTCGGCGTTGAACTCCTGCGGATCGGCGTTGGCCAGATCGTCGCGGCCCAGATACGAGACGCCCAGCTCGCGGAACACGTAGTCGAGGATCGAGGTCGCCGACTTGATTGAGTCGTTGCCCGTCACGGGGCCGGCCGGTTCAAAACGCGTGAAGACGAAGGCGTCGACGAACTCGTCCAGCGGCACACCGTGCTGCAGGCCCAGAGACACCGCGATAGCGAAATTGTTCATCAGGCTGCGGAAGGCGGCGCCTTCCTTGTGCATGTCGATGAAGATCTCGCCGACCTCGCCGTCATCGTATTCGCCGGTGTGCAGGTAGACCTTGTGGCCGCCGACCGCCGCTTTCTGGATGTAACCCTTGCGGCGATCCGGGAGCTTGCGACGCGAGCGGTCGCGCTCGACAATCTTCTCGACGATCCGCTCGGTGACGATCGGATCACGCGTTGGCTGGCGCGGCGCCTCGACGGGCTCCTCAGGCAGGTCGAGACGGAAGTCGGCAGGGGGCGCGGCGCGGTGCAGGCGCAAAGCCCGCACTCCGGCGCGAGCGGCGGCGGCCTGAAGTCGTGCGCCGTCGACTGGCCGCGCGTCGAACGGCAGATGCAGGACGACCGGGACCGGCAGGCAGCCGAAAGTCTCCACGGCGGCGACCATGGCCAGCCGGTCGGCCAGGACCGGCGCCTCCGCCGAGAGAAACACGGCCCGGACTTCTGCGCTGAGGGCCTCGCAATCCGAGAGCAGGCCGGTCCCAAGCGCATGGTGTTCGGCGGCGAGGATTTCGGCGGGCGAGAAGCCGGCGAAGGCCAGGGTGTCGAAATCCGCCTGCGCCATGGCCCGCGAGGGCGCGCCCAGCACATCGCCGAGGAAGCCCGCGCCGACAACCGCCGGAGCGAAAGCCTGACGCAGGCCCCCGCACGAGCGCAGCGCGTCCTCGACCTGTTCGATCTCGTGCGCAGTGAAACCGCGCGCTTGCAGGATGCCATGATCGATGGCGGGCGAGTCGATCAGCGAGCCATGGCCCAGCGCATGACGGCGGGCGGCGTCGATCTCGGCCTTCGCGCCGGAAAGACAGTCGAACGCCGCCGCACTGAACGAAGGCACCAGGAGGCCATCGGCCGTCTGGATCGCCGACACGGGCGCGGCGACACCGGCCCAGCCCATCGGTCGGCCGCCAAGCCGCAGAGCGGCTTCCGGATCCTCGAAGGCGGCGACCAGGGCGCACGACCGTAGGCCGTGCTTCTTGGCCAGACCATGAGCCATGGCCAGGGCCGTTGCGGCTTCCGAGGCCAACGGCGAGCGGAGCGCGGCGGCGCGCACCCGACGTTCGGCTAGGCTGCGCAACACGACCTGTCGATCCTGAGCAAAGGCGGGCTCGGCGCCCAGGCTCGCGGCGGCTTCTGCGCTGGCGGCCAGGGCCGAGCCGACGGTCAGGGCCCATAGCGCTGCGGCGCCGTCCCGGCCATCGCTGCTCGCCAGCGAAAGCCCTTGGGCCAACAGCCAGTCGCCAACGCCGGCCAGGCCCAGCAAGGCGGGGCGATCGCCGCGCTCGATCTCAAGCGCAGTCGCCCAGATGTGCACGGCGTAGGTGAAGCCCTGTATGTCGAAGGCCTCGTCGGCTTGAAACGCGGAGGCGTCGATAGCTGCTCCGACTGCAGCCCCCCTGGACAACGCTTCTGCGTCTTCCAGCGACAAGGTCAGGGTGAGGGCGCTGGTTTCCCAGCCGACCTGGGCGGCGAAGCTGGCGTTGTCGTCCCCAGCCGAAACTGTCGCCCGGGAACCCGAGGCGACCATGAGGGTCGCTGGCTGAGGGATGCTGTCGACCAGGGGCGTCCGGGCCGCGCCGACAAGCGCAATGGCGTCCGAGATCATCCGGTCATCGGCGCCGAGATCCCGGGCGCGCCGGGCGGCGCGCGCCAGGGCGCTGTTCTTGCGCGGATCTGCGCAAGCCCGAGCGTCGCCGTGGCAACGTTGGACGGCGTCACCGACCTGGGCGAGGGCGGCATCCAGACGAGCGGCGGCCTTGCGGGACAGCGCGTGGCTTCGCCGGCGCCCCAGCTCATCTTCAGCAACCTGTCGGAACTCGATTTCCGCGATGTCGGGCAAGAGGTCCAGAGGCTGAACCGCCTTGGTCGGCGTGGCGACGCCGCTTAGCATCGTCGCCAGCAGCGCGTCTTGGAATGCCCCGGCGTCGGCCGCGTCCGCGAACAGACCCTTGGCCAGCCCGAGCTTGGCCAAGCGGTCAGCATATCGGGCGGGACCGCCGCCCAGCGGAGCGTCGCGATCAATCGGCTCGCCGGCCCAGTCCAGCCAGGCCTCAACTCGCGCATCGGTCCAGGTCGACGGGGCCAGGACCTCGACGATCGCGTTGCTGCGCTCAAGGTCGCGTCGTTCCGCCCGGAGGGGCTGATCGACATATCCGGACTGACTACGCATGGGCGATTCCGCGGCTGGGCGCCAAGAGAGACCCAATCTAGATCGCAGGCAGACGCCCTTCAATAGATGTTGGGGGCGGAGGCCATACGGTCCACAAGATGTTGAATTTTAGCGGGCGGGTCACATGCTGGACGCTACGGGCTGGCCGCCCTATAGTCTGGCCGCTTCGTCGCGTTCGTCGCGACATGGAAGTCCTTGCAAATTCGGGTGCAAACGTAGTGCTGAAAGCGATCTTCACGTGGTGGAACGGCGCGACCCTGGGTCAGCGGTTCCACATTGGCCGTCGCGGCGTGTTCGTGGGCATGGACGATTTTGGCAACCGATACTTTGAAGCCCGCGACGCGAGCGACAGCTATGACGCTCACAAGCGCCGCTGGGTGATCTACGACGGCTACGCCGAGGCCTCGAAGGTTCCGGCCGAGTGGAGCGGTTGGCTGCACTATACGTTCGACGAGCCGCCGACCACGAACCCGCTGCCCCGCCGCAGCTGGGAAAAGGATCACATTCCCAACCTGACCGGCACGGTTCACGCCTGGCGTCCGAAGGGCTCTCTGTCCCGTGGCGGCCAGCGGGCCGTGGCGACCAGCGACTATCAGCCCTGGAAGCCGGAATAGGCCCGATGCGGCGCGGAGCAATCCTTGGCGCGTCAGTGCTGGCCATCGGCCTGACGACGGTCGGCGTAGCATCCGCGCGTCAGTCGAGCGCGCCGGTCGCCCTGCAAGCGCCGGCGGCTCCAGTCGCGCCGACCCCGGATGCGCCCCAGCCGCGTGTGGCCGTTCCTGCGCCACAGCCCGATCCCCAGTTCGAGCAACCGGTCGCCAAACCCGCCACCACGAGGGCGGTCACACCCGCCAAACCTGCTGAACCTGCCAAGCGTGGGCGCTCGTCGGTCGCCATCATACAGGCGCTGGACAAGGTAACGACCGAGACGATGCGCTTCGAGGCGCCCGTCGGTCAGCCCATTCGCTACAAGACCCTGATCTTCACCGTTCGGGCTTGCGAAACCTCGGCTTCTGACGAGGTCGCGCCTGAGTCGACGGCCTATGTGATGGTCGACACCCAGCCCAAAGCCGTGGCCGGACGGGTCGCCCCTCCGGGACGTCAGGTCTACAAGGGCTGGATGTACGCCAATTCGCCGGGCATGAACCCGCTGCAGCATCCGGTCTATGATGCCTGGTTGATCGCCTGCAAAACGTCGGCGCCCGTCGCGCCGGCCGAGAAGCGGTAGAAATCGGCCTGGGCCGGCCAGGCCTTGACCAGACGACGCCGATAGTCGGCGCGTGAGATTTCGACGGCGCCAAACTGCAGCAGATGATCGGTGATGAACTGGGTGTCGAGTAGCCGATAGTCGCCGACCTTTAGTCGCGCCACCAGATGGGCCAGCGCCACCTTGCTAGCGTCGCGCTCGGTGGAGAACATGCTCTCGCCGAAGAACGCCGCGCCCAGCGACACGCCGTAGAGGCCACCGACCATCTGGCCGTCTCGCCAGCATTCGACAGAATGGGCCAGACCCCGCGCGAAGAGTTCGCCATACAACTGCTGGATCGGCGCGTTGATCCAGGTTTCCAGTCGGCCTGGACGAGACGTCGCGCAGGCCTCGACGACGGCGTTAAAGGCGCTGTCGATCCGAACCTGAAAGATGTCGGAACGAACGGTACGCGCGAGCCGACGGGGCATGTGCACGCTATCCAGCGGCAACACACCCCGTCGCTCGGGATCGATCAGGAAGATGCTTTCGTCATGCCGCGCATCGGCCATCGGAAAGACGCCGCGCTCGTAACAACGGATTAGATCATCGACCGTGAAGGCGTCCATGCGCGCCCCCGCCAGCCCTAGCCCTGCGCCTTGATCCAGCGCTCGAGCCAATGGATGTCGTAGTCGCCGGCCAAGATGTCGGGCTGAACCAGCAGGTCCTGGAACAGCGGGATCGTGGTTTCGATGCCGCCGACGACCATCTCGCCCAGGCAACGCTTCAGGCGCGCGATGCACTCCTGACGGTCGCGGCCGTGGACGATCAGCTTGCCGATCAGGCTGTCGTAGTAAGGCGGAATCGCATAGCCGGTATAGATCGCCGAATCCAGGCGAACGCCCAGCCCGCCCGGAGCGTGGAAGTCGGTGATCGTGCCGGGCGATGGTGTGAAGGTTCGCGCGTTCTCGGCGTTGATCCGGCACTCAATGGCGTGGCCTTCGAAAACCACTTCGGCCTGGGTGAAGGACAGCGGCAGACCAGCGGCGATGCGGATCTGTTCACGCACCAGGTCAATGCCGGTGATGGCTTCCGTGACCGGGTGTTCGACCTGCAGGCGGGTGTTCATCTCGATGAAGAAGAACTCGCCGTTCTCCCACAGGAACTCGATGGTGCCGACGCCGAGATAGCCAATGGCCTTGACCGCATCGACGACGATCTTGCCGATCTTGGCGCGATCGGCCGCGCCGAGGGCGGGCGAGGGGGCCTCTTCCAGCACCTTCTGGTGGCGACGCTGCAGCGAGCAGTCACGTTCGCCCAGATGCACGACATTGCCATGGCTGTCGGCGATGACCTGAATCTCGATATGGCGCGGCTTCTGGAGGTAGCGCTCCATATAGACCGTGTCGTCGCCGAAGGCTGCGCGGGCTTCCGCGCGGGCGGTCGAAACCGCCTCGGCCAGATCCTCGCGCGTCTGGGCGACCTTCATGCCGCGACCGCCGCCGCCAGAGGCGGCCTTGATCAGGACAGGAAAGCCGATGATGTCCGCGGCCGCAAAGGCTTCTTCCTCGGTGGCGAGGCCGCCATCCGAACCGGGAACCACCGGAATACCCGCGTCCTTCACGGCCTGTTTGGCAGTAATCTTGTCGCCCATGAGCCGGATGTGCTCGGGCTTGGGGCCGATGAATGTGAAGCCGTGGGCGCCGACGATTTCGGCGAAGCGGGCGTTTTCCGACAGGAAGCCGTAGCCAGGGTGAACCGCCTGGGCGCCGGTAATCTCGCACGCGGCGATAATCGACGGGATGTTCAGGTAGCTCTTGGCGGCGGGAGCTGGGCCGATGCAGACACTTTCGTCGGCCAGGCGCACCCACATCGAGTTGGAGTCGGCCTCGGAGTGGACCGCCACGGTGGCGATGCCCATTTCCTTGCAGGCACGATGAACCCGGAGCGCAATCTCGCCCCGGTTCGCGATCAGGATCTTGTCAAACATGATCGTTACTCGATGACGACGAGGGGCTCGCCGAACTCGACCGGCTGAGAGTCACCGACGAGAATCTCGACGACCTTGCCGGCCTTGGGGGCCGCGATCGGGTTCATCGTTTTCATGGCCTCGACGATCAGCAGGGTCTGGCCGGCCGCGACGGTGTCGCCGACCTTGATGAAGGCGTCCGCGCCCGGCTGGGGCGACATGTAGACAGTGCCGACCATCGGCGACTTGACCAGATCGCCAGCGGCGCGGGCGGCCGGGACAGCGGTTTCAGCGACCGGCGCGGCGGCCGGCATCGGCGCGGCCTGGGGCGCATAGGCCTGCGGGGCCTGAACATAGGTGGTGGCAGTGGCGGCCACGGTCAGTTCACGGGCCACGCGGATCTTCAGGCCGGCATGCTCGACCTCAATTTCGCTCAGGCCGGTGTCCTTCAGGATGTCCGCGAGTTTGCGGACCAGGCGGGCGTCGATCGACGGAGTCTCGACCGGATCGGCGGAAGCCTTGGGATTGGACATTGAAGCTACCTTGTTCTCTTGGCTCGCAGCGACTGAACGCCGGCGGGCTGGACCTAGTTCGCGCCGATCAGGCCGATAGCGGCCTGGATCGCCAGTTCATAACTCGCCGCGCCGAAACCGGAGACGATCCCTGTGGCCGCCAGCGAGACATACGTATGGCGACGGAATTCCTCCCGCGCCGCCGGGTTGGACAGGTGGCACTCGATCACCGGAATGCTCAAGGTCTTGAGCGCGTCCAACAAGGCGATCGAGGTGTGGCCGTAGCCTGCCGGGTTGATGATCAGGGCGGAGGCAGACACACGCGCCTCCTGCACCCAGTCGATAAGCTGGCCCTCATGGTTGGATTGCCGGAAGACCACCGAATGGCCGTGCAAAGCCGCACGCGCATCGCAACGCGCCCGGACATCGTCCAGCGTGTCCTTGCCATAGATCTCGGGCTCACGCGTTCCCAACAAGTTGAGATTGGGGCCGCTCAGCACATGGATCGGGTTTACCATTCGGCTCCGCCGTCGATTCCGATGGTCTTGTATAGCCGGTTCTGCCGGGTCACAAGCAGCGCTCGCTCAGGAGGTGAGATGAAGCTTTTGCTGAATGGGGACGAACGGGAGATCTCCGGGGTTTCCAGCGTCGCCGATCTGGTCGCAGCGCTGGGTCTCGACTCGCGAAAGGTGGCCGTGGAACGCAATCTGGAGATCGTGCCGCGCTCGACCTATGCCGAAACGGCGCTGGCCGATGGCGACCGCATCGAGATCGTCACATTTATCGGTGGCGGCTGACCTCGAGGTTTGAAACCGCGCCTGACGGGGCGTAAACCAGCCGCATGAACGCGCATGTTTCCCCCGACTCCGCCCTGACGTCCGACGATAGCTGGACAGTCGCCGGCCGCACCTTCACCTCGCGCCTGATTGTCGGCACCGGCAAGTATAAGGACTATGCGACCAACGCCGCCGCCGCCGAGGCGGCCGGAGCCGAGATCGTCACCGTGGCCGTGCGCCGCGTAAATCTGACAGATCCCACCCAGCCGCTGCTGGTGGACTACATCAAACAGGACCGCTTCACCTACCTGCCGAACACAGCGGGGTGTTTCACCGGCGAGGACGCTGTGCGGACGCTGCGCCTGGCCCGTGAGGCCGGCGGCTGGGACCTGGTGAAGCTGGAAGTGCTGTCCGATCCCAAGACCCTCTATCCCGACATGGAAGAGACCCTGAGGTCGCTGAAGCTGCTGGTCGCCGAAGGCTTCCAGGTGATGGTCTATTGCTCGGATGATCCCGTCTATTGCCGCAAACTGGAAGAGGCCGGCGCCGTGGCGATCATGCCGCTGGGTGCGCCGATCGGCTCGGGTCTCGGCATCCAGAACCGGGTCAACCTGCGGATCATCATCGAGAACGCCGGCGTGCCGGTGCTGGTCGACGCCGGAGTCGGCACGGCCTCTGACGCCGCGATCGGCATGGAACTGGGCTGCGACGCCATCCTGATGAACACCGCCATCGCCGAGGCCAAGGATCCAATCCGCATGGCGCGCGCGATGAAGCATGCGGTCATCGCCGGCCGGGAAGCCTATCTCGCGGGCCGGATGCCCAAGCGGATGTACGCCGATCCCAGCTCGCCTCTGGCGGGGCTGATCTAGCTCTTCTTGAGCGCCGCTGCGGCCTGGGTCTTGGCGATCGCCAGTTTCAGGGCCTGCATGTCCGCGCCGGGGATAACCGTGTCGCCGACGATGTAGACGGGCGTGCCTTCGATAGCCAGCGACTGGGCCAGGCCATGGGTGTCGGCCAGATGCTGGGTCACCGCGGCTGAGGCGCCCGCAGCGCGGGCCTTGGCGACATCAATGCCGAGCCCTGCCGCGATTCGGTAGGCGCCGGCCTCGTCCAGGCTCTTCTCGGCCATCAGCGCCCGGTGCAGTTGCAGCGTCTTGCCCTGTTCCTTGGCGCCCAGCATCAGTCGTGCTGCGGCTTCGGAATCGCGGCCAAAGATCACGAAATCCTTGAACACAAATCGCACGTCCGGATTTTCGGCGATCAGCTTGAGCACCTCGGGGGCGGCTACCCGGCAATAGCCGCACTTGTAGTCGAAGAACTCGGTGACGGTGACCGACCCGTTGGGATTGGCCACGAAGTCGCGCGGGTCTCGCTCGATCGCCTGGCGATACTGGCCGATGGCCTTGCGACCGGCCTCCGCCGTCTTGACCGCCTGCTTCTGTTCCAGCTTTGCGCTGACCTCCAGAAGCACCTCGGGGTGCTCCAGCAGGTAGGCGCGCACCCTGTCGCCAAATTCCTTGTCGGCCTTGGCTGGCGCGCAGGCGCCCAGGAGCAGGCCCGACAGGGCGAGCGAAGCGGCGAAGGCGCCGGCGCGGCGGGACAGGGTCATGAGGGTCTCGAAATCAGAGTGGGGGATCAGCGGCGAAAGACGGACTGGGTCGCGCCTTCCTTGGCCAAATCCTTGAGGTCCTGGTTGCTGGGGCGCGATGCCAGGACGATGTCGGTGGCGCGCCGCCATTCAGGCGTGTCCTTGGTCAGGAGTTCGCGGGCACGCATAGCGAAGACGCGGGCTTCCTGGGGCGCGCCCATGGAGAAGTACTGCTCTGCCGTGGCCAGTCGGGCGTCGCCGTCCTTGCCCTGCTTGTCATAGGCCTGGGCCAGCAGACGCCAGGTTACAGCGTTGTCGCTATCGTTGCGCAAGGCGCGTTTGAGTTCACGCACGCCTTCCTCGACCTTGGCGGGCTCTTTCTGGTTGATCAGGGTCTGGCCAAGATTGATGCGCAGCAGCGGCGCGTCAGGCTTGAGCGCCACGGATCGCCGCTGGGGTTCCTCGGCCTGTTCGACGCGGTTGAACTCGAACAGGATTTGCCCCTTCAACTCCCACAGATAGGGGTTGTCGGCGTTGTCGACGAGCAGGCCTTCGATCAGCTTCAAGGCCCGATCGGGCTCCTTCATCTGGTAGTAGGCAATGGACCGTGCGTAACGCGCCGGGAAGCTGTTGTCGTTTTCCTTGTACTTCATCAACGCGACTTGCGGATTGAGGAAGCCTTCCAGCTTGGCGCGCATGATCTGGTGTTCAGCCAGGTCGGCTGGGCTGTCGACGGCGTCATAGTGCGACTGGCGTTCGACCCGGCTGCGCAGGGTCTCGATCCGCTCCGACGACAACGGGTGGCTGCGGAAATAGGCGAAGCGCCGAGCCTGATCGAAAACTTCCTGATAGCGGAAGTTGTCAAAGAACTCGACGAGGCCGCGCCCCGATTGACCCGTAGCTTCCAAGAAGCCGGCGGCGGCCTGGTCAGCGCGGGATTCCTGGTCGCGGCTGTAGCCTAGCGCACCAAGCGTCCCGAAATACGAAGCGTTGCCCAACAGCACCGCACCTGCGTCGGGCGCGCCCGCCAGGGCCGCCAGCACGCCCAGACCCATGGTCAGGATCATGGGCTTGAGGCCCGCGCGCATCATCTCCGCCGAGCGGATAGGGTGCCCGCCCGCAAGGTGCCCGGTTTCGTGGGCGATGACGCCCTTGAGCTGGTTGGGGGTTTCGGTCTGCAGGATCAGGCCGGTATTGAGGCCCATCATCAGGCCCTGGGTCGCGAAGGCGTTCAGCGACTTGTCGCCGACCAGCAGGATGCGCACGGTCTTGGAATCCAGGCCCGCCGCCTCGAACAGGGGGTCGGCGTCGCGATGCAGGATTTCTTCGATTTCGGTGTCGCGGATCAACGACGGGCCTTCCTGGGCGGCGGCCGGCGTCGCAGCAGAAAGGCTCAAAGCCGCGACCACCGTCACGGAGCAGAAGGCGCGCAACCTCTTTTCAGCCCACAGCATGCGGGAGGTCATTCAACGTCTCCAGTCGCGCCCCCGCGATTGAGGCGAGTGTAGCGTGGAATTTGGCGGCCTGTGAACCACCGCTGTCGTTCCGCGTCACTCGCTATATGGGCGTCGTGGACGGCCGGACCAGTGCCCGACCGTCCACGATCTTTCATCAGCCCCGGCGCCACCAGCCGCCGCGCGGCTTGACGGGGGGCGCGGTGATCTCAGCCGGATCAGGCTCCGCCGGCTCAAGAACCTTTTCCGCGACCGGTTCAGGCTCGGGGGCAGGTTGCGGCGCAGGCGCCGCAATGGGGGCGGGGGCGGGGGCGATGGGCGCTTCGGCCACGATCTCGTCAGGCGCCTCGACCGCGACCGGTTCGGCGACCACCTCGGGGGCGGCCGCTTCATCGGCGGCGGACTCGATCACGGCTTCAGCGGCCGGAGCATCGCCCTTGCGACCGCGCGTGCGGGGACGGCGGGCCTTCTTGGGGGCTTCGTCGCCTGGCGCCGGCAGTTCGACCCAGATGTCGCTGGGCGGAGCTTCAGCCACAACCGTGGGGATGGGCGGCAATTCGGCCTCGGCCAAGGCTTCGACCGGTGCGGGGCGCGCTTCACGCTCGCCACGACCGCGGCCACGGTTACGGCTGGAACGGCCTTCCGAGCGATCACCGCGCTCGGCCCGTTCGGGACGCTCAGCACGTTCCGGTCGCTCGGCTTGCGGCGCAGGCGCGGACTGTTCGGGCGCAGGACGGCGCTGTTCACCGCCACGACCATCCAGAGCGGCCGGATCGTGCCAGGCAAAGGCGCTTTCGCCGAACGGGACACGGGGGCGGATCCAGACGAAGGCGTCGGTCGGACGATCACCGTCCTCGCGACCGCCACGGCGGCCGCCACGGCGTCCGCGACGGCGACGGCGGCGGCGGGCTTCCTCGTCCTCGCCTTCGACGGCGAAGTCGCCGCGATCGGCATCTCCGTCCTCGTCGCCTTCGACGTCGTCGATAGCCTCGACCTCGCCCTCAGGCGCGGCGTCGGCGTCATCGCGCCGTCCGCGACGGCGGCGCTTGCGCTTGCGATTGCGATCGCCTTCGTCTTCCGCAGCTTCGGCGCGCGGCTTGCCGCGCGGGGCGGCGCGGACGGCCGGCGCGTCGTCATCGGAATCTTCGCGTTCGACGGCCTCGTCGTCGAAGATTTCTTCGTCCTCGTCTTCGTCCTCGTCGTCATAGACCTCGTCTTCGAAGTCGTCATCCGACACGGGCGGCGGGGCGATGGCGATACGTTCGCCAAGCTCGGTGCGCTCGATCTCGTTCTCGGCGGCGTGCAGGCTCTCGTCGACCAGCACCGTCACGAACAGGCCGTGGGTCTGCTGCAGGCGCACCAGATAGGCGCGCTTCTCGTTGAGGATGTAGATGCCGACCGCGCGCGACACCTTCAGGGTGATCGCGCCGCTGCCCTTCAGGGCCTCGACCTCGACGGCCCGCAGGGCGGCCAGGGCGCTGGATTCGACCGAGCGAACCCGGCCGGTGCCTTCGCAGTGTTCGCAGACGTGGGTGGTGCCTTCCAGCACGCCGGTGCGGCGACGCTGGCGGCTGATTTCCATCAGGCCAAAACCGCTGATCTTGCCCATCTGGATGCGGGCGCGATCGTCCTTAAGAGCGTCCTTCAGGACCTTCTCGACGGCGCGGTTGTTCTTGCCTTCATCCATGTCGATGAAGTCGATGACGATCAGGCCGGCCAGGTCGCGCAGGCGCAACTGACGAGCGGCTTCCTCGGCGGCTTCGGTATTGGTCTTCAGCGCGGTCGCTTCGATGTTGCGCTCGCGCGTCGCCTTGCCCGAGTTGACGTCGATGGCGACCAGGGCTTCGGTCTGGTTGATCACCAGATAGCCGCCCGATCGCAGGGGAACGACCGGCGAATAGATCTGCGCCAGGTGATCCTCGATGCGGTGCTTAACGAACAGCGGCGCCGGATCGCGGTAGTGGAAGACCTTCTTGGCCTGGCTGGGCATGAGCATGCGCATGAAGTCGCGCGCTTCCTTGAAGCCCGCTTCACCCTCGACCCAGATGCCTTCCAGCTCCTTGTCGTACATGTCGCGGATGGCGCGTTTGACGAGGTCTTCTTCCTCGTAGATCAGCGCAGGCGCCACCGAGTGCAGCGTGGTCTCGCGGATGTTTTCCCACAGGCGCAGCAGGTAGTCGTAGTCGCGCTTGACCTCAGCCTTGGTGCGCTTGGCGCCGGCCGTGCGGATGATCAGGCCCATGCCCTGCGGCACATCCAGGCTCTGAACGACGCTCTTGAGGCGCTTGCGGTCAGTGACCGTGGTGATCTTGCGGCTGATGCCGCCGCCACGGGCGGTGTTGGGCATCAGGACGCCATAGCGGCCGGCCAGCGACAAGTAGGTGGTGAGCGCAGCGCCCTTGTTGCCGCGCTCTTCCTTGACCACCTGGACCAGCATGATCTGCCGGCGGCGGATCACTTCCTGGATCTTGTACTTGCGCATCAGGCGGCGCTTGCGGCGCGCCAGTTCTTCTTCGACGGCGTCTTCCTCGTCGTCGACGTGATCGCCATCCTCGTCATCGCGACGCGCGGAGACGTGATCGTCCTCGTCGTCGTGCGAATCATCACGCATCAGCGCTTCGCGGTCGGCGACCGGAATCTGATAGTAGTCCGGATGGATCTCGTTGAAGGCGAGGAACCCGTGGCGGTTGCCGCCATATTCGATGAACGCAGCCTGGAGGCTGGGCTCAACGCGGGTCACCTTGGCGAGATAGATATTTCCGCGAAGCTGTTTGCGGGTCTGGCTTTCGAAATCGAATTCTTCAACCCGGGTTCCGTCCACGACGACCACACGCGTCTCTTCGGCGTGTGCTGCGTCGATCAGCATCTTCTTCGACATTAAGGGAATCTCCACGGCGCACGGCGGGCTCATGGCCCGGTCGCCGAAATGAAAGACAGGCGCGCGCGTCACCGCCCGTCGCTCCGCCAGTGCGGTTGCGAGAGGTCGGATGCCAATGGCGGACGGGTGCGGCGCAGCCCATGAGGTTTCTGTTCTCTCCACCGCGCCGTGAGGCGCGGACTGGATGGTTTACCGGGTCGCGCCGGAATGACGCTGATCGGAGGGCGCGTCGTCGCCGGGAAGGCGGAGAGCCCGACGCGGGCCCTGCGGACCGGCCCTGCGGCAGGCGTCTGCCTGCGAACGAAGGATCGATCCTCGGATAACTCGTCTAGTCGCGGCGCACGAAACGGAGGAGGCGAAAGGCTCCAATCATCCCGCGGTCGCTCGCGCGAGCTTCCATGACGATCACGTCGCTCGCACGCAGATGAATTGTAGCAACATCGCGAGGCAAAAGGAAAGCGCTGGACAACAAGGTCAGGTTTAACGCTTTCGCTACCGGGCGTGGCGGATATTGACGGCTGGTTCACCGGCACCGGAATGCTTGGGCGAGGGATGCTTAGAGTTCTCATCGGGTTAGCGCGAACGGGCTGGTTGAGGGCCGCGTTAATCGTCGGCGGCCTGACCGTCGCCGGCGTCGCTGTCGCGACCGCCCAGGGCCCCGCACCGGCAGCTGGGGTCCAGAAAGTCCGTTTTGGCGGCGATCGGGCTGAAACCCGTGTGGTCATCGATCTTGATCGCGCCGCTGTGGGGCGTCTGATCGCTGACGGCGCCGTGGATCAACGCATTGTCATCGGACTACCCAATGTTTCGGTCTCGGGTGACCTGCAGGGGGCGGGCCAGGGTCTGGTCAAGCGCTGGATCATCGACGAGGCCGGCGGTGGCGCTCGCCTTCGCCTGGACCTGTCGGGCCGCGCTGAAGTGCGCCGGCGCTTCCTTTTGCCGCCCGGCGACGGCGCGACGGCCTATCGTTATGTCATAGACCTGAAGGCGACCGACGGCGCTGCGCCTGAGGCCGCGCCGAAGCTCACGCTCGTCTCCAGCCCGGTCAAGGCCGCTCCGCTGCGCTTGAAGAAGGTGATCGTCATTGATGCCGGTCACGGCGGCAAGGATCCCGGCTCGCTGGGTGCCTCCGTCTACGAGAAGGATGTCACGCTCGCGGCCGCCAAGGCCCTGAAGGCTCGGCTGGAGAAATCCGGCCGCTTCCAGGTTGTGATGACCCGGGAGACCGACACCTTCATTCCGCTGGAGGCGCGGGTACAGATCGCCCGCCGCGCCGACGCCGACCTGTTTATCTCCATGCACGCAGACTCGGGTCCCGACGTCACCACGCGCGGCGCCAGTGTCTACACGCTGTCGGAAAAAGGCACCGAGCGCGTGGCGCGGGTGCTGGAGAAGGACGACTGGCTGATGAAGGCCAGCCTGCCGGGCCGCGATCGCGCCGTCAGCCAGATCCTGCTGGACCTGTCGCAGCGCGCCACCAAGAATCGCTCGGCCGCTTTCGCCCAGCTTCTGCTGGAACGCGTGGGCGAGGAGACGCCGCTGCTGCGTCGCAGCCATCGCGACGCCGGCTTTATTGTGCTGTTGGCGCCCGATGTCCCGGCCGTGCTGCTCGAGATGGGCTTCATCACCAATCCGGAGGATGAGCGGTTGTTGAGCAACCCCGCCAGCCGAACCCGAGTGGTCAATGCCGTCGGCGACGCCATCGAGTCCTATTTCGCCGCCCAGATCCGCAAATCCTGAGACGTGCGCGCCGTTGGCGCCCGCAGCGATGCAGGCTAGAGGATTGAGGCAGAGTCCGGGCGCGAGGGTGCGGCCGCAAAACCGCTTACACTTTTGTGGAACGGGCTCTAGAGGATGAGAGCAGGGCGGGCGAGTGTGCGTCGTCCAACGGAGGCCCCGTGGATCTGAAACCCACCGAACGATGGATGGCCATCGCCGGCGTAGCGGTGCTTTCCGCGATCGCCGTGGCGGGCTTCGCGATCGCGATCTACGCGGCGTGGCTGTTCCACGACATGCCCGATGCTGGCGAGCTGCAGGACTATCGTCCGCCGACGGCGACGCGCGTCTATGCGTGGGACGGCACCCTGATCGGCGAATACTCCAAGGAACGCCGGATCTTCGTTCCCTATGACCAGATCCCGCCGCAGCTGGCCCAGGCCTTCATGGCTGCCGAAGATCGCAATTTCTTCCGCCACAGCGGCGTCGATGTGGGCGGCTTCTCGCGCGCCATGCTCAAGAACGTCGGCAACGCCGCGCGCGGCAAGCGCCTGGAGGGTGGCTCGACGATCACCCAGCAGGTCGCCAAGAACGTGCTGCTGACCAGCGACGCCACGGTCGGTCGCAAATTCAAGGAAGCCATCCTTGCTCACCGTCTTGAGCAGTCGCTCGACAAGCAGCAGATCCTTGAGCTGTACCTGAACGAAATCTGGCTCGGCTATCGCTCGTTCGGCGTCGGCGCGGCCTCGTACAACTATTTCGGCAAGTCCCTGCCCGAGCTGACCCTGGCGGAATGCGCCTATCTGGCGGCGTTGCCCAAGGGGCCCGACAACTATCATCCGATCCGCAACAAGGCCAAAGCCAAGGTCCGCCGCGACTGGATCCTGGACCAGATGGCCGAGTTGGGCTGGGTGTCCCAGGCTGACGCCGATAAGGCCAAGGCCGAGGATCTGGTCGTCCAGGCCGCGCCCAAGCGCGCCGCCTATCGTGACGCCGACTATTTCGTCGAGGAAGTGCGCCAGCGCGGCGTCGCCACCCTCGGCCCGCGCCTCAGCGAGGGCGGCTACTACATGCGCACGACGCTGGATCCACGGATGCAGACCGCAGCCCGCGTCGCGTTGATGGATGGTCTCGAAAAGTACGACCGCCGCCACGGTTGGCGGGGCGCCTGGGGACACGTCGAGGCCAGTGACGCCGACTGGGAAAAGGCCGCCCGCGCCAAGAGCCCGCCGGCCGAACGCCAGGGCTGGCGAGCGGCCGTGGTCGTTTCGGGCGATGGCCGGGTGCGGTTGATCAAGAGCGAGGGCGAAGGCGCCATCGTCGGCGAGGACCTGGCCTGGGCCCGGGCGGGCAAAGGTCTGAAGCCCGGCGACCTGATCTTCGTCGAGAAGGTCGAGGGGGCGTCAACTTACCGCCTGCGTCAGGTGCCCGCCGTCAATGGCGCGCTGGTGGCCATCGAGCCCTACAGCGGCCGCGTGGTCGCCCTGGTCGGCGGTTACAGCTTCTCACTCTCGAACTTCAATCGCGCCACCCAGGCGATGCGTCAGCCAGGCTCGGCGTTCAAGCCGTTTGTCTATGCCGCCGCCCTCGAAAATGGCTATACGCCGGCTAGTGTGATCGTCGACAGCGCCATCACATTGAAGGGCGCGAATGGCGAGGATTGGAGCCCGGAGAATTACCACAAGGAGTTCTACGGGTCGCAGCCCCTGCGCAAGGGTCTGGAGCAGTCGATCAACGCCATGACCGTGCGTCTGGCGCAAAGCGTCGGCATGAAGAAGATCATCGAGTTCTCCAAGCGCACCGGCGTCGTGCGCGACATGCAGCCGGTGCTGGCGATGGCGCTGGGAGCGGGGGAAACCACCCCCTTCAAGCTGACCTCGGCCTATGCGCCGTTCGTCAATGGCGGTCGCCGCGTCGAGCCTCACCTGATCGAGTTGGTGCAGGACCGCGAGGGCAAGGTCATCTTCCGCGCCGACAAGCGTGACTGCGTCCGCTGCACCGCCGGCTTCAACGGCGACGAGAGCCCGCGCTTCGACGCGCCGGGCGAGCAGGTCATGGATCCGGTCACGGCCTATCAGATCAC
Source organism: Caulobacter sp. ErkDOM-E (assembly GCF_048541895.1). GTDB lineage: Bacteria > Pseudomonadota > Alphaproteobacteria > Caulobacterales > Caulobacteraceae > Caulobacter. Next base: position 2,117,331 of record NZ_CP183331.1, on the reverse strand, counting down.
CTCGATGCTGCAGGGCGTGGTTCAGCGCGGCACGGCGGCGGCAGTCAGCTCGCTGGGACGTCCCCTGGCGGGTAAGACCGGAACCACCAACGAGTACCGCAGCGCCTGGTTCGTCGGCTATTCGCCCAATCTGGTGGTCGGAGTCTTCATCGGCTTTGACGACAACCGCTCGCTGGGCGAAGGCGAGACAGGGGCCTCCGGTCCTGTGCCGGTGTTCATGGACTTCATGCGTGAAGCCTTGAAGGGCCAGCCTGTTGTCGATTTCAAACCGCCCAAGACCGCCAAGTTCGCCACGGTGCGCGGGATCCGCGAAGCCTTCCGACCTGGGACCGAGCCCAAGACCGAGGTTCCCGCTGCTGCGGCAGGACCACAACCCTATTCGGACACCTGGCCCAATGGTGTGCCTACCGGCGCCACGAGCGCCGCTGACGCCGCAAAGCCACCACCAAAGGCGCCTGACCCGCTCAGCGGTCTCTACTGATCCATCATCGGCGTTGCGCCGACCTCCGACGCGGGCTATCTCCCGCGCCCTTTCTTTTTGTCACGGAGTAACGTGATGCGACCGGATGTTGAGGCCTCTGCGGCCGACATCGAGCAGTCCGTGGGACTGCTCAGGAGGCGTCTTTGACTGGGATGCCGCACTTCGAAAGCTCGATGAGCTGAATGCCCGGGTCGAAGACCCGACCCTTTGGGACAAACCCGCCGAAGCCCAGGCCGTCTCGCGCGAGCGCGCCAGTCTGTCGGCTCGCGTTGAGGCCGTGCAGGCGCTCGACCAGGGCCTCAAGGACGCGCTGGAATATGCCGAGCTGGCCGACATGGAGGGCGACGACGCCCTGCTGGAGGATGCCCGCGCCCAGTTGAAAGACCTTAAGGATCGCGCTGGTCGCGCCGAGCTGGAGGCCCTGCTCTCAGGCGAGGCCGATGGCAACGACTGCTATGTGGAAATCAATTCCGGCGCTGGCGGCACCGAGTCCTGCGACTGGGCAGGCATGCTGCTGCGGATGTATTCGCGCTGGGCCAATGCTCACAAGATGAGCGTCGAGCTGGTCGAAGAAACCTCGGGCGATCAGGTCGGCATCAAGTCGGCGACTCTGCTGATCAAGGGCCAGAACGCCTATGGCTGGCTAAAGACCGAAGCCGGCGTCCACCGTCTGGTGCGCATCAGCCCCTATGACGCCGCTGCCAAGCGCCACACCAGCTTCGCTTCGGCCTGGGTCTATCCGGTGGTGGACGACACCATCGAGATCGAGATCAATCCATCCGACGTCCGCACCGATACCTACCGCGCCAGTGGCGCAGGCGGTCAGCACATCAACAAGACCGACTCGGCGGTGCGTCTGACGCACATTCCGACCGGCATCGCTGTGGCCTGCCAGGCCGGTCGCTCGCAGCACCAGAACCGCGAAGAAGCGTGGAAGATGCTGCGCGCGCGTCTCTATGAGGCCGAACTGCAGAAGCGGGAAGCCGCCCAGCAGGCTCTGGAAGACCAGAAGACCGATATCGGCTGGGGTCACCAAATCCGCAGCTACGTCCTGCAGCCCTACCAGATGGTCAAGGACCTGCGGACAAACGTCGAGACCTCCGACACCCAAGGGGTGCTGGACGGCGATCTGGATGAGTTCATGGGCGCCTCGCTGGCCCAACGCGTCGGCGCTACACGCGACGCCTAGAAGCGCAGCCTGGAACGGAAAACGCCCCGGAGCGATCCGGGGCGTTGTTCTTGGTATCTACTTCCAGGATCAGGCCGGCTTGGCCTGCGCCTCCGCCGGGGGCGCAAGAACCGGCGTCGGAGCCGGTTGCGGGGCAGGGCGCTGGAACTTCAGGCTGCGGCCCTGGAAGAAGGCGCCGGTTTCCATCGCCAACTGCTCGTGGGTAATGTCGCCGTCGATATAGGACGTGCCGTAGAGGCGAACCTGCTTGGAGGTGATGGCGCCCACCACACGGCCGCGAACCTCGACGGCCTCGGCATAGACAGAACCTTCGACATGACCGGTTTCGCCGACGGTCAGGCGGCCCACGCGAACATCGCCACGAACCACGCCATCGATCTGCAGTTCGCCGTCGCCGGTAACGCCGCCCTCGATGGTGATGTCGGCCGAAATCAGGGAAGCGACCTTCGGCGCCACCTTGCGTGTCGGATCGACGGAGGCGATGGGCGTGGGCAGGGGCTCGATTTTGGTCGGGCCGCGCGCCGTGGTCTTAGTTTGCTTGCTGAACATACTCACCAGCCTTCAAAAAGCGATTTGGGTTCTGGGCCCTGCCATTGGCCCAGACTTCATAGTGCAGGTGCGGGCCGGTCGACCGACCCGTCGAGCCCATGGCTCCAACGCGCTGACCAATCGCGACCCGTTCGCCAACGCGCACTGAAATCGCTTGAAGGTGAGCATAGCGCGTCTTGAAGCCGCCGCCATGGTCGATCTCGATGGTGTTACCATAGCCAGACCGCACGCCGGTGAACGAGACGACGCCCGGCGCGGTCGACATGATCGGGGTGTAGAACGCCCCCGGGAAGTCCAGTCCAGAATGAAAGGCCGGCCGACGCGTGAACGGGTCAAAGCGAACGCCGTAGCTGCTGCTCATCGCCGGGTTGCTGGTCGGGCGGAAGAAAGGAAGCTTCTGGGCCGCCGCGTTCAGCGAGCGCATGTCCGACATATCGGTAGCGGCGCGGTGAATGCGGGTGGCGAATTCTTCATCGACGTCGAGCACGGCGGCGAGGGCGCGCGGATCCCGGGCCTCGATCAGCGGACCGCCCAGCGAGGCGCCGCGGCCAGTATAGTTGCCAGCGTCCAGGCCAGCCATGCGCATGGCCAGACGGAGGCGTTCGGCGCGGCTCTTGGCGAAGGTCTCTGCGGCGTCGATCAGGCGCTCCTGATCCATCCGGGTGGCCTGGATGCGCTGGACCGGCGTTGCGGCCAACAGGCGAGGCTGGGAGGTCTTCAGGGCTTCGGCGGCGCCAGGGACGCCCTTGAAGTCGCTGACCAGCATGGCCAGCGCAGAGTGGCGCTTTTCCACCGAGGCGGCCAACTCGTCGAGCGACCCGTTGGTGGCCGAAAGCTGGGCGACGGCGCTGTTCAGGCGCGCCTGACGGTCGGCGTTGAGGCGCTCGTAATAGGCGCGCTGCTTGATGACCTGCTGGTCTGTCGAGCTGACAGCCAGAGCGTTGACCATCATGGCCGCGGTGCAGACACCCATCCACAGGGCGGCGCAGCCGACGACGGTCGCGGCCAGAAGTTGCTTGTTGGTGGAAAAAACGTAGCCCCGCATCTCCCCGCCGGAGCGGATATAGAGGTGCCTTTCAGGGAAAAGACCTTCGAGGGATTGCCGCAGTCGCTTGAAGCGTTTGATGGCCATCGCTCACGAAACCCCCGTTTTTAGAACACGGGGATATGCAACGATATTACGCGGCCGCGCAAGGCTCTTCGCTCTCCAAGAGAGCGCGAGTAAAAGAATTTAGCATGCGGGCCCAATCGTTAACGCCACCTGAATGCGATCAGCAAGATCGATGGTCGACTGGGCGCCACTTGGCTCAGCTACGCGGCGCAAATACAACACCGCCGGGCGCGGCTCGTTCCACACCGTCGGCGACCAAATCGCAAATCCGGTTACTTCATGGCTCTGGCAGTGGTCAGCACCGCCTTGATGTGGCCAGGCACTTTGACCTTTCGCCAGACCTCGCGGATTACCCCGTCGGCGTCGATCAGGAAGGTCGAGCGGTCGATACCCATGTACTTGCGGCCATACATGCTCTTTTCCACCCAGGCGCCGTAGGTTTCGACGATCTCGCCGGTCGTGTCCGCAGCCAGCTCCACCGTCAGGTCATGCTTGAGACGGAACTTGGCGTGCGAGGCGGCGCTATCCTTGGACACGCCCACGATCACCGCGCCCAGCTTTGCGAATTCCTCGACCTCGGACGAAAACTGCAACGCCTCGGACGTACAGCCCGAGGTGTCGTCCTTGGGGTAGAAATAGAGGACGATCTTCTTGCCCTTCAGGCTCGCAAGACTGACCCGACCTGTATCGGTGGGCAGGTCGAACGCGGGAGCCTTGTCACCGGCTTGAAGCATCGTCTCTCTCCGTTTTCCTACTTGCGCCCTTGTCTGCCGGATCAGACCGGTTTGACCAGAACGATCTTCTTCTTGCCTGCCGCAAGTTTGACCACGCCATCGATCAGATCGGCTTCGGTGACCACGCGGTTGGCGTCGGGCTCAGCCTGGTCATTGACCTTCAAGCCGCCGCCCTGGGCAAGGCGACGCGCTTCACCGCGCGAAGCGGCCAGGCCGGCGTCGGCGAACAGGTTGGCCAGGACGATACCGGCCTTCAGCTCCGCAGCGGGCACTTCGAAGGTCGGCAAGTCGGCGGAGGTTACACCTTGTTCGAAAGCCTTTTCGGCAGCGTCACGCGCCGAACGAGCAGCCTCTTCGCCATGCGCCATGCGCGTGGCCTCGTCGGCCAACACCTTCTTGGCATCGTTCAGCTTGGCCCCCTGCAGGGCTTCAAGCTTGGTGATCTCGTCCAGGGGCAGGTCGGTGAACAGCTTCAGGAACCGCCCCACATCGGCGTCCTCAGTGTTGCGCCAGAACTGCCAGTACTCGTAGGGGCTCAGCTGTTCGGCATTGAGCCACACGGCGCCCGACATGGTCTTGCCCATCTTGGCGCCCGAGGCCGTCGCCAGCAGCGGCGTCGTCAAACCATAGGCAGCCTTCTGGTCGACACGGCGGGTCAGCTCCACGCCGTTGAGGATGTTTCCCCATTGGTCCGAGCCGCCCATCTGCAGAACGCAGCCGAACTTGCGGTTAAGCTCCAGGAAGTCGACGGCCTGCATCAGCATGTAGTTGAATTCGAGGAAGGTCATCGGCTGCTCGCGCTCGAGCCGCAGCTTGACCGAGTCGAAGGCCAGCATCCGATTGACCGTAAAATGCACGCCGTAGTCGCGCAGGAACTGCACGTAGCCGAACTTGCTGAGCCACTCGTCGTTGTCGACCATGATGGCGTCGGTGGGCCCATCGCCGAAGGTCAGGAACTTGGCGAACACCGACTTGATGCCGGCGATATTGGCGGCGATGTCGGCGTCCGACAGCAGCTTGCGGCTCTCGTCCTTGCCGGTGGGATCGCCCACCTTGGTGGTGCCGCCGCCCATCAGGACGATCGGCTTGTGGCCGGCCTGCTGCAGGCGGCGCAGCATCATGATCTGGATCAGCGACCCGACGTGCAGACTGGGCGCCGTGGCGTCAAAGCCGATGTAGGCCGTGACGATCCCGCCGGCGGCGGCCGCGTCCAGCTCGTCCGGGTGGGTGATCTGGTGGATATAGCCGCGCGCCTGCAGGGTCTGCAGGAATTCCGACTTGAACGAGGCGGGCGCGGACATGGATCGACTCTCTGGATGGAACGACGCGCCGTCTAGCACGGGCGGAGCGGGATGTGGCGAGGGTTTCATACGGTCAGTCTCCGGAGGGGGCCGGAGCGCCATGATCTTGCGACAAGCGCCCCCGGCAGGGTGGCGACGTGTCAGGCCGGCCTCCCGCTATTTCAGCGGGCGGCAATAGCTGGCGGCGGGAAGGCGGACGTCGATCATGGGGCCTAGCTACAGGCCCGCGAGCATGGCAGTCAACGGCGATGCGCATCCTGGGATTCATGACCGGCACCTCGCTCGACGCTGTCGACATGGCGGTGCTTGAGACCGACGGCGAAGAAATCCACGCCTTCGGGCCTTCGGGCGAGCGCAAGCTGCGCGAGGCGACCCGCGACCTTTTGCTGGCGGCCACCGACCAGGCTCGCGCCTGGTCGCGCGGCGAACCAGAGCCGGCGATCTTCGAGGACGCCCGCCGCGCCGTCGCCGAGGAGCACCTGTACGCCGCAGAAAGCTTCATCGCCGAGCATGGCCTGGCCTGGAGTGATTTCGATCTCCTGGGCGTGCACGGCCAGACCGTGCTGCACGAGCGCCCGCAGCCGGGCCGGATTGGCCGCACCGTTCAGTTGCTGGACGCCGAGTGGCTGGCCAGGGCCACGGGCCGCCCCGTCGCTTTCGACTTTCGCACCGCCGACGTCGCGGCCGGCGGGGAGGGCGCGCCGTTGGCCCCGATCTATCACGCAGCACGCGCCCGGGCCTCGGGCTTGGCCGCGCCGGTCGCGGCGCTGAACGTTGGCGGGGTCGCCAACATTACCCTCATCGACGCCGACGGAACCTTGCTGGCCTTCGACACCGGACCAGGCAACGGCATGATCGATCTGATGCTTCAGGCCCGAGGGCTGGGACGCTTCGATGAAAACGGTCGGCTGGCCGCGGCGGGCAGGGCGGACGAGGCGGCTTTGGGCAGCCTGCTGTCAGGCGCCTATTTCGACGCGCCAGCCCCCAAGTCGCTGGACCGTTACGACTTCACGCTCGACGCCGTGGAGCATCTTTCCGCAGAGGACGCCGCAGCCACCCTGGTGGCGTTCACGGCAGAGGCCGTGGTCAAGGCGTTCGACAAGGGCGCGCGGCCCAGCGCCCTGATCATCTGCGGCGGCGGCCGGCACAATCCAGAGATCATGCGAGTATTGGCCGAACGCTCCCCGGTTCCGGTCAAAACCGCCGAGGCCTTTGGCTGGCGCGGCGACGCCATCGAGGCCGAGGCCTTCGCCTATCTTGCGGCGCGTACCGCCCTTGGCCTGCCGATCAGCTTCCCAGGCACCACGGGCGTCAGCGCGCCGATGACAGGCGGACGGATCGTTCAGCCCTGAACGAAAAAGGCCTCCCCGAAGGGAGGCCTTTGAAGGATCAGATCGGGTTCATCTCGATCCGCTTGTCCAGATAGTCGCCGACGCTCTTTTCCACAAAGGGCAGGTGCTCGGTCCAGAAGTGGCTGGCCTTATCGATGACTTCGTAGTCGATGATAATGCCCTTCTGGGTGCGCAGCTTGGAAACCACGCGCTCGACTTCGACGGGCGGGGTGATGCTGTCGGCCGAGCCGGTCAGGAACAGACCCGAGGCCGGGCAGGGCGCCAGGAAGCTGAAGTCGTACATGTTGGTCGGCGGCGAGACACTGATGAAGCCATCCGTCTCCGGGCGACGCATCAGGAGCTGCATGCCGATAAAGGCCCCAAAGTCGAAGCCGGCGACCCAGGTCTGACTGGCGGCCGGGTTGGAGGTCTGCAGCCAGTCTAGCGCCGTGGCGGCGTCAGCCAGTTCGCCGATGCCGGCGTCGAACTCGCCCTGGCTGCGGCCCACGCCGCGGAAATTGAAGCGCAGCGTCGCAAAGCCACGCTTCATGAACAGATGATACAGCTGCACCGAAACCGGGTGGTTCATGTGCCCGCCCGCCTTGGGGTGCGGATGCAGAATCAAGGCTATCGGGGCCGTCTCGGTCTTGCCCGGCGAGTAGCGACCTTCGATCCGTCCGGACGCGCCGGCCAAAATCACATCAGGCATATCGACCTCATTGGTTCGGCAAGCGGCGGGCGATTCCGGATCTTTCGACCGATGGAATACTTGACCACTGCGCTTGGTCTTCCTAAATCTCACCCAGCGACGCGGACTTGGGGTCCGGCGCGAAGTCGCGGCTTGTAGCACACGCAAAAGCCGATGCGCGCGGAATCTGCAAGGAGTAAAGGCGCATGCGGCTTAGCACCAAGGGACGATACGCGGTCATGGCCATGACCGACCTGGCCAAACGCCAGGACCAGGGTGACGGCCGCGCTGTGGCCCTGGCCGAAATCGCTGCGCGCCAGCAGATCTCATTGTCCTATCTCGAGCAGCTTTTCGCGCGGCTGCGCCGCAAGGGCCTGGTCAAGAGCGCCCGTGGTCCCGGTGGCGGTTATCGCCTGGCATTGGACAGCGAGAAGACCCTGATTTCGGAGATCGTGCTTGCCGTCGACGAACCCCTGCGGGCCACGCGCTGTGGCATGACGAAGGGCGGTCCCAAGGGCTGCATGGCCGGCGGCGAGCGCTGCATGACCCATGACCTCTGGGAGGAGATGGGCCGTCAGATCCACGGCTACCTCGCCTCGGTCTCGATCGCAGATGTGCTGGAAGGTCGGCTGCGTCCTGACTCCAAATCGCTGGAGATTGCGGCGGAGTGACCATGTCCCGCGCCTCCGTCTATCTCGACTACAACGCCACAGCGCCCATCCGTCCGGAAGCGCGCGGGGCGCTGCTGCACGCCCTCGAGGCGCCGGCCAATCCCTCGTCGGTCCATGCCGCCGGCCGCGCCGCGCGCGATGTCGTCGAGAAGGCCCGCGCCCAGATCGGCGCCCTGGTCGGCGTGCCGGCCGGCTCTGTGACCTTTGTCAGCGGCGGCACCGAGGCTAACGCCTTGGCCATTGAGAGCGCCAAGGCCGCTGGCTTCAGCCGGATCATCGTCGGCGCCACCGAACATGACGCCGTGCTCGAGACGGCCAAGGCCACTGGCCTGCCGGTCGAGACCTGGCCCGTCGATGCCAACGGCGTGGCGCATCTGCCCTGGCTGGAAGCCGATCTGAAGGCGCCCGGTCGCGCCCTGGTCTGCCTCATGCTGGCCAATAACGAGACCGGCGTCATTCAACCCGTCGCTCAGGCCGCTGCTTTGGTGCGCGCCGTCGATGGCTGGCTGCATGTCGATGCGGTTCAGGCAGCCGGCAAGATTGCCATCGATTTCTCGACGCTGGGAGCCGACACCATGGCTCTGTCGGCTCACAAGCTGGGAGGCCCGCAAGGCGTCGGCGCCTTGGTGGCCGGCACGCGCGCGCTCCTGCATCGTCGCCAGCATGGCGGCGGGCAAGAGCGCGGCCGCCGGGCCGGCACCGAGAATGTCGCGGGCATCGCCGCCTTCGGAGCGGCCGCCGATGCGGCCTCGCGCGATCTCGCCTCTATGACCGCTCAGGCCCACTGGCGCGACGCCCTCGCCGAACGCGTCAAGGCAGAAGGCGCGGTCGTGCTCGGGGAAGGCGCTGATCGCCTGCCCCAGACACTCTGTTTCGCCAGCGAAGGCTTCGGCTCCGAGATTCAGGTCATGAACCTGGACCTGGCGGGCGTGATGGTCAGCGCCGGCAGTGCGTGCTCCTCGGGCAAGGTCAAGGCCAGCCGCGTGGTGGAAGCCATGGGCCGGTCAGACCTCGCCCCCTGTGCCCTGCGGGTCAGCGGTGGCTGGGCGAGCACGCAAGACGACTGGATCAAATGCGGCGACGCCTGGATCGCCGCCTGGAAGCGTATCGGCGCTCGGCGCCGGGAGGTGGCATAGTGGCCGCAGTTCAAGAAACCGTCGAAGTCGTTGCCTCGCTCGAAAAGTACGAGCACGGCTTTACCACCGACATCGATCAGGAGTTCGCCCCCAAGGGCCTCTCCGAAGACATCGTGCGGTTCATCTCGGCCAAGAAGGAAGAGCCCCAGTGGATGCTCGACTGGCGCCTGGACGCCTATCGCCGCTGGCTTGAGCTGGAAGAGCCGAATTGGGCCAAGGTCAACTATCCCAAGATCGACTATCAGGACTCCTATTACTACGCCGCGCCCAAGACCAAGGAGGGGCCCAAGAGCCTCGACGAGGTCGATCCCGAGATCCTGGCCGTCTACGCCAAGCTGGGCATTCCGCTGCGCGAGCAGGAAGTCCTGGCCGGCGTCGAGGGCGCGCCGCGCTACGCCGTGGACGCGGTGTTCGACAGCGTCAGCGTGGTCACGACCTTCAAGAAGGAATTGGCCGCCGTCGGCGTGATCTTCTGCTCGATGAGCGAGGCGATCCGCGAGCACGGCGATCTGGTGAAGCAGTATCTGGGCTCGGTGGTGCCAACCTCGGACAACTATTTCGCCTGCCTCAACAGCGCGGTCTTCAGCGACGGCAGCTTCGTCTACATTCCGCCAGGCGTGCGCTGCCCGATGGAGCTGTCGACCTATTTCCGCATCAACGCCAAGGACTCCGGTCAGTTCGAGCGCACCCTGATCATTGCAGACAAGGGGGCCTATTGCTCGTATCTGGAGGGCTGCACCGCCCCGATGCGCGACGAGAACCAGTTGCACGCCGCCGTGGTGGAACTGATTTTGCTGGACGACGCCGAGATCAAATATTCCACCGTCCAGAACTGGTATCCGGGCGATCCAGAGACGGGCAAAGGCGGCATCTTCAACTTCGTCACCAAGCGCGCCGACTGCCGGGGCGACCGCTCCAAGGTGTCGTGGACGCAGGTTGAGACCGGCTCGGCCGTGACCTGGAAATATCCGTCCTGCGTGCTGCGCGGCGAGGGCAGCTCGGGCGAGTTCTATTCGATCGCCGTGACCAACGGCCATCAGCAGGCCGACACCGGCACCAAGATGATCCACCTGGGCGCCAACACCAAGTCGCGGATCGTCGCCAAGGGCATCAGCGCCGGCAAGTCGACCAGCACCTATCGCGGCCTGGTCAGCGCCCACCCCAAGGCCAAGGGCGCCCGCAATTTCACCCAGTGCGACTCCTTGCTGATCGGCAAGACCTGCGCCGCCCACACCATCCCCTATATCGAGGCCCGGAACGGCCAGTCGGTGTTCGAGCACGAGGCCACCACCACCCGCCTGTCGGACGACCAGCTGTTCTACTGTCAGCAGCGCGGCCTGAGCCAGGAAGAGGCCGTGGCCCTGCTGGTCAACGGCTTCGTCAAGGACGTGCTGCAGCAGCTGCCGATGGAGTTCGCCGTGGAGGCCCAGAAGCTCGTGGCGATCAGCCTTGAGGGGAGCGTGGGATGATCCCTGTCCGCTTCGGGCTGAACGACAAGGAATACAAGTACGCGCGCCAACTGGCCTATCAGGCGGCGCACGGCACGTGGATCAACCCGTATGGCGACGAGGCCCCGCTGATCGACCGCTGCGCCAAGCTGCTGGCGAAAGGCAATGCCGATGCGGCGGCCGAGCGCGCGCTGCTAACTGAACTTCTGAAACTCGCCGCATACAGCCCCGAACATGAATGGGAGGCGCCGGCCCTGACCGGAAAGCCGACCACATTCGCTATCCAGACGCTCGAAAAGATCACGGCTTTCAATGCTTAATATCCAGAACCTCCACGCCCGCGTCGAAGACAAGCCCATCCTGAAGGGCGTCACGCTCGACGTGCCGGCGGGCGAAGTGCACGCCATCATGGGGCCCAACGGCGCCGGCAAGTCGACCCTGTCCTATGTGCTGACCGGGCGCGGCGGCTATGAGGTCACCGAGGGTTCGGCCAGCCTCAACGGCGAGGACCTGCTGGCTCTGGACGCCAATGAGCGGGCCGCCAAGGGCCTGTTCCTGTCCTTTCAGTATCCGCTTGAAATCCCGGGCGTTCCGGCCCTGACCTTCATCCGCACGGCCCTCAACGCTCAGCATCGCGCGCGGGGCGAGGACGAGATCGCCGCCCCGGCCTTCCTGAAACTGGCCAGGGAGAAGGCCGCTTCACTAAAGATCGACTTCGAGATGCTCAAGCGCGGCCTGAATGTCGGCTTCTCGGGCGGCGAGAAGAAGCGAATGGAAATCTTTCAAATGGCGATGCTTTCGCCGAAGTTCCTGATCCTCGACGAGACCGACAGCGGCCTGGATATCGACGCCCTGAAGATCGTTTCCGAAGGCGTCAACGCCCTGCGCTCTCCCGAGCGCGGCATGCTGGTGATCACCCACTATCAGCGCCTGCTGGACTACATCAAACCCGACCGCGTCCACGTACTGGCCGCCGGCCGCATCGTTGCCTCGGGCGGTCCGGAGCTGGCCCTGCAGTTGGAAGCCGAAGGCTACGACAAGTATGCGAGCGCCGCCGCATGAGCCTGGCTCTCGCCCTGAAGACCGGAGACGCCAGCCGTCTGCCGTCGCGACGCGATGAGGACTGGCGCTGGACGGATCTGCGCGGGCTGATCCGTTCCATCCCGACCGAGTCACCGGCGTTTCTCGGCGACGTCGGCGCGGGTCCGTTCGACGCGCTGGCCGACGCTACTGTCCTGATCGTCAATGGATGGGTGCGCGAAGGTGAGCCCGCGCCCGAGGCCGGGGTGTTGGCTTTGCGGTTCGTATCCCACGCCGACGCCACTGCGCACGACGCCGAGTTTGCGGTGACAGTCGCGCCCGGCCAGACCCTGACCCTGCTGGAAAGCTATGAAGGGCAGGGGGCGGGCGGCTATCTGGCCAATATCGGTCTCGACGTCTCGGTTGGCGAAGGCGCTCGTCTGGAGCGGATCGTCCTCGTCGACGACCTGGCCGATGCGGTGACGGTGAGCACGGCCGACGTCGCCCTGGCGCCTGGCGCCACGTATGCGCAAACCATCCTGACCTCCGGCGCCCGCCGCCAGCGTCTCGAGACCCGCGTCGCCCATCCCGGCGCCCACGCCGATCTGCGCCTCGACGGGATCTATCTGCTGGATGGCCAGCGCCACGCCGACCTGACCACCCAGGTCACCCACGGCGGCGTCGACGGGACCACCTCGCAATTGACCAAGGGCATGGTCTCCGACCAGGCGCGCGGCGTGTTCCAGGGACGGATCATCGTCCAGCCCGGCGCCGACCAGACCGACGCCCGCATGGGCCACCACGCCCTGATCATGTCGGACAGGGCCGAGGTCGACGCCAAGCCCGAACTGCTGATCTTCGCCGACGACGTCGCCTGCGCCCACGGCAACACCATCGGCGCCCTGGACGAGCAGGCGATCTTCTACGCCCGTCAGCGCGGCATCCCAGAGATGGAAGCCCGCGCCATGCTGACCGAGGCCTTCGTGGGTGAGGTGGTCGAGCGCATCGAACATGAACCCGCCCGAAAGATCGCCCGCGCCTGGGTCGCCCAGCGCCTGGGACGGAGCATCGTCTGATGGCTTTCGGCGCCCCCTTCGATGTCGAGGCGATCCGCGCCCAGTTCCCGATCCTTGGGCGAACTGTTCACGGCAAGCCCTTGATCTATCTGGACAGCGCCGCCAGCGCCCAGAAGCCCGACGCGGTGCTGGACGCCATGATGGGCCTGGCGCGCACGTCCTACGCCAACGTCCATCGCGGGCTGCACACTCTGGCGAATGAAACGACGGAAGCCTATGAAAAGGCCCGCGAAAGCGTAGCGCACTTCATCAACGCCGAACCGACCGAAATCGTCTGGACCAAGAGCGCCACTGAGGCGGTGAATCTGGTCGCGGCCTCGTTTGGCCTGTCGCTGAACGCCGGGGACGAGATCGTCATCTCGGAGATGGAGCACCACGCCAACATCGTGCCGTGGCACTTCCTGCGCGAACGCAAGGGCGTGGTCCTGAAGTTCGTGCCAGTGCTGGACGACGGCCAACTCGACATGGAGGCCTACAAGGGCCTGCTGTCCGAGCGCACCAAGATGGTCGCCCTAACCCAGATGTCGAACGTGCTGGGCACGGTCAACGATGTCCCCGAGATCGTGCGGCTGGCCCACGCGGCCGGCGCCCAAGTGCTGATCGACGGCTGCCAGGGCGTGGTCCATTCCAAGGTCGACGTGAAGGCGCTCGACGTCGACTACTACGTCTTCTCCGGCCACAAGCTGTACGGCCCCACGGGCATCGGCGTGCTCTACGGCAAGGCCGAGCGCCTGGCCGCCCTGCCGCCTTACCAGGGCGGTGGCGAGATGATCGGCTCGGTGTCGATGGACGTCATTACCTATGCCGATCCGCCCCATCGCTTCGAGGCCGGCACGCCGGCGATCCTGGAAGTCGTCGGCCTGGGCGCGGCGATCGAGTGGCTGAACGGCCTGGACCGCGACGCCATCTTCGCCCACGAGCATGCGCTCTATGATCGGGTCGCCGAGCGTCTTCAGGGCGTCAACGGCCTCAGGATTCTCGGCACGGCGCCCGGCAAGGGCGCGGTGCTGACCTTTACGGTCGAGGGCGCCCATGCCCACGACATCGCCCAGGTTCTGGACCGCTACGGCGTCGCCGTGCGGGCCGGAACCCATTGCGCCGAGCCCCTGATGCGACGCTTTGGCGTCACCTCGAGCGCGCGCGCTTCCTTCGCCCTATATAACACCGAGGCTGAGGCCGATGCGTTCGTGGACGCTCTGGCCAAGGCCCGCAGTTTCTTCAGTTGAGCCCCGCATGACCGACGCCGCCGTTCCCGAGACCGCCTCAGCCCTTCCCAAGGAAGAGCTGGCCAAGCTGACCGATCTGCTGATCGAGAAGCTGAAGTCGGTCTATGACCCGGAGATCCCGGTCGACATCTATGAGCTGGGCCTGATCTACAAGGTCGATGTCAGCGACGACAAGGACGTGGCCATCGACATGACCCTGACCGCGCCGGGCTGCCCGGTGGCCGGCGAAATGCCGGGCTGGGTCAAGGACGCGGTGATGGAAATCCCCGGCCTGAAGTCCTGCACGGTCGACCTTGTCTTCGAGCCGCCTTGGGACCCGTCGCGGATGAGCGACGAGGCCAAGCTGCAACTGAACATGTTCTGATCGGTCAAAACGCCATGGAAGCCGCCCTCACGCCCCGCCTTCGTCGCCCTCGCCCCAAGGTCGTCACCCTGACTGACGCAGCAGCGGCGCGCGTGAAGGAGATCATGGCCCGGAAAGCGCTTGAGGAGCCCGACAAGCCCTATGCCGGCCTTCGCGTCGGTGTGAAGAACGGTGGCTGCGCCGGCTCGGAATACGTCTTCGACTATGCCCTGGAGAAGAGCCCGCTGGACGAGGTGATCGAGGACAAGGATGTCACCATCCTGATCGATCCCAAGGCGGTGCTGTTTCTGGTCGGCACCGAGATCGACTACGAGACCACCAAGCTGTCGTCGAAGTTCGTGTTCAACAATCCCAACGAAACCGACGCCTGCGGCTGCGGCGAGAGCGTGACAATCCAACCGGCCGTTGAAGCCGCAGATTGACCCCGAAGACGCCGACGGCCTAATCCAGCCCATGGTCAAAACGATCTTGGTCTATTCGATGGGCGAGGTGATCGGCGACGGCTTGATCAAGCTGCCCTTCATCGCCGGCCTGCGCGCCGCCTTTCCCGACGCGCGGATCAGCTGGTGCGCGGCCAAGGGCGAGACCGTCTATGCTGGACCGCTGAAGGCCGTCGTCGAGGGCTATATCGACGAAATTCTGACTGACGGCCCGACGGGCGCCGGAGCCTTCGACATCCTGCCGTGGGTGAAGCCGTTCGGCGGCCGCCAGTTCGAACTGGTCATCGACACCCAGGAAAATCTGCGCCGCAGCGCCGTGGTCCGTCGTGCGGCGGGCGTCTTCGTCTCCGCCGCACGACAGGCGCGGACCCGGGATTGGCCGGTGGCGGTCACCGACCGGCTCGCGAGGTTGCTGGCTCTGGCCTCGAGCGGGCAGGGCGCGCCGACGCCGATCATCCTGGCGCATCCCGACGCCCTGGCGGCCGCCAAGGCCCTGCTGCCTGACGGCTCGACCTATGTTGGCCTGGCCCCGGGAGCGGGCGGACAGGACAAGCGCTGGCCTCTGGAGCGCTATTTGGCGCTGGCGCGCGAGATCGCGCTGAAGGACGCAGTTCCCGTGTTCTTCTTCGGGCCCGACGAAGCCGACGACGCTGCCAGGGCGCGGCGCGAGGCGCCGACCGCGTTGTTCCCCGAATCGGATCGCCACGACGACTATCCCCATGTGAGGGGCCCGCTGCTGGTCATCGCCCTGGCCAGTCGGCTGAGCGCAGCCGTGGCCAATGACGCCGGCCCCGGCCACATGCTGGCGGCCGGCGGCGCGCCGCTGTTGTCTCTACAGAAGGACGCCCGCAAGGCCGTGAAGTTTCGCCCGGCCGCCGCCAAGCTTGAGATGCTGGTCGCGGAAGACTACGGAGACGGCATGGCCGCCTTGCCCTTCAACGCGGCTTGGAGCGCCCTCGCGCGCCTGATGTCCGGAGTCGCCTGAATGCCCATCCTCGCGCCCATCTCGGCCGGCGAACTGATCGACAAGATCACCATCCTGCGCGTGAAGGCCCAGCGCATCGGCGATCCGGCCAAGGAGGCCAATGTCCGCAAGGAGCTGGCGCTGCTGGAGGTCACCGCGCTGTCGCACATTCCCCCCAGCGCCGATATCGAGCGCCTGACCGCTGAACTGATGGCCGTCAACGCCGCCCTCTGGGACGTCGAGGACGGTAAGCGTGATTGCGAGCGACGCCAGGACTTTGGCCCCGGCTTCGTGGCCCTGGCGCGCCGCGTCTATATCGAGAACGACCAGCGCGCCGCGATCAAGAGGGCGATCAATGCGGCGGCTGGTTCCGATATCGTAGAAGAAAAGAGCTACAAGCCCTATCTGGCCAGCTAGCGCCCCTTGAAGGCCGCCGCGCGCTTCTGAAGGAAGGCGCTGACGCCCTCGATGAAGTCTTCGGTCTTGCCAGCGAACTTCTGGGCCTTGCGCTCGGCGTGCAACTGACCGTTCCAGTCGGCGTCAAGGCTCTCCCAGACCAGCTTGCGGATCGCGCCAAGAGCCACCGGGCCGTTGGCCAGTTCCCTGGCGATGGTCGTGGCGGTGGCGATGAGTTCGCCATCGGGCACGCAGCGATTGACCAGACCCCACTCAAAGGCCTTGGCGGCCGAAATCCGGTCGCCCAGCAGCATCATCTCCATGGCCCGCGCCTTGCCGACCAGTCGCGGCAGCAGATAGGTCGAGCCGCCGTCGGGCACCAGGCCGATGCGACGGAAGGCCTGCAGGAAGTAGCCGCTTTCACCGGCCACAATCATGTCGCCCATCAGGGCCAGCGAGCAGCCGACGCCGGCGGCTGCGCCGTTCACGGCGGTGACGATCGGATAGGGGAAGTCCCGCAGAGCGGTCATCATCGGATTATAGACGGTTTCCAGCGCTGAACCGGCATCCGGCTTGCCGTCCACATCGAGTTCGCGAGCGGCGGGACCGCCGCCCGAGAGATTCGCGCCCGAACAGAAGCCGCGGCCTTCGCCGGTGATGATCAGCGCGCGCGCCACGATCTTGCCGTGGGCGATCGCCCCAAGGGCATGTGTGATCTCGCGCGCCAAATCCATGCTGGCGGCGTTCAGCGTCGTCGGATCGGCCAGGGTAATGGTCGCGACGCCGTCCTCGGCGGTTAGGCGAATCTTTTGATAGTCCATGGCGTCCTCCCAGGGCTTGGCGCTCTTTGGAAGACAGCTAGGCGCCACTAACCCCGGGGAAGGCCAGAGGGTTTTTCACACGAAAACGCCGCCGTTCGCGAAAACGGCGGCGCTGACGGTTTTCAAAGAGGCAAAAGCCTAGGCGGCGTTGGCCGAAGCCGGCTTGCTTTCGGCCGAGCTGACCTTGTTGCGGCCGGTACGCTTGGAGGCGTACAGGGCGGCGTCCGCGCGTTCCATCAAGGAATGGCTGCTTTCGTCCTTGGCCCGTTCGGCGAAGCCCGAGGAGATGGTGATCGTGCCCAGGTCCTCATTGGTCGAGCGGCGCTTGAGCATGCGGGATGAAACTTCCACACGGATCTCTTCCAGGCAGCCAGCGACGATGCTCGACGCCTCCCGGGGGAAGATCATCGCGAATTCTTCACCGCCGTAGCGCGCAGCGAAGCGCGGCATGGCGGCGACCCGACCGATGACGGATGCAACATAGCGAATGACCTGGTCGCCGGTCTGGTGACCCCAAGTGTCGTTGAAGCCCTTGAAATGATCGATGTCGAGCACGGCCAGGCACAGGCTCGTGCCAGCCTCGTCGCCCTCCGAGCAGGCGCGGTCCAATTCTTCGTCGAAAGCCTTGCGGTTGGCCAGGTTGGTCAGACCGTCGGTCGTGGCGTCGCGGCGTACCTGCTCCAGGTGTTCGCGCAGGCGGTCGACCTCAGCGGTCGATTCGGCCAGGCGCGCTTCCAGCGACTGGTTTTCCTTGTGAACACGGCGGGTGGCCTGGGCCAGGCTGGTGACGACCGACTTGATGGCGCCGACATCGGCGCTGCCATCGAGATCCTTGGAAACCCCGTCCAGTTGCTTGCCGAATGCTGCGTTGGTCTTCTGTGCGTTCTGGATCGCCTTGGAGACCGATTCCAGTTCCTTGCTCAGCAGGTCGCCGGCGTCGCGGATCTGTTCATTCAGCTTGGCCTTGGGAAGATAGGCTGCGGCGAGTTCCTCGCTGACCATTTCGGTAAGCGGCTCGCCAAGGGAAATCAGTCGGGTGAGTTCCCGCGCCAGCGCGCCCTCGGGATCGGCGACATAGTGGGTCCAGAGTTCGAAATTCAGCGCGGTGGGCCACACCTGATGGCGTTCCATCAACTCCAGAGCGCGCTTGGCGATCTTGTAGGCCTCGGGGCCGCGCAGCGTAGTTTCGACGTCCGACATCTTTTCTTCCCCCGTCGGCACGTTCCCGTAGCGAGAATGCCGATCGCTTGGATGTCCACTTTAGCTCTGAGAGTTCAAACGAGGCGTTAAGAGCGAACAAGGTTCTCTTGCGCTTGCGTTTTGCGACCTTAATTGTGAACACTGATAAGATGAGCCCTCAGCGGGCCGCCGGGAGGATCACATCCATGAACGCGCCGACAAATTTGACCCTCGAAACCCATAAAGCCGCGATGAATCTCGTGCTTGAGCGCCAGAAAGCGGCGCATTTGCGCGATGGGCCCTGGACGGCCGAGCAGCGCATCGAACGTCTCAACCGCTGCATCGATCTTTTGATCGGCCATCAGGCGGAGATCGCCAAAGCGGTCAGTACCGATTTTGGGTCTCGTTCGCCGGAAGCCACCTCCCTGACCGACGTGGCGGGCTCAATCGGGCCGCTGAAGTTCGCGCGCGACAATCTCACCAAGTGGATGAAGCCGCAGAAGCGCAAGACAACACCGGCGATCCTGGGCCTGTTCGGAGCCAAGGCGGGGATCCAGTACCAGCCCAAGGGCGTGGTCGGGGTGATCAGCCCCTGGAACTTCCCGGTCAACCTGACCTTCGCGCCCCTGGCCGGGATCCTGGCCGCCGGCAATCGGTCGATGATCAAGCCGTCGGAATTCACGCCGGCGACGTCGGACCTGATGAAGGCGATGTTCGCCAAGGCCTTCACCGAGGAGGAGATTGCGGTCTTCGTCGGCGGCGCCGAGGCGGGTCAGGCCTTCTCCGGCCTGGCCTTCGACCATCTGGTCTTCACCGGCGCCACATCGGTGGCCCGCCACGTAATGCGCGCGGCGGCCGACAACCTGGTGCCAGTCACCCTGGAACTGGGCGGCAAGAGCCCGGTGATCCTGTCGCGCGGGGCCGACATGGCCACCGCCGCGGCCCGGATCATGAACGGCAAGACCCTGAACGCCGGTCAGATCTGCCTGGCGCCCGACTATGTCTTCGCGCCGGCTGACCAGGTCGACAACTTCGTGGCCGAGGCCAAGGCCGCCGTCGGGCGCTATTTCCCGACCCTGAAGGACAATCCCGACTACACCGCCGTGGTCGCCCAGCGTCACTTCGACCGCATCACCGGCTATGTCGAGGACGCCCGGGCCAAGGGCGCGACCATCGTCGAGATCAATCCGGCCGGCGAGGATCTGTCACAACAGCCGCACCGCAAGATCGCCCCGACCCTGATCCTCAATCCCACCGACGACATGGCGGTGATGCAAGAGGAGATCTTTGGCCCGCTGCTGCCGGTGAAGACCTATCAGCGCGTCGAGGAGGCTGTGGACTATATCAATGCCCATGACCGCCCCCTGGCCCTCTACTGGTTCGGGACCGACGAGGCCGAGAAGGATCGGGTTCTGGAGCGCACCACCAGCGGCGGCGTCACGGTCAATGATGTGATCTTCCACGTGGCCCAGGAAGAGCTGCCCTTCGGCGGCGTCGGACCGGCCGGCATGGGGGCCTATCACGGGCATGACGGCTTCCTGGAGTTCAGCCACCGCAAGGCGGTCTTCCAGCAGCTGAAGAAGGACATCGCGCCGATGCTGGGCCTGCGTCCGCCCTATGGCGAAGGCATCCGCAAGTATCTGGCCGGCCAGATCAAGCGCTAACCCGGAACCTGGGCGGTGGAAGGCTTTAGCGCCCCATCGCCCAGGGATCCAGCGGCTGTCGCGCCTCGTGGCGGACAAGACCGTAATAGCCCGCCACCCAGACGATGATCCCGACGATCAGGCCGCCGATGAAGCCGATCGGCGTCGCGAACCAGAGTGTCAGGCTGGTCAGACCCGTGGCCAGGCCGAGCATTGACCAGCGCAGAAGCATGTTGAACGCATGATAGGTGCGCTCATGCGCCAGCAGGTCGGGTGAGATTTCAGAGTCGTTTGCGGCTTGCATGCCAAAAACCTCCGAGAAGGCTCGGTTCAGCCACGGCGCCGCGCGGGCGGCGCCTCGGCCAAGGCCGAGAACGCCGTTATCCTACGCTCATTTCAGACGAATGACGACGCGCTGGCGCCGCCGTCCGATCAGTCGTCCGAAGGGACCTTGGGCAGGCGCGGCGGAGCGCGCATCAGGAAGGCCGGGGTGTCGGAGCCAAAGCCCACAACGCGGCGGTCGTCATCGTCTTCGCGGCCGCGCACCGGCTGGACGCCGCGCACCGGCGAGGCGGGGCGAGCTTCGCGTTCCGGCGCGGCGGCGCGTTCGGGACGGACCCGGTCGTGACCGCGTTCGCGCGGAGCCGCGGCTTCAGCCTCGACCGGAGCGGGGGCTTCGACGCGCTCAGGACGCGGGCCGCGCTCCGAACGATCACGGCCGCGACCACGATCACGGCCGCGTTCACGCGCAGGGCGCACTTCGGCTGCAACTTCAACGTCCGATTCGACCTGAACGGGGGCGACGCCGTCGATGACTTCCGGCTCAGCGGTGCGCTCCGGGCGCTCGGCGCGCGGAGCCCGTTCACGCGGCTTACGCTCGCCACGGGTGCGGGCGGGGCGATCCTCGCGCGCTTCGACAAGTGCGACCGGCGCAGCATCAACCACACCGTCAACGGGCGTCGCTGCATCGACCGGACCGGCCTCGGCATCGCGGGTGCGCGCGCCACGACCGCCACGGGCCGAGCGTTCGCCCGGCTCGCGTTCACCGCCACGATCGCGGCTGGGCGGCGCGCCACGACCGCCACGCTTCTTGTCGCCCTCGCGATGGACAGTGACAGCTTGCGAGTAGTCGAGGTCGAGCTTTTCTTCGTTCGGGGTCGAACCGATCAGCTTGATGACCTTGTCGAAGCCCTTGTCGTCGGCCGGGGTGACCAGCATGTAGGTGATGCCCGAGCGACCGGCGCGGCCCGTGCGACCGATGCGGTGCACATAGTCGTCGGCGTGGTGCGGGACGTCATAGTTGAAAACGTGGCTGACGGCCGGAATGTCCAGGCCGCGCGCGGCGACGTCGGAGGCCACCAGGATCTTCAGTGAACCGTCGCGGAAGGCCGCCAGGGTCTTCATGCGCTGGCTCTGATCCAGGTCGCCATGGATCGCGGCGGCGTCAAAGCCGTGCGAGCGCAGCGACTTGGCCACCACATCGACCTCGGTCTTGCGATTGCAGAACACGATGCCGGTTTCGATCTGGGCCTTCTCGATCAGCGCGCGCAGCGCCAGGCGCTTGGCCTTGGGATCGGAGGAGGGAACCTTGACCAGCAGCTGGGTGATGTTCTCGTTGGTCGTGGCCGGACGCGCCGCCTCGATCCGCACGGGATCTTTCAGGAACTGTTTGGTCAGGCGGGTGATTTCCGGCGGCATGGTCGCCGAAAAGAACAGGGTCTGCTTCTTGGGCGGCGTCATCTTGAAGATGCGCTCGATGTCCGGGATGAAGCCCATGTCCAGCATGCGGTCGGCTTCGTCGACGACCAGGAACTGCACGCCGGTCATCAGCAGCTTGCCGCGCTCGAAATGGTCAAGCAGGCGGCCGGGGGTGGCGATCAGCACGTCGACGCCGCGATCCAGCTTCTTTTCCTGGTCGCCGAACGACACGCCGCCGATCAGCAGGGCCCAGGAGAGCTTGGTGCCCTTGGCGTACTTTTCGAAGCTGGAGGCGACCTGGTCGGCCAGCTCGCGGGTCGGGGCGATGACCAGAGCGCGCGGCATGCGCGCCTTGGCGCGGCCGTTCATCAGCTTGTCGATCAGCGGCAGGGTGAAGGCGGCGGTCTTGCCGGTGCCCGTCTGGGCGATACCCAGAACGTCTTGCCCGGCGAGTGCAACCGGAATGGCGGCGGCCTGAATAGGAGTGGCCGTAGTATAGCCGGTGTCTGCGACCGCTTGGAGGGTCGTGGGCGACAGCCCCAGTTCGGAAAATTCTGTCATATCAATCTGGCTGAATTCAGAGCCGCCCGTGTTTGGGCGAACGGGCGGCGCGGATTCGCCTGACCTGCTCCGAAGCTGGGGATAAATAGGCTGAACCGAGGCAAAGTCAATGATGGCAAGCCGTCGAGAGGCAAGACCAAGATGGATGAAAGCGGCTGGAAGCGCTCCGCAAAAGCTTGGATTGCCGACATGGGCGAGAACGGTGACTTTGGCCGGCAGCACGTGCTCGACAAAGTCATGGCTGAGCGTCTGTCCGGGCTGGTCCGGGGAACAGCCCTCGATGTCGGATGCGGGGAAGGGCGGTTTTGCAGGATCTTGCGGGGGCAAGGTTTCGAGACGGTGGGTCTGGATCCTACCGAGGAGCTGCTCGACGCAGCGCGAGCGCGTGACCCGGGCGGCGTCTATGTCGAGGGACGCGCAGAAGCGCTGGTGTTCGCCGACGCCAGCTTCGACCTGGTGGTGAGCTATCTGAGTCTGATCGATATCGAAGACGCCCAGACCGCCATAGCCGAGATGGTGCGGGTGCTTAAGCCTGGCGGGACGTTGCTGGTCGCCAATCTGGCCAGCTTCAAGACCGCCGCTGTCCATGACGGCTGGCAGCGCGATATGCTGGGACACCTGACCCATTTTGCGATGGACCGCTATCTGGAGACGAGGAGCAGCCGTGAAAGTTGGCGCGGGATCTCAATCCGCAACTGGCATAGGCCGCTCAACGACTACATGCGCTGGTTTCTGACTTCAGGCCTGATCCTCACCCATTTCGATGAGCCCGCCGCGACGGGCGGCGACCCAGCCAAGGCCGAACGCTACAATCGCGCGCCCTGGTACGTGATCATGGAATGGCGCAAACCGTCCTGAGTGCTGGCGCCCGCCCTTGGCGCGCTCTATATCCGCCGGGCACATGACCATTGATCACGACTCCCGCCTTCGGCGGCTTCGCTTCCGCGCCTGGCATCGCGGGTTTCGGGAAGCGGACCTCATTCTGGGGCCGTTCGCGGACAACCATGGCCACAAGCTGACCCCACCGCAGCTGGATAGGCTCGAGGCGCTTCTGGAAAATCCGGATCGCGAGATCTACGCTTGGATCGTCGGGCAGGAAGCCACGCCCGCTGAGTTCGAGACGGACGTGCTGGCGATGATTCGTGAGTTCCGCTTTGAGGCCCATGCCGTCCGCCCGATCGGCGACGGCGCTTAAGAGAGTTTCATGGCCTACGACGCCAAGCAGATCGCCAAGGCCGCCGGCGGCCTGACCCTGGCCGGCGCGCCCGAGGGCTTCGACGCCCTGGTGATGGGCGACATCGCGCGTGCGCGCGGCGGCCTGACGGCTTTTGTCGCCCGCGACACGGCCCGGGCCAACGCCTTCGCCGACGCCCTGAAGTTCTTCGCCCCCGAGATCGAGGTGGTGCTCTTCCCGTCGTGGGACTGCCTGCCCTATGACCGCGTCGGGCCTTCGGCCGGCGTCGCCGCCCAGCGCATGGCGACCCTGTCGCGTCTGGCCCGGGGTCTGGGTTCGGCAAAACCCGCCATCCTGGTCATCGCCGCGCCGGCCCTGCTGCAGCGGGTGCCTGACAAGAGCGTGCTGATGCGCGCCAGCTATTCGGCAAAGGTCGGCAACAGCGTCGATATCAAGGACCTGGAGCGCTATTTCGCGGTCAACGGCTATGTCCGCGCCTCCACTGTCTCGGAAAAGGGCGAGTTCGCGATCCGGGGCGGCGTCATCGACGTCTATCCCTCGGCCGCCGAGGAGCCCGTGCGGCTGGACCTGTTCGGCGACACGCTGGAGAGCATCCGCGCCTTCGATCCGGAGACCCAGCGCTCGACCAAGCAGCTCAAAGAGATCGATCTCCTGCCGGTCAGCGAGGCGCTGCTGGACGCCGACGGCATCTCGCGGTTCCGCCGCGGCTATGTCGCCAAGTTCGGCGCGCCCGGTGACGACGCGCTCTACAACACCGTCAGCGAAGGGGGCCGTCGCGCCGGTCTCGAACACTGGCTGCCGCTGTTCTACGAGCGGATGGCGACCCTGTTCGACTATCTGCCGGCCGGCTCGCTGATCGGCGTCGACCACCAGGCCTCCGAAGCCCGCGACGAACGCCTCTCGATGATCGAGGATGCTTATCAGGCCAGGGCCAGCGCCGACCGCAAGTCGGCCTATCGTCCGCTTGAGCCCAGCGCGCTCTATCTGACCACCCAGGAGTGGGACGAGGCGCTCAGCGATCGTCCGCACCGCCAGTTCACGCCGTTCCAGCCTCAAGGGCTGGACGTCATTGACATGGGCGCCAAGCTGGGCCGCGTCTTCGCCGCCGAGCGGGCCCAAGACAGCGTCAACCTGTTCGAGGCCACCGCCGCCCATGCCAGCAAGCTGGCCGCCGAGGGCAAGCGCGTGCTGTTCGCGTCGTGGTCGGAAGGCTCGTCCGAGCGCCTGGGCATGATGCTGGCCGATCACGGCCTGAAGAAAATTCCCTATGCTGGCTACTGGCAGGCGGCCAAGGCCAATGATCCCAAGACCCCGCAGCGCGTGGTGCTGCCGCTGGATCATGGCTTCGAGACCGAGACCCTGGCGGTCATCTCCGAGACCGACATCCTGGGCGACCGCCTGGCCCGACCGCGCAAGAAGCGCCGCGCCGCCAACTTCCTGGCCGAGGCCAGCGCCCTGACCCAGGGCGATCTCGTCGTCCATATCGACCACGGCATCGGCCGCTATGAAGGCCTCAAGACCCTCGACGTCCAGGGCGCGCCGCACGACTGCCTGGACCTGCTCTATGCCGGCGACAGCAAGCTCTATTTGCCCGTCGAGAACATCGACCTGCTGACCCGCTACGGGACCGACGGCGAAAACGTTCAGCTGGATAAGCTCGGCGGCGCCGCCTGGCAGAGCCGCAAGTCCAAGGCCAAGGAACGTCTGCGGGTCATGGCCGAGGGCCTGATCCAGATCGCCGCCGCCCGCCAGCTGAAGTCGGTGGAAGAGACCGATGCGCCGCAAGGCGTGTTCGACGAGTTCTGCGCCCGCTTCCCCTATGAGGAAACTGACGACCAGCTGTCGGCTATCGCCGATGTGCTGGGCGATCTGGGCTCGGGCAAGCCGATGGACCGCCTGATCTGCGGCGACGTGGGCTTCGGCAAGACCGAGGTCGCCCTGCGCGCCGCCTTCGTGGTGGCCATGAGCGGCAAGCAGGTGGCCATAGTCTGTCCGACCACCCTGCTGGCCCGCCAGCATTTCAAGACCTTCAAGGACCGCTTCCAGGGCTGGCCGATCAAGATCACCCGCCTGTCGCGCCTAGTCACCGGCAAGGAAGCCGCCGAGACGCGCGAGGGGCTGGCCAATGGCCAGCTGGAAATCGTGGTCGGCACCCACGCCATCCTGTCCAAACAGGTCTCGTTCAAGGACCTGGGCCTGGTAATCGTCGACGAGGAGCAGCACTTCGGGGTCAAGCACAAGGAGAAGCTGAAAGAGCTTCGCGCCGACGTGCACATGCTGACCCTGACCGCGACGCCGATCCCTCGAACCCTGCAGATGGCGCTGAGCGGCATTCGGGAAATGTCGATCATCGCTACGCCGCCGGTCGATCGCCTGGCGGTGCGCACCTATATCAGCCCGTTCGACCCGGTGACCCTGCGCGAGGCCCTGCTGCGCGAGAAGTATCGCGGCGGCCAGGCCTACTATGTCGTGCCGCGCATCAAGGACCTGGAGGAGATCGAGAAGTTCCTCCGCACCCAGGTGCCCGAGGTTAAATATGTGGTGGGCCACGGCCAGATGGCCCCGACCCAGCTGGAAGACGTGATGACGGCCTTCTACGAAGGCCAGTACGACGTTCTCCTTGCGACTACGATCGTCGAGAGCGGTCTGGATATCCCCTCGGCCAACACCCTGATCGTCCACCGCGCGGACATGTTCGGACTGGCCCAGCTGTACCAGATCCGCGGACGCGTCGGCCGGTCCAAGGCCCGCGCCTACGCCTATCTGACCACGCCCAACGAGAAGACCATCACCCAGTCGGCCGAGAAGCGCCTGCAGGTGCTGCAATCGCTCGACAGCCTGGGGGCCGGCTTCCAGCTGGCCAGCCATGACCTCGACCAGCGCGGCGGCGGCAACCTGCTGGGCGACGAGCAGAGCGGTCATATCAAGGAAATCGGCGTCGAGCTGTACCAGCAGATGCTGGAAGACGCCGTCGCCGAGCTACGCCAGCGCCAGGGCGCCGAGGCCCTGCTGGAGGATCGCGGATGGTCGCCGCAGATCAATACCGGCGCCGCCGTGATGATCCCGGACGAGTATGTCCCCGACCTCAATGTCCGCCTGTCACTCTATCGCCGCCTGTCGGAAGCCGAAAAGTCCGCCGACCGCGAAGCCCTGGCCGCCGAACTGATCGACCGCTTCGGCCCGCTGCCGCCCGAGACCGACAGCCTGCTCAAGGTGGTCGCCATCAAGGGCCTGTGCCGTGAAGCCAATGTCGCCAAGATCGACGTCGGACCCAAGGGCGCGGTGGCCAGCTTCCGCAATGATACCTACGCCAACCCGCTGGGGCTGATGCAGTATGTCGCCAAGAACGGCCTGATCTGGAAGGTCCGCCCCGACCAGAAGGTGGTCATCAAGGGCGAATGGGACACCCCGGCCCAGCGCCTGGATGCGGCCGAGAAGATCCTCGGGCATCTGGCGCGGATCGCGAAGGAGTAGGGCGGCCGGCTCAGCGCTGGCCCCCTACGGATCGCTTCGCGATCGTCTTTCCCCGTAGGGGGAAGATGAACCGCGCGCCCCTCATCTTCCCCCTACGGGGGAGGAGCGCCGCAGGCGCGGAGGGGGCAAGTGCTCCAGCAACGAAAAAGGCCGCCCCAACCGGAGCGGCCCTCATTTCGCGACCGTCTGCGGCGCCTCAGTGATACCGGCGGATCAGCCCCACCAGCTTGCCCTGCACCTCGACCTGGTCCGGACCAAAGATCCGCGTCTCGTACTTCGGGTTCGCGGCTTCCAGGGCGATCGAGCCGCCCTTCTTGCGCAGGCGCTTGAGCGTGGCTTCCTCGCCCACCAGCGCCACGACGATTTCGCCGGAAGTGGCTGTGTCGCCCTTCTTGATGATGACGTAGTCGCCGTCGAGAATGCCGGCCTCGATCATCGAGTCGCCCTGCACCTCGAGCACATAGTGTTCGCCGCTGCCCAGCATCGACTCGGGGACCGGCAGACGGTCGCGTTCGTGCTGGATGGCGTCGATGGGCGTACCGGCGGCGATCTTCCCCAGTATGGGCAGATCGCGGCTGTCATTGGCCGCAACCGCTGAAGGCCCGCTGTTGGTGGCAGCCGGCGCTCCGCCGCCTTCGACCACCTGGGGCTTGAACGTCCCGCGCCCCTTGGGCGGCGAGGCGGTCGTGGCCTGTTGCGGCAGCTTCACCACCTCCAGCGCCCGGGCTCTATGAGCCAAGCGGCGGATGAAGCCGCGCTCTTCAAGCGCGGTAATCAGTCGGTGGATACCCGACTTCGACGCCAGATCCAGCGCCTCCTTCATTTCGTCGAAGGACGGCGAGACGCCGCTCTCCTTGATGCGTTCGTGGATGAACATCAGCAGCTCGTGCTGCTTGCGCGTGAGCATCTCGACCTCGAGGAAGACGCGGAACAAACCGCAAACCTTGCCGATGTTCTCTAGGCGTTCTTTCTTAATGTCAAGTTGACGACGCAGGAACCCGGATGGCTCGGAGTTCGTTGTCGGCGGACGGCTTTCGGAGGGGCGCACCGCCATGAGTTTCAAGCGGTTCAACCCAGCCTTGCCTGTCAGCGTCGATGGCAAGCGAACCGGTTTTGCCTTTGCGGTCATTGACTACGGGCAGGAACATCACCTGATCTGGGTCGTCGCCGTCGACGGTACGGGCGAGATCTGCTCGGCGCCGAATCCAAGATGCGGGCGCGATCGAGCTGGACCATGAGTCGCAAGATCACACCGCCCAGCAACGTCAAATTGCTCAGAACGGCGGCCGTTGCGGCCGGCTAAAGGGCGTCCTTGAAGCCGAAATCACTGTCTGATTCGCCGCTAGAGCGCTGTCGCTCGCTCGGGATGCCGGGGCGTGCAATCGCGATAGAAGACGGCAAATTGGGCCATGTCCTTGTCGTAGTCGCCAGACGGCATGACGGCCTGCCCCAGAGCCACCACCTTGCGCTTGTAGTCCATCTTGGCCGGCACGATCAGCACCCCGGCCTTGAGGGCTATATTGTAGAAGCCGGTCTTCCATTGCTTGGCCTTGCCGCGCGTGCCCTCCGGCGCAATCGTCAGCATGAACTCGTCGCGGCGCGCGAATTCATCGGCCATGGCCTGGACAGTGTCGCCAGAGCGGGAGCGGTCCACCGGCACGCCGCCCAAGTCACGCATCAGGCGCGCGAAGGGCCAGCGAAACAGCGAGACCTTGCCCATGAAGCTCAGGTTCAGATTAAGGGCGTCAGTCGCACCCAGGAAATAGACAAAGTCCCAGTTACTGGTGTGGGGCGCAGCGATAATCACGAACTTGCGGGTATGGCTCGGCGCGGCCCCCTCGATCGTCCAGCCCTCGCGCTTGAAGAAGGCGACAAGGGACCATTTCACCACCCGGGCGATCCAGTGCATCATTGCCCTCCCGAGCGATCCCGACCGCCTTAACGGGCCGGCTGTCATTGATACTGAGTGTGGGCGGCGAGTCGGCAAAACGCCAGACCGGTTGTACCCGGCGTGGTCTCAGCCCAGCAGCGTGCGGGTGGCCTCGGCGACATTAGCCTGCCGCATCAGGCTTTCGCCGACCAGCATGGCGGTGGCGCCGGCCGCTTCCATCCGTACGACGTCATCGTGCGTGAAAATGCCGCTTTCGGTGACAAGCAGGGCGCCCATCGGGGCCTGGGCGGCGAGGCGCTCGGTAACGGCCAGGTCGACGACGAAGCTCTTCAGGTCGCGGTTGTTGATGCCCACCAGGGTCGCGCCCAGTTCGCCGGCGCGGGCCATCTCTGCCTCGTCATGCACCTCGACAAGGGCGTCCATACCCAGGCGCTCAGCCTCGCTCATCAGCTCGGCGGCCAGAACGTCGTCGATCATCGCCAGGATGACGAGGATGGCGTCAGCGCCGAGCGCGCGGCTTTCCGAAACCTGCCAGGGATCGACCAGAAAGTCCTTGCGGATGCAGGGCAGGCTGACGGCGGCGCGGGCGTCGATCAGATAGGGATCGGCGCCCTGGAAGCTGGGCCCGTCCGTAAGCACGGACAGGCAGGACGCCCCGCCGGTCTCGTAGGCGCGGGCCAGGGCCGGCGGATCAAAGTCGGCGCGGATCAGACCCTTGGACGGCGACGCCTTCTTGATCTCGGCGATCAGGGCCAGCTTGCCGGACGCATGTCCGTGCTTCAGCGCCGTCTTGAAGCCGCGCGGCGACGAGGCGCTGCGCGCAGCGTTGTCCAGCGCGGCCTGGGTGCGGCGGCGCTTGCGATCGGTGACCTCGTCGCGCTTGTAGGCGGCGATCTTGGCCAGGATATCGGTCATGCGCTTGCCAGTTCGGTGTTGGTGGCCTTGACCAGACCGGCCAGGGCCGCCTTGGCCGCGCCGCTGTCGATAGAGGCTGCAGCAGCCTTGATGCCTTCGACCAGGGTCTCGACTTTGTCGGCGACCAGGAAGGCGGCGGCGGCGTTCAGAAGGACGATGTCGCGATAGGCACCCTTTTCACCGTCCAGCAGGCGGGTGAGAGCGGCGGCATTGAAATCGGGCTCGCCGCCGGTCAGGTCGGCCAGCGAAGCGCGGGGCAGGCCCACGGCTTCCGGCGTGATCGTGAAGAAGCGCACGACGCCGTCGCGCCATTCGGCGACCTCGGTTTCGCCGGTGGTGGTCAACTCGTCCATGCCCTGGCCGTGCACTGACCAGGCGCGCTCGGCGCCCAGGACGCCCAAGGCGCGGGCAATGGGTTCGACGAAGCGCGGCGCCGAGACGCCCACCACCTGGCGCCGGGCGCCGGCGGGATTGGTCAGCGGGCCCAGCAAGTTGAAGATGGTGCGAAAACCCAGCTGCTGGCGGATCGGCGCGACATGCTTCATCGCCCCGTGGTGAGCCTGGGCGAACATGAAGCAGATGCCGGCGTCGTCCAGAGCCTTGCGCTGCTGCTCGCGGCTGGCGTCGATATTGACGCCCAGGGCGGCCAGGACGTCGGCGGTGCCGGATTTCGAGGTCACGGCGCGGTTGCCGTGCTTGGCGACCTTCAGCCCGCCGCCCGCGGCCACGAAGCCGACGGCGGTGGAGATGTTCAGCGTGTGGAGGCCGTCGCCGCCGGTACCGCAGACGTCGATGACGTCATAGGGATGGTCCAGCATGACGGCGGCGCGGCGCATGGCGCGGGCGCAGGCGGCAATCTCGCCCACCGTCTCGCCGCGCAGGCGCATGGCGGTGACCGCCGCGCCGATCTGGGCCGGGGTGGGCTCGCCGCGCAGGCAGGCGCTGAAGAAGACTTCGGCGTCATCCTCGGAAAGGTTCTGGCCGTCGGCCAGCTTGGCCAGCAGCGGCTTGAAGGTGTCGGACATGCTGCGCCTAAACCCAGATCGCCGCGTCGCGCTTCACGCCGGCCAGATCGATGAAATTGGCCAACATCTGGTGGCCGCCCTCGGTGGCGATCGACTCGGGGTGGAACTGCACGCCGTGCACGGGGCGAGTGCGGTGCTGCACGCCCATGATCTCGCCGTCGTCGGTCCAGGCGGTGACCTCCAGCTCGGGCGGCAGGTCTTCGCGGCGGATAGCCAGGCTGTGATAGCGGGTGGCGGTGAAGGGGTTGGGGAGACCCTTGAATATGCCCTTGTCGGCGTGATGGATGGGGCTGGTCTTGCCGTGCATCACTTCCTTGGCGCGGATCACCTCGCCGCCATAGGCCTGGCCAATGGCCTGATGGCCCAGGCACACGCCCAGGATCGGCATGTCTTCCGGCGCGCAGCGCAGCAGGGGCAGGCAGATGCCGGCCTGGTCCGGCGCCTTGGGGCCGGGCGACAGCAGGATCGCGGACGGCCGCAGGGCCAGGGCCTGCTGCACCGTCAGGTCGTCATTGCGATGGACCAGCGTCTCGGCCCCAAGCTCGTTCAGGTAATGGACGAGGTTGTAGGTGAAGCTGTCGTAGTTATCGATGACCAGGATCATGATCTAGCTTCTAGAACGGGCGGGGCCGGAGCGGGAGGGGGTTTGCGGCATTTGAGCGCGAGAAAGGCTTAAGGCGATTACAGATCGCTTGGCGTGGGGCATGGTTGATCCATGGTCTCGTCTGATTCCGCCCTTGATCCGGTCGCCATCGCCTATGCCCGCGCTCTGCTGCGGCCGCGGGAGCGTCGCCAGAAGATGGCGCCCGTCCTAGCGGCGGCGGCCTTCGCGGCGATCTGCGCGCTCAGCTTTGCCACGGTGATGGTACTGGCCCCGCCGGCGGTCACCCAGCATCTGCCGGCCGACCGCCTCGGGTACTGATACTGGGCGCGTGACAGGCGCCGAAACCGGCATCCACTTTCGGCTGTCACGCTTGCCGTCAGGCGAAACGCCAGGCTTCCTCGGCCGCGCGCTTCAGGGCGCGGGACTTGTGCAGGGTCTCATCATATTCGGCGTCGGGATCGCTGTCGGCGACCACGCCGCCGCCGGCCTGCACGTACATCATACCGTCCTTGACCAGAGCGGTCCTCAGCACGATGCAGGTGTCGACCGAGCCGTCGGCGCCGATATAGCCGACCGCGCCGGCATAGCCGAGGCCGCGCTTCTCGATCTCCAGCTCGTCGATGATCTCCATGGCCCGCACCTTGGGCGCGCCTGACAGCGTGCCGGCGGGCAGGGCGGCCATCAGCACGTCCACCGGATCCACGCCCTCGGGGGCCACGCCCTCGACATTGGAGACGATGTGCATGACGTGGCTGTAGCGCTCGACCTTGAAGCTTTCGGTGACCTTGACGCGCGGGCCCTTGTGCGGCTTGGCGGGCTCGTTCTTGCCCGGTTCCTTCAGCATCGAGACGCGGCCGACGTCGTTGCGGCCCAGGTCCAGCAGCATCAGGTGCTCGGCGCGCTCCTTGGGATCGGCCAGCAGCTCGGCTTCCAGCGCCAGATCCTCTTCCGGCGTCGCTCCACGGGGGCGGGTGCCGGCGATCGGTCGGATCGTAATCTTGCCGTCGCGCAGGCGGACCAGGATTTCCGGGCTGGAGCCCACCAGATGGCAGCCGTCCAGGTTCAGGAAATACAGGAAGGGTGACGGATTGGTCCGGCGCAGCGAGCGGTAGAGCGCGAACGGATCCAGGTCGAACGGCGCCCGGAAGCGGTGGCTGGGCACCACCTGGAAGATGTCGCCGGCCCGGATGTACTCCTTGGCCTTCTCGACCACGACCGCATAGTCCTCGCGGCTGACGGGTGTGGTGAACTCGATGGGCGCATGACCCTTGCGGGGCGCGTCATGGGCCAGCGGACGGCGCAGATCGGCCATCACCGTCTCGATGCGGGCCCGGGCGGCATGGTGCGCGTCCTGGGCCGAAACACCCGCCAGCGGACGCACGGTCGTGACCAGGATGATCTCCTGGGCGATGGCGTCAAACACGGCCACGATCGAGGGCCGGGTCATGATGCCGTCGGGCAGGCCGGTGGTGTCCTCGTTGACGTCGGGCAGGCGCTCGGCCAGCCGCACCATGTCATAGCCCAAGGCCCCGAACACGCCGGCGGCCATGGGCGGCAGGCCCTTGGGCAGCTCGATACGCGAGCGGGCGATCAGGTCACGCAGGCTGTCCAGCGCGCCACCGGCTTGGGGCGTGAATTCGCCGCGGGCGATGGCGTCGCCCTCTGCGACCTCGGCCTGGTCGCCGCGACAGCGCCAGACGAAGTCCGGCTTCATCGCCACGATGGAATAGCGGCCGCGCCAGGCGCCGCCCTCAACGCTTTCGAACAGGAAGGCGTAGGGCTTGCCCTGTCCGATCTTCAGATAGGCCGAGACCGGGGTCTCAAGATCGTCGATCAGCCGGGTCCAGACGACCTGGGGCTGACCGGCGTCATAGGTCTGGGCGAAGGCGTCAAAGGCGGGCTCAAGGCTCATTTCTTGGTCGCACCGGTCTTGGCGGCCTCGGCCTTGGCCAGGGCGTCGGTGTCGACGCCGATGGTCTGGCGGGCGAGGGTCAGGTTGGTCTTGGTCTTCAGGCTGGCCTGGGCGCCCAGCCGGGCAGCCTCGCCCAGATCGCGCATCAGGCCGCTGTCGATCTGCGGACGCATCATTTGGGTGATGCGGGCCATGTCGGCGATCTTGCCAGCGCGAACGGTTTCCAGCTTGGCGACCACGAAGGCCATCTGACCGGCCCGCGAGCTGAACACCTCGCCCGGCTTGGCGTTAAACGTGGCCAGCAGCAGATCCCGGCCAAGGCCTTGGTGCTGCTGGGCATTCTCGCGGCTGATGCCTGCAACACGCTGAACCTTGGAGCCGGCCGCAGCGGCGACGGCTTCCATCGATTCGCCCTTCTTGACGCGGGCGGCCAGGGCCTCGGCCTTGGCCTGCAGGCGCGTGGTCATCTCGTTCTGCAGCCATACCTGGGCCAGCTGCGGACGGATATCGGCCAGGGCGGGCAGGGCGGCCGGGATGACCTTCTCGACCTTGACGGCGTAATATTCGCCCTTGCCAACCTCAACCAGTTCGCTCTCGCCGCCCGAGTTGAGGTCAAAGGCGGTCTTCAGCAGGTCCGGGGTCAGGCCGGGGATCGGCTGGCCGGTCTGGTCGGCGCCCTGGGCGGTGATCGGCGAGGTGGTCATCACCATGGCGCCGGCCTTGGTGGCGGCCGCGATCAGGTCGGACCCGGCGTCGTGGGCGTCCTGATAGGTCTGGGTTTGGTCGTACGCCTTGGCCTGCGCGCCTTGGGTCCTGAGTTCGGCCTCGATCTGCGGGCGCACGCTGTCCAGGCTGGCGCCGGCGCCGGGGGTGACCTTGGTAACCTTGACGACCGAGATGCCCAGGCTGCCGGTGATCGGCGCACTGACCTGGCCGGCGGCCAGGTTGAAGGCGGCGTCGGCGACCTTGCGGTCGGGCAGGGCGGACTTGGGCTTGTCGTTGATGATCACCGGCTGCTGGCCATAGGCGCTGGCCACCACGGCCGGCTGATCGCCCTTGGCCAGGCGCTGGGCGATGACGGCGGCGGCCTTGGCGTCGGGCGCGACGATCTGGACCAGCGAGCGGGTTTCCGGGGTCGCCAGGGTGTCCTTGCGGAAATCGAAGGTCTTCTGCACGTCGGCGGGATTGATCGTCACCGACGGCTCCAGCGCCTGGGCGCTGACGCGCATGATCGACAGGACGCGGGTCTCGGGGCGCGTCAGGCGCTCGGCGTTCTGCTTCATGAAGTTGTTCAGCTGGGCGTCGGTCGGATCGGCCGGACGCTCGACGGTGGCCGGATTGATCGCGAAGGCCGCCAGGTCGCGGCTTTCCAGGCCATAGGCCGCCTGAAGGGCGCCGTAGATGCGGGGCGCATGCAGACCGTTGGCGACGCCGGTGAAGACGTGGGTCTGGGCGATCTCGTCGCTCAGCGAGGCCTGATAGCTGTCGGGCGTCATGCCGTTTTCGCGCAGCAGGGCCTCATACATCTTCGGATCGAACTTGCCGGTGATCGGGTCGAACGGCCGCTGGTTGGGATGCAGGTTGCTCATCTGCTCGCGCACGACGTTGCCGATCAGCTTGTCCGACGGATGGATGCCGAACTTGCGGATCACCTCGGACATCGATTCCTGAAGCGCCACTTCCTGCAGGATCTGACGGTCGACGCCGCGTTCAACGGCCTGGTCAGGCGTCAGGGCCTCGCCCGAACTGCGCTCGGTTTCCTTGCGGTAGTTCTCGTAGCGGGTCTTGAAGTCCGCCGCCGAGACGGTACGCGATCCCGCAGCGACGACGCCCGAAAGGCGCGGCCCATTGAACACATCGCTGATCCCGAACACGGCGAAGCTGACGATCAGCAGGCCGAAAAGGATCACCGCGAAGGGCGATTTGGCGAAGGTGCGGAAACCGGCGAGCATGACTTGGAAAACCTTCCTGACTTACCGCGTGCGTCGGCGCTGCTGGCGTGAGCCTGAAGCGACGCTGCGGGCGCGAGCAGCGGGTATAGTAGAGCGGGGGGCGAGGGGGCAAGCCACGGCGGTCTTGACTTCCCTTGGGCGAGCGGGGTCAAGAGCTGCTCCATGACCCTTTCAAGCCTTAAACCCCGGCCTTTGATCGCCGGGAACTGGAAGATGAACGGCCTTGCCCAGGCCCTGGACGAGGCCCGCGCCGTGGCGGGAGGCGTTGACGCCCGGCCCGCAGCGGCCCGAGTGGCGATCTGCCCGCCGGCGACCCTGCTGCACCGCCTGAGCCAAGCTCTCGAAGGCTCCAGCGTGCTGACCGGAGGGCAGGATTGCCATGTAAGGACCAGCGGCGCCCATACGGGCGACATTGCTGCGGCCATGCTGGTCGATGCCGGCGCCGCGCTGGTCATTCTGGGCCATTCCGAGCGGCGCGAGGATCATGGCGAGACCAGCGCCCTGGTGGCCGCCAAGGTCGAGGCCGCCCTGGCAGCCGGGCTGGAGCCCATCATCTGCGTCGGCGAAAGCCTCGCTCGGCGCGAAGCCGGCTCGGCGCTGCAGGTCGTGACCGCCCAGGTACGCGAATCACTGCCGGCCGCTTTGGCAGGGCAGGCCTTCTCGATAGCCTATGAGCCGATCTGGGCCATTGGCACCGGCCGTACGGCGACAATCGCCGACATCGAAGAGATGCATGCGTCGATCCGCGCCCAGTTGATCTCGATGTTCGGCGAATCCGGCAAGGCGCCGCCGATCCTCTATGGCGGCTCGGTCAAGCCCGACAACGCGGCGGAAATTCTCCGCGCGGCCGAGGTCGGGGGCGCGCTGGTCGGCGGAGCCTCACTCAAGGCCGCCGATTTTTTGGCGATCATCGCCGCAGCGTGAAGGCCATGCGAAACGTTTCGTGCCGCCCCATCTGGTCATGAGATTTGCCAACGAACGATGGTGACAAGCCAATGATTGGCAACCACTCGCTATCGAGCGGCTTCCCATCGAACCCAAGAAGCATAATCTGAGCCGTCCTAAATGATGGCAATGAGATTCTCTGTTTAATAAGGCGTTTCTCTATTCCGAGATAATGGCAACGTTCCGAGATATCGTCCGTATTGTTCCATGATCGCAGCACAACGTGTTCGAACGCGAGCACGCCGAATTGCTGGCAATTGGCGAAGTCCGAGGATGGCGGTTAAGTCTGAGACTGACTCTTCGCTGACCTTGGGAAGGTCCGCTTCCTGGCGTCGGCTGCGACGCTGCTGGCGCAGGCGAAAGGAAGGAGTAGTCTTGGCGACTAGTCGGCCGCCATCTTGAAGCCGGTAATTGCGACGTCGGTTCCGGAACCTTAGGGTCGAGTTAGTCTGGCCGCACCCAATGCCGCATCTGTGAGCCGCCTCTGTCTAGCCAGAGTAGGCCATTGTAGCGGACTCTAACATCCGGAGTGCTCTTGCTATCGGTGGTTAGTGCGCTGCGCTCCCCGATCACCGTCCAAACCGGCTCGATCCCGTGCCGATGCGCCATCGCGAGGAGCGCCTTGCGACGGATCAACACATGCCGATGACCTTTTTCGCTACTGCTGACGATGATGGGAGCGCCGTCAGCGTCGGCATAGATGCCGCGATTTTCGATGTCTGGAGTTAGCTCAAGCGCCGCGATCAGCCATGGAATGGGGACGTGCCGGGAAAAGCCCTCGGCAAGACTTTCATCGAGGTGGCTTTCCCAATGATACGTGATGGTGGGCTTGATTACCTGGTAGCGGCGATCCGTCTTGCTGCCGCGCGCGTCGAGCGTGGACCAAGGCTCGATCGTCCAAGTGCTCCGTCGACCAAGCTCGCCTATATAGGGGCCGTCGGTGAGATCGCTGGGCAGCCACTCATGGAAATCGTCCTCGTGTCGTTCAGTCTCCTCGACGAACCGTTCGCGCGTGACTGGTGGCATAAGTAGCATCGCGAGGAAGTGGAAGTCGCTTTGCTGCCATGGAGCACCCCAAATCCGCTTTCCCCTCGGCGCGTCGATATCGTGGGAACCATAGCGGTAGAGCGTCAGCCATTCGTCGCTGCCCAGGTCGGACCCGACCGCCAATGCGAGCCGCTGCGGGGCCAACGCAGGGTCGAAGACCCAAGCGTTGCGTTCGCCGGCGGGGAGATCGGGACATCGCAGAAGCGGGACGCAGGGAAGAACCGACGCAGTCAGAGTCTCGGAATCAGCGGGAAGAATGGAGGGCTCGATGTCACGGACGAACGCGACGTCTAATGGATCATCATAGGCCTTGGCCGGATCACCCCAGTCCGGTTTCAGCCAATTGTTGTCTGCGAGCCGCGCGAGCAATTCCATCATCGCTATGCGCTGATATTTCTTGCCGATCCGCTCGACCCGACCGCGATCGCCTTGCCTTTCATTGAGGGTCTGGTCGCGCGGGAAAACTTTTTCGGTCCAGCCATAAGCGATTGCCCGATTTGCCACCCAGAGCTTGGCACGATGCGCATTAACTGCCTGGCCGGGACCTTTGCCGGGTACAATCCAGTTCCGGTCGGTTCCTGCAGCCCAATGTTTTGCATCGCTGGCATAGCGCCGTGCCTGCTCAGGCGTTAGGAGCGCCAGCAACGCTTGCTCAGCCTCTCTCACCCGCTGGAGATCGGACGCCGGCGTGGATACCCTGAAGGCTTTGCGATGGAACGTGACACGCTTGCGACGATGAGCTTCGCGAAGCGTCTCGAAGGCCTGCGCGATGTCGGGTCTTGCCGCCGAAACGTCATCAAGAAACGCCTTGCCCGTCTCACCCGAAGTCAGCGGGCGAGGGCCAGCGAGCGGTGCAGCTGCGAACCGCTCGACGCGGCTTTCCAACGTATATCTTCCGAAGTCCGCCAGTCCCTTGTAGCACGACCGTAGGATCGCATCGGCTCCGACGCGTTTCGCGCGCCCCTCAACCCGCGCTTCTGTCAGATTGAGAACTGGTGCTTGGGCGCCGTAGGGCGGGCGGCATCGGGCAAGATCGACGAACGCATCCAGAGAGGCTGCGGTTGCGGCCAATTCGATCACACCGCGCGCATAGTCCCTGGTGACGATGTGCACGGGCGGTTTGCCGTCAGCGAAGGCATGCTGCCAGGCGGTCAGGGCGTGCGCGCCGAGCCGGTCTGGGTCGAGCGTCCGCAGACTTGCCCCATACAGGGCGCCGAACAACCGCTCGACCACGTAGGGGTCGTCGCAGGATGCGAAGCGCTTGAATAGCGGTTCGACTAGCGCCGGGCGTTCCTGGAAGACGCAGATCATCGCCTTGGTTGCTGCGTCACGCACGCTCGCGCTGCTTGAGGCGCAGGCCCAGCCCAGCAAAGTCAGAGTCAGGCTCAGAGCCCCGTCTTCTGCGCGGCCGATGCCAGGATTCAGGCACCAGGTGATCAGTCGTGACAGCGGGTGACTGGCATCGTTATGAGCGGCGTTGATCCGGCGCGTCCAGAATGCGTCGCGGTGAGGCAGCTTGAGGCGGGTCAGATTGCGATCGAGGAACTCGGCATTCCACGTGTGGTTCTCGACCGCTGCCAGTTCGATGAGCAGCGCGATGATGTCCTCGTTATGGCGGTCCAACCGGTTGAGCAGCTCAAGGCTTCGGTCGGTGAACGCGTCGCCCGCGCGCCAGCGCACGCTGTCGATATAGGCATCCTGAACCAGCCAATCTCCCCACCATTTGGTGGGGCCACCAGGCAACAAATCCACAAGTTCGATGCGGTAGCGATCAGCGCAGTGGAGAAACAGCGCATAGAAAAGCCCTCGCCATTCCCATTCCACGCCATGCTTGCCGAGTACGAAGGCGAGCGCACCGCCCAGATCGAAAAGGCCCGACGGGTTACTGACATGCTGAAGCAATGAATTGGCGACCAGATGATCCTGGAAGCGCTGGAAGGAGAAGCGCACCACATCGTCCTGGTCGGACAAGGGGTCGGCGGGATCGTGCGCTGGATTGGGATCGTAACGCAGCAGACCACGAAAGCGCAGCAACTCTAGCCAAGTCCTGCCAGGAGGCGGCGCGAAGCCCTGAAACGCCGTTTCGACCGTCACATGAGCTTGCGCGCGAGTGACGAAGTCCTTCCTGCTAGTTGCCATCGCGCCGGCCAGGGCTAGCAACGCCCGACGGACAGGTCCGATCAGCGTATCCGCTCCGTCGTATCCGGTGCCAAGGTGACGGCCGGTGGCCTCGAGGAAGAAGCTAAGGACTTCGCTAGTCCCGCGCATGCCGCGCGGAAAGGTCGTGCGACCATCGCGTTCAAGTGCGAGGCAAGCCGTGCGGAGGAACAGAGGATTGGAGAATTCTGGGTTGAGCCAAGGCGTGGCAGGGCGGACTATCCCGCGGCGGTCCATATATACCCGCCCCGCCGCCTCGATTTCCTCTGGCGTCTCAAATCCCGTGACGTCCGCCCGCGTCGCCATCGCGTTGACCGCAGGTGTGATGAGGTGGTCGACATATTCGCGTCGACAAGAGATGCACAACGCCAAATGCTGGAAAGTGAGGACGCGCTGCGCAAATCCCTGCAGCGCGCCGCGCCACAATTGCACGCCGGCACCCTCGTTGACGGCATCGATCGCGATTAACGCGCGGACGCCTGCGGCTTCGGCGCGTGCGTTCAGCGCTCCGAGTAGATGGTCGAATCTCCGGCCGCCAAGCTCGAAGTGTGCGAGCAACTGGTTCTCGATCGTGCCGTGCAAGGTGAAGTCCGTGCCGAGCACGAATAGGGCAGCTGCGCCTTCGGCAAGAGCGCGTTCGATTTGGGACGCGATGAGATGGGATTTGCCCGAACCGGCTCGACCGTCGAGTAGCGCAAATCGGCGCTCGTCGCTTAGGCTACCGAGTGAATCTACGACTTCGAGAAACTGCGCCAATGCCGACTGCAATTTGCGCATCGCCTCGACTAGATACTCAAGGCTCGTTCGATCGAAGTCCGGCACGGGTATTTGCTGGCTAGTGGCCGGCGGCTGTTTTGCCTTCAACTCGCGCGTGAGTTGGCTTGCGGTCTGAATGATTTCAAAGACGCGTTTGCGCAGCTCCAGGGTTTGATCGCGCCAGCCGGAATAGTCGAAAGGACTGTCCGAACGCGCTTCCAAAACAGCAGTGGCTTCGCCGAAAACTTGGAGCAGTGCGGCGATCTCGTTCAGCTTCTGCCTGTCGGCGGCGGAAAAAATAGCGGGTATGGCACCCGAGTCAGCATGCTCAAGCACCTCAGCGCGAGCGCATTTGAGCATGGCGCGAAATCGGCCGTTGCGAAGCAAGCCGTCGAATACCCCGGCGGCCGACACGTCGACATGATCCTCGGGGTGATAGCGCTCCTCCAGCCCAGCCAAGGTACGCCGACATTGGGCGGCGAGCCACACCGGGGACAGCTCGATCCCTCCGAACCAATAATCGATGAGACCCGCCATCTTGGGACGCGCGAGCAGATCCTCCAAATCGGGCGCCATCCAGGATTCGAACACGACGCTGCGCCCGAGCGCCAGCGCCCAGGTTTCCCATCTTACCTTGTGCTCGTCCCAAGCATCCCAGCCATTAGCCTGCGGCCTCCCCTTCTTAGTCACCCGCTGCGTGCGGCCAGTGAGCGTGCAAGCGATCGCGATTGTCATCGTCGTCAGCTTGGGATGTGTCGCAAGCGCCGTAGCGACGGACTTGTCGATCGCGCTCCAATCGACGTCACCGGACTTGGTGTAGAACTTGGCCTGGTAGCCCTGCTCATCCCCGTTTTTGAGGATCCAGATAGCCTCCACGCCGCCATCGCCGCCGGCACCGTGGATACGGCGAAACTCGGCATGCCCCGGAGGAGGGGACCGCCGCGCGATCTGGCAAACCAACTCTTCGAAGGTTTGGCGTTGTCCGTCTTGGCCGGCTATGAGTTTGCTGAAGTCGAGCATGGATCAGCGCCCAATTCTGCAGAGAAGGGGATGTTGCGCGCTGGAAGTGTGGAGATCGAATGATTCCATGCGGCGATGTTCGGAGTTTGCTGCAGAAAAGTGAAGCTGCGGAATGGGCATGTGATTGCGCTCAAGGAGCGACTTGGAGCTACAGCAGAAATTGGCGCTGGCTCTTAGCCAACCGAATGCCGAAATCGACCGACGAGGGTCCTGCCCCTATGCACCACAGCATTTTTTGAACTTCTCACCGCTCGCGCAAGGGCACGGTTCGTTCCTGCCCACCTTGGCAGCGGCGTGGGCGACCTTCAGCCGGCGTCGTCGGATATTGGTAGCGCCAGCTTCAGCCCGAGCGCGCTCGACGGCTGTTAGGCCGTGCAGGGCGACAAGCTGAGTTGTGGCGCTAGTGAGGGTGCGGTCAGCATCGTATTCAAGCTCGATCAGGCGCCGCTCGACTTCGTCGTGCATGGCCATGATCGCGCGCGTGTGCTCGACACCTTCGCCAGCTCGCATCGGTGCGTGTGGCGACCATGTATAAATCGTCGTTCGGACGTCCCCATAAGTCGATAAGGGCTTGGCACGCCCGA
Organism: Caulobacter sp. ErkDOM-E; assembly: GCF_048541895.1. Taxonomy (GTDB): domain Bacteria; phylum Pseudomonadota; class Alphaproteobacteria; order Caulobacterales; family Caulobacteraceae; genus Caulobacter. The sequence goes on along the minus strand of NZ_CP183331.1, from coordinate 2,075,827 downwards.
GCTTCCCATTGCTGTCAAGCTGCTTGTCGATCGCCTCGGAAATCTGGAGGCGAAAGTCTCCAGCCCAGTCCAAAAGATGGCTGGCTAGCTCCGAAGAACCTGGGGCAGCAGTCCGGTCCAAATGCGCGATAATCTCAGCGATCCGATGCGGCGGTTTCTGAGCTGGAGGGCCATCGTCTTCACCACGCAACACAGCGGCGAAATACGCGTCGATGTCGTTACGGTAGCCATCGAAACTTAGATGGCTTAGCTGACCGGCTGTAAGTTCGTCCGCAAGCTGGGCGTAGTTGTTTTCGGCCACATAGAGTCCGAAATGGTCGAGCTCGTCGTTCAGGTTCACCAAATCGGACTGCGCCGCGCGCGCATGCGTTGTTCGACGAAATGCAGGAACGTTAGTGGGCTGGTGAACAGGTCCGCATAGGCGCGCAGGTCATCAACGGACACCACCCATACTGGGCGCTTTCCGAGCTCGATGCCGACACCCTTCAGATGCTGTGCTCGAGCAGTCAGGTCTGAAAAAGCATCGAGGGTCACCGCGCAGATCGTGACGTGTCTAAACTGGTCGCGCCGAATGCGGCCGATCTCGTTGTGGTCGGCGTCGGCGATGACGACCTCTGGCGCGCTCTCAAGATAGTCGAGAAAACGCCCGGCCTGCTGGACAGGACTGGAGACCAGGGCCTCCAGCGAGGCAATATGCGCCGGCAGATCCGTTGCTGGTGATGTGTAGGTGAAAGCGCCAGCTTTCACCTCGATGATAAGCAAGTGATCGCCGAAGATGATAAGACCGTCAGCCTCATACCATTGGGCGGCCGCTGCGGATGGCTTCCAACGATAGTAGACCGGAGCGAATGAAGTCGCGCCGGGCAGAAGCTTGGTCAAGTATTTGAGCGGCAGTTTCTCGGAGACGATCTTTTGGCGTTCGTTCCAAGTCGGGCGATATGACGGGTCCAGCCGAAATATAGCGCGCTGAAGGACCCGATAGAGGTTGTCGAAAAGGCTGAAAACGTCAAAGCAGTAGGCGCGGCCGTCCAGCCGAATGAATGGGCGCTTCATCGTTGGCCAGACGCGCAAAGGCCATCCAGAAAACGGACCAGGCGCCAGAAATTCGATGTCCTCTGCTGGCGACCAGCTCAGTTCATCGACGAGCCTGGCCGGCAAATTCGTGTTGGCGGCGATGTCGAAGAGACCCAGGCCGAAAAGGTTGGCCATAACCGTCTCTCGCTCCTTGGCGAGGTCTGGATCTTCGAACACTTGTCGGCGCAGACCCTCGATGTCTGCCTCAGGCGCCGCCTCGGCAAGTTGAGTGAAACGATCGAGCGTATGGTCGCGGAAATTATCGAAACCCAACATGGTCTCTTGAAGGCCGTGGGTGAGTTTGATGAGAAGCTTATCTACTTCATCGACCAACCCCTGAGCGTCGATGCCAAAAAGCTTAACCAGTTCGTCGCTATGCGGCGCCAGAACGTCCAGAAGCGCTTGCATCTCGTGCACATGATAGCGTTTGCCGCGAACATTGGTCCAAAGCACCTCGGCTCTGAAGCGAAATTCCTCTAGATGCAGATCAACATCCGCAGTTTGAAGTCTAAGATTCGCCGAGCGGCAGATCTGATATTCCATGGTCACGCGTTCGAAGAGCTCGCGCACCGTCGCTTTCAATGCGTCCCATTCTTCGGCCTCGACATCGGCGGCTTGGATTGGTGCGCGAGGCGCGGCGGCGATGAGGCTCTGGACGTAATCGACCATGCGCAGGGCCAGCGAGCGATCAATATCCGAATTCGCTTCGGACAAGCCCGAGAAGGCAAGCGCCAACTCCCACCACGCGCGCTTGAGCAGTTCGGCCGGCGGCAACCTCGCGATCTGATCGACTAACCGTTTGACCAAATTGTCGATGGCTGTTTCGACTTCTGGCAATCGCCGCCCCATTGCGTCGCGCGTCGCATCGAATTCGTCGCCCTCGGCGCCGGAACGCATCACCGTGAGCTTTCCAAAGCGCGCAAACTCGAACGGCCCGATAGCGAATTGCTCGTCGGGTCGAGTAGACTTTATTCGCTTTTGTTTCTTCCTCACAGGTTAGCCTTGCGCCACTGTCACGCTTTAGCAAGGGCTACCGCGAGAACGACCTTATCCGGACGGACGCGGGCCTCGACATTGTCGTAGCCGAGCCATTCTTTATTGGTCCAGACGAGTGAGGACAGGATGCCATCTTTCCAGTCGCTGATGTATCAGATCGGCTTGAATTCGATCGAACGCGCGAAGAAGGACGCGATCGGCGGGTTCAAGGCCGAGCTCGCCCGGCTCGAAGAAGAGTGGCGGGAGCACAAGCGGAAGGTGGCGGCCGGCCTCATCCCAGATGTCGAAGGTGACGAGGAAACGGGCTACGTCTTCGACTTCGGAGAACATATTGGGGAGATGCAATTCGAAGCCGAGCAGTGTCTCAAGCTCGTCCGCGAGGCGTTTCTGCTTACGGTATATCACTATTGGGAAAAGGAGGCCTGCGGCCTCCTTGGGATCTCACACTATAAGCAAAGCGAGGTGTTCGAGGCAGCCCGTGTCGACAAGCGCTTCGACGTCGATGAAGCTGGGTTAAATAAGGCGCGACAGATTGCTAACTGCATCAAGCACGACGTCGGCAAGGCCTTGTTTAAGGCTCATCCCGAACTTTTCGATATGGAGCACAAAGACCCCGAGGACAAATCCAACTGGCAGCGCGCCTTGGCGCTGACTGACGAGTATCTTGATGGGGCCATTAAGGTAGTTCGTTCCTCCGGACCAAGAGATTCCAAGTAGCGCGCCGGCCATGCCAAGCGGCGTACTGCGCCTGCGAATCACTGGCGGATTTTCCCAGATGCTCGCCCTGCCCAGCCTGCAGCAGACAGTGTCAACTTCCAGTGTTGAGTCACGCCCGCGCCGTCGGTGTTGAAGACCTGAATGTCCGCCATGGCTCGTTCGTAGTCATCGGCACCGGCGGCTGAAAGTCTGTAACCTGAAGCGATCCCAAGTTCTGCTCCTGGTGCCTAGTGTCCTAGCTTTATCCGCGCGATCGCCGCGTAGACCATGGGGTCCCGTCTCGCGGTGTAGGCGCGTCGGCCGCGTTGCGCTTCACCCCACGCGCCAAGGGCCAACGCCGCAATGCCCGCGCCTGCGCTCCAAGGGCTGCCCTCGACGAGTGCGGCACCGATTGGAAGCGCGGTGACCGCGACGCTGACCGTGGAAGAGACGAGGTTGAAACCCTTGAGGTCGTCGACCAGCTCATCGCGCCGCTGGTGTAGCTCCCGAAGGTCAATGTCGCCGCTGCCAGCAGCGAGAACTGAGATGATTTCGTCGCGAAACTCTTGCAGGGCGCGCGCATGTTGCCGTCGAAACCGTACAAGCTCGCGAATGGGCGTCGAGGCGGCGACGGGGAGTAGGGACGTCACTGTCTGGAGCTCGTTAGCGCGACGGCGCTCTGATGTAGTTATGCCTGTGACCCGGGTCCAAGCAGCTCCGGTGTCCGTAACAAGTGACGCTTCTTCCCGCGAAAAGGTCGTCATCTGCAAGGCCAAGTATGTGAGAACTTGGTCGGCCGCCCAACGCGGTCCGACGAGCCATCCATCCCGATCTTCATGCAACTGACCTGTCGCACGCAGGTCGTCGGCCAAGTCAGTGTACGCAAGCTTGCCCAGATGCACGCGGGCGGGCGCAAGATCGCGCCTCTGCGTGCCAGGCAATTGCGTCAGATAGCGAACAAAGCGGGCGTCGGCCTCGCGGTCCCAGCCCGACATCCCGGGAGTGACGGGGACTACTACGTCCTCCCCGATCAGCTCTTCGGTCCGGCGGTCATAGAGATCAGCCCGCTGGTCCATGGGTGCGATCACTTGGATCCGGTCGAAATAAAGGATGGCCGGATTGACCCAACTCGACTCCGGAAGAGAGAGATTGGGGAAGTAGAGGGCCTGGAGCATCGTTCAATCGCCCGTTTAGGATGCGGCGACTAGGGCATAAGGCGCAGCTTGGACGCAAGATGGCGGCGGTTCTCAACCCGGTATAGCCGGTGCCCAGGCCCCGATGTTTCGTCTGCATGCGGCGAGCCCAAGGTCGGCTAGTGGGCTCGATCCCAAGGTCTGCTGGTGGCGCGACGTGGAAACACCGGTGGCTGAGGCTCGAAGGCTAAGGTCAAACGAGGTGGACCGTCGCGCCCTCCATGACGTAGCGCGCGTACAGGAAATCCTGGATGCCGCGCACTTGGCCTTCCTCGAAATCGAGCACCACGACATAGGCCGGTGTGAAGAGCGAGACGGCGCGTTCGTAGACCAGCATCGCGGCGCGGCCATCGATCGTCGCGGGGGCGAACGCCCATTTCGCGCCGGCCGCCTCGTAGGCGCCGTAGTATTGGCCGACCTCGCCCTTGCCGCGCCGTTGGAACGGCGTGGTGACGAGGTCGAGCCTCACGTCGTCGGCGAGCATCGCGCGCACGGCGTCGAAATCGCCGACCCTGAAGCCATCAACATAAGCCACCAGCCGTGCGCGCATCGCCTCCGATAGCATCGGCAGATCGACGTCCCCGGGTTCGCGCGCCAGTTCGCGCAGACGGACCCGGCCGCGCTGCAGGGCCGATTTCGCCGCGGCTTCGGTCGCGCCCGTGATGGCCGATAGTTCCTCCAGCGAATGGCCGAGCACGTCCTTCAGGATCACCGTACTGCGTTGGAGGGCGGGTAGCCGGAGGAAGGTGCGCAGGCTGGCGGCGGCGATATCGGGATCGGGCTTGTCGGGGGCGGCGATCATGGCCAAGTCCTCCTCCGTTCCCATGGGTGCGATCCGTTGGCGGCGACGCAGATAGTCGAGCGCCGTGTTGTGGGCGATGCGGAACAGCCAGCCCTCCGGATTGGCGAGGGGCCCCACCGTTTCGCGCGCAATCAACGCCTTGAGCAGGGCGTCCTGGACGACATCCTCGCCATCGACCACCGAGCCGGTCATGCGCGCGCAGTAGCGATGCAGCGTCGGACGCATCGCCGACAGCATCGCTTCGAAATCGCGCGGTTGATCGGTCATGGGCGAGATTCCTACAGGTCGAGCACGAAAGGATCTGTATCCGCGCGAAACCCGTAAGCCACGCCTGTTTCGTAGCTTGGGTCGTTCAGCAACTCGGCGACCTGTTGGCCGATCTGCGTCGGGTGCAGGATAGGGCCGTAGCGCTTGACCATATACTCGTCGACGGTGAGCCCCTCTTCCCGCGCCTGGACGGCGGCGACCGCATAGCCAAGCTCGGTCCCCGCGATCGCCTGGGTGGGGACCAGGACCTGGAAGCGGATCCCGAGCGCATGGTCGTCCGAGGCGGCTTGCGCCTGATGCGCCATGTACCAGATCATCCGCTTGGCGCCGACATAGCCGCCCGACAGGCGCAGGTTGCGAGGTTCGATCGCGGGATGGCTCATCACCATCGCCGCACCGCTCGACATGATCAGAACGCGCGAGCCCGGCCGCATCGGCGTATTGAGCGCCGCCTGAACGCCCGCGAGCGTCGCCTTCACGTCGGTGTTCCAGATCGCCGAGAAACCCTCCCAATCCTCCTTGTCGATCGTCTTCAGAGGCAGGCGCGCGCCGGCGTTGAGCACCAGCACATCCGGATCGATATCGGCCACGGCGCGATGGATCAGCGCCGCGTCTGTCGCGTCACCAGCGATCAGCCGGGCGCCAGCATCGCGCGCTGCGCCGAGTTTTTCAGGGTCGCGAGCGATCGCGGTGACATCGGCGCCACGCCTAGCCAAGGCCTTGACGATCTCCAGCCCCAGTCCGGCGCTGCCGCCGGTCACGACGGCCCGGCAATTGGCGAGATTGGTCATGTGTTCACCTCTCGCTCAGGCCTGACGCGCATAGGCGAGGGCACCCATGACCGAGTCGAAGCTGGCGAGCGCCGCGATGCGGGGGAAATAGGCCTGCATGCGCGCGTCGCTCTGCATGGCGCCGACCGCGGCGGCGTCACGCCACTGCGAGATGATCGTGACGCGGGCGCCGTCCTGAGCCGCCACGAAGCTGGTCGAGCGCCAGCCGTACAGGGTCGTGATCACCTCGTCGGTGTTCTGGCGCAGCAGATCGAGCAGCGCCGCTTGGTTGGCGGGATCGCAGGTCAGCACATTGACCAGGGTCGTCGCGCTGGGATCGAGGGCGATGGCGTTCATTTTGACGTCTCCATGGCGAGCGTCGAAACGACCTCGCTGTCCAGGAGACGACGCGCCGGATCAAAACGGATCGGCGCCGTAAACTTTTTTCGAGACTTTCCTGAAGATACGCTCGGCGCCCACCTGTTGAAGGCCGCAGCTTCAGCGGGACCGCCCGAATGTCTTGTTTCCGGCGTGGTCCCTGAGTCCGCAAGTGGCGCAGAACGGCCCGGCGCCGGCGGCGAGGCTTGTTGTCGCGGCCACGTGACGAGCCAGGCTCCCGCTCGTGCCTAGAACCCGGGACGGCTGGCGCGGCTCACCTTGAGCACACCAAAGAAGGCGCTGCGTTGCGGCCCCGGCGGGCCAGGTGCTTAGTGATCTTGCGGTGTGATTGAACCGTTTGAGGGCTGGGCGCCACCTTACAATCAATGACCCGCCAAGCTTCAGATCAGCGCTTCGCCGCCAGTCGTCTTCTCGACGGCTACCTCGTCGTCTCCGCCCAGGCCGGCGACCGGCGCGCGGCCGACTTGCTGGCGCGTCGCTATCATCGCCGACTGGTGGCCCATGCCTGGCGGCTGACCGGCGATGAGGAACTCGCCAAGGATGTCGTTCAGTCCAGCTGGATCGATATCGCTCGCGGTCTTCCCCGCCTGAAGGACGAGGCGGCGTTTCCGGCTTGGGCCTATCAGATCGTGTCGCGCCGCTGCGCGCGAAGCATCCGGGCGTTGCAGGGCGATCGCGCCCTGTCCGGCGCCCTAAGGGATGACCCCGGTGGCGGCCCGACCGAGCCGCCAGAGATCGCCACGCCCCGCCTGCAGGCCGCCATCAGAAGTCTGCCCCCGCACCAGAGGGCGGCTCTGGCGCTGTTCTATGTCGACGATCTGAGCGTGGCCGAAGTCGCCATCGCGCTCGACGCCCCGGCGGGCACGATCAAGACCCGCCTCATGCACGCCCGGCGCGCCCTGCGCGCCGTTCTGGAAGGAGATCATCATGACTGACATCGACAAGGCCCTGAAGGACGAAGAAGACGCCCTGCTGCGACGCATCGGGGAGGAACCCGGCGATCTGGATCAACTTGCGGCCCTGCTGTCCGCACGGTCGGGATGGATGGCGAGGGTGCTCCTTGCGGCGCAGACCCTTCTGTTCGTCGCCGGGGCCTGGGCCGGTTGGAACTTCTTCCAGGCGACCGACCCGCTCTTGGCCCTGCGCTGGGGACTGCCTGCGGCCGTGCTGGTGATCATGTCGCTGATGATCAAGCTGGCCTTGTGGCCCGCGATGCACGCCCAGCGACAGCTCCAGGCGCTCAAGCGGATCGAATTGCGGATTGCGGCGACGAGAAGCTGACCGCAGGCTCGGAGCGACCAAATCCAGTCGCGCGCGTTGGTCTTCTGGCTGTTCAGGAGAACCCGATGTTCGATGATTTCGTCGATAGGCTCATCTCTCGCTTGATGGCGGGAGCGGGCTTGGTGATGGCGGCGGCGATCGCCGCCGTCGCCGGCGCGATGGCGATCTTCGCTTTCCTGACGCAGTGGGTAGGGGCGGCCTGGGCCTATGTCATCGTCGCGGCCATCGCGGCGGGGGTCGTGGCAGTGTGGTCGTTGTTGCAGAAGTCGCATCGGGACAGAATGCGCCAGCCGCCCCTGGACCAGAGGGTTCTCGACGCGCTTCACGCCCACCCGACCGCCGCCTTCCTGGCCGGCCTGGCGGCGGCGAGTTTGCTGAAGGGTAAGCCTTCGCAGGCGGCGGCGCTCTGGAAGGCCCGGAAGGGCGCATAGGCTTCAGCCCCGCGCGTAATCCTCGTCGCGATCAGCGGCCGCAGGCGAGCAGGGCTTGCAGAGCCGCAGGATGGTCACGCCAAGCAGGGCGGAGGCCAGCGATCCGACCAGCACGCCGATCTTGGTCTCGTCGATCAGAAGGGGATCGCCGAAAGCCAGGTTGCCGATGAACAGGCTCATGGTGAAGCCAATGCCGCAGAGCACGGCTACGCCATAGAGCTGTGCCGTGGAGGCGTCCCTGGGCATGTCGGCCCAGCCGAGACGCACGATCGCGGCAGCCGTCAGGAAGACGCCGAGCTGCTTGCCGACGAATAGGCCCAGCGCCACGCCTAGCGGCACGGGATCGAGCAGCGCGGCCGGCGAGACGCCCGCGAAGGACAGGCCGGCATTGGCGAAGCCGAACAGTGGCACGATCAAGAAGGCCACTGGCTTGTGCAGGGCATGTTCGAGCCGATGCAGCGGCGACGCCGCGTCATCGGGGGCCGCAGGGCTCTTGCGCAGGGGGATCAGCATCGCCAGGGCCACGCCCGCCAAGGTGGCGTGGACGCCCGACTCCAGCACCAGCCACCAAAGGATGAGACCGCCGATCAGATAGGGCCACAGCGCCATGACCTTCAGGCGATTGAGGATCAGCAGGGCGACGATGACGCCACCGGCGGCCGCCAGATAGGCCAGGTGCAGCTGGGCGGTGTAAAACAGCGCGATGATCACGATGGCGGCGAGATCGTCCATGATAGCGATCGCCGTCAGGAAGATCTTCAGCGATCCGGGCACGCGTGGGCCCAGTAGCGCCAGGACGCCGAGCGCGAAGGCGATGTCGGTGGCCGAGGGAATGGCCCAGCCGTCGCGGCTGGCGGGCGAGCCGGCGTTGAAGGCAAGGTAGATCAGGGCCGGCACGATGACACCACCCAAGGCGGCGACGCCGGGCAGGATCACGCGCGACGGCTTTGACAGTTGACCATCGAGCACCTCGCGCTTGATCTCCAGTCCGACCAGCAGGAAGAAGACCGCCATCAGGCCGTCATTGATCCAGTGAAGCGTGCTCTCCCGTAGATGAAAGGCGCCGATCGCAAAGCCGAATTCAGTCTTGAGGGCCGCGAAGTAGGGCTCTGCCAGCGGCGAGTTGGCCACCACCAAGGCCAAGGCGGCTGTGGCCATCAGCACATAACCGCCCGAGGCTTCGTGATGCAGGAAGGCGCGCAGGGCCGAGAGCGGACGGGATCGGGATGAGGTTCGGGTCATGCGGATCTCGTCTCTGACGGCTTTTCGCGTGCGCGCGACCTGGAGTGCGGCTGGACCCGCGAGTCGGGTTGAAGGCCTCTCGCAGTCGCGCGGCCAAGTTCGCGAACATGCCGCCTTGGTCAAGCCAAACCGGTCGCAGCCCGCTCTAATTGACCGCTTCGCGCAGGCCCGCCAGTTCAGCCACCTGCCGATCGGGCATCACGACCTGCATGTGCGGGAAGGGGATTTCCACGCCGGCTTCGTCGAAGGCCAGCTTGATGCGGCGGTTGTATTCGCGTCCGACATTCCACTGCTGCAGCGGCTCTGTCTTGATCCGCGCCTTCAGCACCACGCCGCTGTCGGCGAGGCTGTCGACACCGACCACCTCGATCGGCTCCAGGATCTTGTCGGCGAAGTCCGGATCGGCCTTCAGTCTTCCGCCGACGCGCCGCATGATCGCCAGCGCCGCATCAAGGTCGGAGTCGTAGGAAACCTGCAGGTCGAAGACGTAGTAGGAGAAGGTCTTGGTCAGGTTATGCAGCACCTGGGCCTCGCTGTAGGGGAAGACGTGCACGGTGCCGTCGAAGTCGCGCAGGCGGATGGTCCGCAACGTCATCTGCTCGACGAGCCCGCCGCTGTCGCCGATGCGGACGATGTCGCCGACCGAGACTATGTCCTCGACGATCAAGAAGATGCCGGTCAGGAAGTCCTTGACGAGGGTTTGGGCCCCAAAGCCAAGCGCCACCCCCACCACCCCGGCGCCAGCCAGGAGTGGACCGATCTTCACGCCCAGTTCGCTCAACGCCATCAGAACCCCGACGATGACGATCGCGGTCTGCGCGATGCCAGCCAGCAGCGGACCCAGTGTCGCCAGCTGGGCTCGCCGGCGCGGCTCGGCGGCATGGCCGACAAAGCCGTCCGTGGCCCGGCCAATCGCCAGACCGACCAGTTCAAACGCCGCTACCGTCGCGACCAGTAAGACCGCAAGGCGCACCGTAGCGCCAAGAATACGCGCGCCAAGCGGTGTTGCGGTCCAGCCGAGGAGATTGAAGCTCCAGATCTCGGCGATGACGAGCACGGCGATCATCGTCGCGGCGACCTGCACGGTTCGACCGGCCAGACGCGCCAGTCGATTGGACCGCACAGTCTTTTCCGCGTCTGGCGGGCCAGGAAGATGCTGAGCGCCAAAGCGCGCCAAGCGCCGCGCCAGTCGGCCGGTCGCAACCGCCAGGAGGCTGACACCGACCGTCAGGGCCAGATTGATAGTCCAAGCTAGGGGACTCATCGCCGTGAAATGGGCGATCAAGGCCTTCAGGCTCGCCAGAATGCGTTCGCTCGCCGTCATCGGCCGCGACCTCCTTCTTGCTGTACGGGGCACCGCTTACGAGCGGCGGTCGAAACGGTGGGCGCTAGCCCGGTGACGTTAGACCGAGGGACGGCTCTGCGTCAGGGCGAGGCGAATGGGGGCGACCTGATGGTCGGGGGCGCGCCAGTCCGAGGTCTCGTGGGCGTCGTGTTCAGTGGGGTCGAGCAACATGGAGCGAACGCCCCAGGTGGACATCAGGGCCTGAGCTAGTTCCGGGGCCTTGCGCTCTCCGGTGGGTTGGCCGGCCACTAGAGCCAGTGTTGGGCCTGTCTGTGCGGCCATGGCCAAAGCCATCCTGGCGGTGTGGATCGGACCGACGACCCGGATGTCGGCGTCGTAGAGGTCGGTCATGATCGTGGCGGCGTCGATATCATCGCCGCAAATGAAGAGGATCGTTTCCCTGTCGTGATCGCTCATCGCGTCCCCGCTTTCCAGGACCGAAGCGCCAGCCCATAAATATCGTAACACGATCTAATTGGTACTCGGGACACATCTACCTGACGAAGTCGTGAGGCTTTGATCCTGGGGGCTTAGAAGGGGAAGAAAATCGGGATGGCCGCCAGGCCGGCGGCCCAGGTGATCAGGTTGAGGGGTGCGCCGATCCGCACGAAGTCGAGATAGCGATAGCCGCCCATCTGACAGACGATGACGTTGGTCTGATAACCGAACGGTGTGGCGAAGGCGGCGCTGGCGGCCATCATCACGGCCACCAGGAAGGGGCGGGGGCTGACACCGAGGCTCTCGGCCAGGGCGACGGCCAACGGGGTCAACAGCACCGCCACGGCAGCGTTGGACAGGAGCTCGGTCAGCAGCAGGGTCGCGCCATAGATCAGGGCCAGGGCGTAGAGCGGCCCAAGGTCGTGCAGCCATCCGACCAGCGCGTCGGTCGTCAGGGCCGCCAGACCGGTCAGTTCTATCGACAGCCCCACCACCACCATGCCCGCGATCAGCAACAGGATCTCCGGCCGCAAGCCCTTGTAGGCGTCCTCGACGCTGATCACGCCCGTCACGACCAGCAGTACCGCCCCGGCGAAAGCCGCCGCCGCGATCGGCAGCAGGCCCAGGGCCGCGACGGTCACCACCAGGACAAAGACCACCAGGGCCGCGCCGGCCTTCAGCGGGTTGAAGGGCGCATCAATGGGATAGAGCGCGGGATCCTCGCCGTTCGGCGGCGAGATGGCTGGCAAGGTCGCCTGTTCGGACACAGGAGCCGGCGCGGGCTCGGCGCCCAGCAGACGTGGCCCCACCAACACAAGATAGAGACCCCCGACTACGGCGATGACCAGAGCCACCGGGGTGATCTCGAACAGGCTGAACGCGGGCTGGCCGGCATTGCGCGCCATGTCGTTGACCAGAAGGTTGGTCGAGGTGCCAATCAAAGTGCAGGCGCCGCCGAGGATCGTCGCGTAAGATAGAGGGATCAGAAAACGCTTGGGCGACAGACCCATAGATTTGGAGACGTCGCGCACCACCGGCGCGCCCAACACCACGATGGGGGTGTTGTTGAGGAAGGCCGAGGCCACGCCACAAAGTCCGATGACCATCCAAAGGCCCAGGGCGCCCAGGCGTGCGCATAGCCGTGTGGCTCCTCTGATCAGCATGCCGAGAAGGCCCGAGAGCTCCATGGCGTAGGCAATGACGAAGAGCGACGCTAGCGCCAGGATGGCTGGGCTGGCGAAGGCCGCCTGCACCTCGACCGGTCGGACGGTGCGGGTGCCCAGCAGGACGGCTGCGCCACCCAAGGCCACGACATCCGAGCGTAGCTTGCCATGGATCAGGGCGACGACGACCGCCGCCAGCACCCCCAGCGCGATGATTTGTGCCGGCGTCATCATGGCCACCCGGCGGCGCGGGCGCGAGCGGCCGGCGCGGAGCGTGGCGAAGGCGATTGCAATCGGAACCCTGTCTTCTGCTAGGCTCTCGCCATGAGCGACAATAACCCTAGGTCGGCCGACCGCAAGTTCGCCCTGTTCGCGCCCGTCGTCATCGGGTTGGCGGCCGTTGCCGTGCTCGTCTGGCTGTTGATCCGTCAGACGCCGCCGACGCCCGCCCCGCCTGAACCTATACCGGTCGTCGCGGCGCCGCCCGCCGCGCCTGCACCCCAGAAGACAGCCACGCGCGGCGATCTGATCGCCGCCGCCGCCACGGCGGCCAACGCCTATGCGGCGGGAACGGCGGACGGCGGCGGCCGGGACCTGGTCGGCCGTCGCTTTCGGATGCGGCTGATGTTTGGCTGCGGTGGCCCGACCGCCGACCCGGGGTCGGCTCAGGCCTATTATCAGTATGATCCGGCCGGCCCGGCGCTGCGTCTCGTCGCCAGGCCCGCGATCTGGACCGATCTGCCGCTGGTTCGCGCTGCGCCGACGCCCAAGGGGACCGAGTTGGTCGAGGGGTTCTGGCTTCCGCGCCCATGGTTAGCGTCGGAGGGCTGCCCCTCCCGGCGAGCCATTGCGCCGCCCGCGACACCAACGCCTGCCGAGGCTCCGACCTTGGGGCTGGCCATGTTGCACGCCGCGCAAGATTCGCGCGTTGAGCGGCGCGGCGAGCGTGCTTACGAGCATGTCGTCAAGCTGGACGCTGGCGACGTCGATCAGGCGCGGACCTTTGGCCTTGTGCTTGAAGGAAAGGTTTCTGGGTTTGCCGATGGAGCGGCGATCCATTGCTGGAGCGAGTCGGCAGAACACCGTCCAGTCTGTCTCTATGCGGTAGATATCGATCGCGTCGCTTTCGAGGACGCCAGGGCGACCGTGCTCGCCGATTGGCCCAAATGAGCGGCGAGGGCGCACCGCCAGTCGTCGCTCTGGTCGATCGTTCGAACTACAGGACGAGCGTTGGGATACATGCCGCCTGGCTGGCAGAGCGTATGGGCGTGGGCCTTGAGTTGCTTCATGTGTGCGAACCAGGTCAGGACGGCGCGGCGGAATGGCCAGGTTTGCTCGCCGATCTGGCGGCGCATCTGGCCGATCAGGGTGCGCCAGCGCCTGTTCAGCGTCTGCTCGAAGGCGCTTTGGCCGATGTGGTGTCGAAGACCCCGGCGGCCTTGTTCGTGATGGGCAAGCGCGGAGCCGACAGCCAGGATGACCGGAAGGTGTTGGGCGGGCAGATCGACGCGGTGCTGAGCGTGACCAGGGTTCCGGTCTGCCTCGCCTCGCGGGTTTTCCTACCGATCGAGCGGGCTCTGGTTGTCACCGATGGCGACCCGAGACGCCGCGCCGCCCTCGATCTCGTCGCGGACCATCAAGGCTTTGCCAATCTCCAACTTGAGGTTCTGGTGGCGACCAAGGCTTCGGACGATCCGGGCGAGAAGCTCGCGCTAGCGCGTCAAGCGCTGGACGGGCGCGCCAAGGCCTTCGCGATATCCGCCGAACGTCCCGGCGCGGCCGTTTGGGACTATCTGCAGACGCGCCAAGCCGACTTGATCGTCATTTCTCGCGCCGTGCTCCTGGCGGGCGGGACAGGGCCGCTTCGGGCGATCACACCGGCGGGCCTGTGGAATGCTCGCACGCCGGTCCTGGTCTGTTAGCGGCGATTTGGGGCAGCGCGGCGCGCGGCCTCGATGATGTCGGCGAGGATGTCGGCGCCCTGGCTCAGGCGGCCTAGGTTGCGTCGGGAGATGGTCTCCAGAATCGCCGCGCCACGCGGACGTAATTCCAGCACAACGCGACGTCGGTCGGCAGCAGAGTCTCGGCGCGCCGCCAGGTCGCGCTCGACCAGGCGGGCGACCAGTTCGACGGCGCTGTGGTTCTTGATCAGCAAGCTGTCGGCGAGGTCCCCGATCGAGATCGGGTCCGGCCCGGGATGCGCCTTGATGGCCAACAAAGCTTGGTGCTGCTGTGCGGTCAGGCCGTGGTCGCGTGCGCCTTGCTCGCTGAACGCCAGGAACTGGCGGATGGCGCGGCGAAATTCCCCAAGTGCGCGATAGTCTTCCTGGGTGAGAGGCGCGTCCTCGATCAGGTTTTGCGAGGGCGGAGAGGCTGGCGTCGTCACGACAGGATCCTGGACGGCGCGCGAGACGCTCGCGGCCGGTCGCTTTCCTAACATGGAGGCCGAGTCGCGAGCAGTCCCGACGCGCGCCAATTTGACGAATAGATCGTGTTACGATATTTAATGCCGATGGCTGTTTGGAAAGCCGAGCGCTCTAAGGGCGATGCGCCGCTGGCGCGGGCTTGGGGGATATTGCTCGCGTCGGTGCGATTAAGGCGAAAGCAAATCGCGACGCTGCTGACGGGCGCGGCCTTGATGGCTGCAGCCGGCGCCTTGGTTGGATCAGAGCTGCAATTGGACGAGCTCGAAATCCGGACGGTCCGAGGACCACACCTCCAGGTCAGGCCCGGGCAAGGTGGCGATCAAGCCGGCGTCACTATCCCGTGAGACGCGCCCCTATCACCCTGGAGCCTGCTACGCTTGGCGCCATTCGGGATGACGCCGCCCTGGATAGAGCCTTGGCTCGCGTCGCATCGTGCGACAGGTTCGCCGTCCCTTCGACGGCCGATCCATCATCTGGAGACCTACCGCGCCGCGCACGGCGCCGAACTTGGCAAGGGGCTACACATGAGACCACCGATCCGACAAGGCGAGCTTCGCCTTCCACGCGGCCGTCGCGCGACACCGCGCCGCCGAGCCACAAGGCCGCGCTGCCTCTGACACCCTCCATTCGCCGCGACGGCTGAGCCCGTCGCCACCGCCGTCAGCCCAGGCCGGCGCGATGAAGTCCTGCGCCCGACGCCCCTCTGTCGGACGCCGCCATGGAGTTTGCCATGACCGCCCAGATTCTTGCCTTTCCCGACCCCTTGCCGTGTCCGCCGCCGCTCGATCCCGTCGGTTGCGCGCTGTTTCTCGACCTTGACGGCGTTCTGGCGCCCATCGTCGCGCGCCCTACCGATGTGGGGCCAGACAGGCGGCGCACCGCCATCTTGCGCGGCCTGTCCGAGAGGCTGGGCCGGCGCCTGGCGATCGTCAGCGGCCGGACGCTGGCCGAGGTGTCCGCCATCACCGAAGACGCTGTGTCGGCCGTCGCCGGCGTCCATGGCCTGCAACGGCGCACCGTACTGGGCGACGAGATCAACGCCGTCCCCGATCCTGGTCTGGACGACGCCGTGGCGGTGTTCAAGGCGCTAGCCCGCGCCCAACCGGAACTGCTGGTCGAGGAGAAGGGCCTAAGCGTGGCGCTGCACTATCGGGCGCATCCCGCCGCCTGCGAGGCGGTGCGCGAGGTCGCCCGCCGTCTGGAGGCGGCCACTCGCCTGGTTCTGCAGGAGGGCGATATGGTCGCCGAGCTGCGCACCGCCGGCGCCGACAAGGGCCAGGCCATCCATGCCTTCATGGCCGAATGGCCTTTCACGGGCGCGCGTCCAATCTTCGTGGGCGACGATCTGACCGACGAAGACGGATTCATGGCCGCCGCCGCCGCGGGCGGCTACGGCGTTCTGGTCGGCTCCCCTGGCCGCCAGACCTTGGCGCGCTATCGCCTGGCCGATGTGCCCGCCGTTCTCGATTGGCTTGAGGCGGCGATCACGGACCAGACGTCATGAGCCGGCTGATCGTCGTCTCCAACCGGGTCAACCCGCCCAGCGACGCCGGGGTCGGCACGGCTGGCGGGCTGGCCATGGCCCTGGCCGCGGCTTTGCGGGAGTATTCCGGCGTCTGGTTTGGCTGGAGCGGCGAGATCACCGACGCCTTCACCGGCCAGATTTCCATGCAGAGGGTCGGCGGGGTGACCGTGGCCCTGGTCGATCTGGAGGAGCAGGATCGCGAGGAATATTATGACGGTTACGCCAACCGCACGCTTTGGCCGCTGTTTCATTCCCGCACCGACCTGGCGGCCTATGAGCGCTCGTTTGGCGAAGGCTATCAACGGGTCAACAGGCGCTTTGCCGAGACTCTGGCGCCGTTGATCGGCCCCGGTGATCTTGTCTGGATTCACGACTACCACCTGATCCCGCTGGCCGAAGAACTGCGACGGTTGGGCGTGACCAACCGCATCGGCTTCTTCCTGCACATTCCCTGGCCGGGGCGGCGACTGCTGACCACCTTGCCCCAGCATCGGCAGCTGGTGGAATCGTTGCTGGCCTATGATGTGGTCGGCTTCCAGACACGCGACGCCCTGGAGGCGTTCAGCGACTATGTCGGCCGCGAACTGGAGCTGACGATCGACGATGGCGTCATCGAAGCCGACGGTCGTCGCACGCGCATCGGGGCCTTCCCGATCGGGATCGAGGCGGCGGCGTTCGCCGATCTGGCGCGGGGCGAGGCGGCTCAGGCGACGTTCGCGCGCGTCAGGCTCAGTCAGACGGGCCGCAAGATGATCGTCGGCGTCGATCGTCTCGACTATTCCAAGGGCCTGGAGGAGCGTTTCCTGGCCTATGAGCAATTGCTGGCCGATCACCCGGACTGGGCTGAGCGGGTGTTCTTGCTGCAGATCGCCACGCCCAGCCGCGACGCGGTCCAGGCCTACCAGGAGATACGGGCTCGGCTGGACGGCGTGTCAGGGCGCATCAACGGCGCCTACGCCACGGTCGATTGGGTGCCGATCCGCTACGTGAACCGCACCCATCGCCGCGACGAGTTGGCCGGGGTCTATCGCGCGGCACATGTCGGTCTCGTCACGCCGCTGCGCGACGGGATGAATCTGGTGGCCAAGGAATATGTCGCCGCGCAGGACCCCGACGACCCGGGCGTTCTGGTGCTGTCGCGGTACGCCGGTGCGGCCGAGCAGATGGAAGACGCCCTGATCGTCAATCCGTTCAGCCGCGAGGAAACCTCCGAAGCGCTCGAAGTGGCCTTGGCCATGCCCCGTGCGGAGCGGGTCGCGCGCTGGACCAGATTGATGGACGGCGTCGTGCGCGACGATGTCGCCGCCTGGCGTGATCGCTTCGTTTCAGCGCTGCAGGGCGATGCCGCCGTCGTGACCCACAGGGACGACGACAATCGAAAAGCATCGTGATACGATCTATAGGTTGATCATGGATCGATGCGAGCGGCCGTCAGAGCCGCCGCTGGGAGGAGACGCGCCATGAAACGCGGTCATATGGGCCAGGTCCCGCTCGAAGTCATCCTTGTCGGCCTGGCCGCGTTCGTCTGCTTGGCGCTTATGTCCCTTCGGCTAACGGGCTGAATGCCGAGCGGTCAATCGCCGCCAGAAGAGAGTTCCAGTGCCAGATACCGGTTGGGAAAACGCGCTCGAAGCCATCATTGCTTTCCTCCCGCAGCCGCCCGGATCAACGCAACTGGTATCCATGGCTGGCGCAGCTGGTGATGCTCGCTTGCATTGACTGGCGCATTGCGCCATCAGCAGCGCGTCACTAAGGACCCGGCCAGATCGGGTGGCTACCCCGGGCGCCGATCCCTCGGGAAACCGAACGGACTTGAGCGCGCGCGCCAGGTTCGCGAGCGACAGACTGAAATCCCAATGACCCTACTTGCTTCGGCGCGTCAGCAATGGCTGGCCAATCCGCGCCGTGATCTGTTGGCGGGCACGGTCGTGGCCTTGGCCCTGATCCCGGAGGCCATCGCCTTCTCGATCATCGCGGGCGTCGATCCGGCCGTCGGCCTCTATGCCTCGTTCATCATCGCCGTGACCATCGCCTTGGTCGGCGGACGGCCGGCCATGATCTCGGCGGCCACCGGCGCCATGGCGCTGCTCATGGTCACGCTGGTGCGCGATCACGGGCTGGAATATCTGTTCGCGGCCTCCCTGCTGTGCGGGGTGATCCAAATCATCGTCGGCCTGCTCAAGCTGGGCCGCTATATCAAGTTCGTCTCCAAGAGCGTGATGACGGGCTTCGTCAACTCGTTGGCGATCCTGATCTTCCTGGCCCAGATGCCCGAGCTGATCGGAGCGAACCTGCAGACCTTCGCCATGGTCGGGGCGGGCCTGGCGATCATCTATGGCTTCCCGCTGATCACCAAGGCGGTCCCTGCGCCCCTGGTGGCGATCATCGCGTTGAGCGCCTTTGCGATCTTTACCGGCCTTGACGTCCGCACCGTGGGCGACATGGGCCAGATGCCTTCGACCCTGCCGGCCTTCCATCTGCCAGCCGTGCCGCTGACCTGGGAGACGCTGAGGATCATCGGGCCGATTGCGGCGACCCTGGCCTTCGTCGGCCTGCTGGAATCCTTGCTGACGGCCAACCTGCTGGACGACATCACCGACACCCCGTCCGACAAGGATCGCGAGACGCGCGGCCAAGGCATTGCCAATATCGTCGCGTCGCTGTTTGGCGGCATGGCCGGCTGCGCCATGATCGGTCAGTCGATCATCAATGTGACTTCAGGCGCGCGGGGTCGGCTATCGACCCTGTGGGCGGGCCTCTTCCTGCTGTTCCTGATCCTGGTGCTGCAGGACTGGGTCGCCAGGATTCCCATGGCGGCCTTGGTCGCCGTGATGATCATGGTCTCGGTGGGAACCTTTGACTGGAAGTCGGTGCTGAACCTGCGCTCCACGCCGGTTCAATCGTCGATCGTCATGGTCGCCACCACCCTGACCGTGGTCTTCACCCACGACCTATCCAAGGGCGTGGTGCTGGGCGTGATCCTCTCGGCGATCTTCTTCATGCGCAAGGTGGGCAAGACCATCGCCGTGACCGAGGTCGAGACGCCGGAAGAGGGCGTGCTGCGCTATCGTGTCGCCGGCCAACTCTTCTTCGCCTCGGCCGATCTCTTCGCCGCCAGCTTCGAGCATCACGGCCATCCGACCCGCGTCGAGATTGACATGACGGATGCGCACCTGTGGGATCTCACCGGCGTGGCGGCCGTCGACAAGGTGGTGTTCCGCTATCGTCGCCAAGGCGCCCAGGTCGAGGTCATCGGCATGAACGCGGCGGGGCAGACCCTGGTGGACAAGCTCGGCAAGTCCGACAAGAGTCACCTGCCGAGCGGCGAGGCCGCCCACTGACCGCCCGTGGCTAGGTGACGGATGGCGAAGCGAACGTCGTGTTTCTGGAGCTGCGCTCGAGTCCGCTACTGGCGCATTGCGCGCGCAATCGGCTGGGGGACGGTTCCGACGATCAGCCCGCCGACGATGATCGCCGGTTCAGGTTTACAAGGACGATGATCGCCGGCCAGGCCGCAGCCTCGCCGCCTCGCCGCCTCGCAGCCTCGCCGCCTCCAAGCCAAAACTCGGGAGGCTGGGTGATCGGATGGGGCTCGTGGCTGTGGTGATAACTGGCCAAGTTAATCGGCGCTGTCGCTCTGCGCTGAGCTGGGACCCGGTGGAATGACCGCTGCCCGATCAGGTGACGACGCCTTGCAAGAGGCGAGGTCCAGACTGAGTTGCCAGTTGAATGGCCGAGCATCGATCCGGCCTCTAAACTCAGGTTGCGAGAACATCATCAATCACGCCCACAAGAGCATTCAAAACGCGTTGTCGCGCATCAGCCCGCTCTGACGCTTCTTCGCTGGCGCGCACAATCTCAAGCATTGAATGGTTGAAAATCGCGATGTGGACATCAACGCGGGATTGACGTTCTCCGCCGCTGACCGAGTCGACGACAGCGTCGATCAGAGCCGTAACCCTTATCGCGGGCGCATCCCTGTCCATTTCTGCGTTCTCAACGAGGTGCACACAAAGAGTGTGAAAATCACACTCATCATGTGTAGAGCGCCGGCGCGTTCGCCGCAACGTTTGCGGTGTGGCGGATGCAGACCTCATCAAATTTGGACAGACGATTCGTCGTCTGCGAGCAGGGCTTCAGCTTAGCCAAGAAGAGCTGGCTGACCGCTCCGGGCTTCATCGCAACTATATCGGCGGCGTAGAGCGCGGTGAGCGCAACGCATCTCTGAAGGCGATCTTTGCGTTGGCCCGAGGGTTGCAATGCAAAGTCAGCGCGCTTTTCGAAACCTAGGCCGCCGCCTAACACCAACGCGATGAGGCTGGCGGTATGAGCCAGTGGCGAGGATCTCCTGCGCCTAGAGGCGCCGACAGGCGCATAATCAAACAGCCAAAACACAATGAAATATAGATTTTCCGAGAGCGGCTAAGACCAAAAATACGCGGTCTATTGGGGCCAATATACAACATGCAATATAGGGCATCTAATCTCCGATAAGATCGGCAGGAGAATCCACGCCTTGACTCCACAATAAACTTCTGGATTACTCTGAGTAACTGGAACTCTCGTGTTCTACATTCAGGAAGGGATCGCTCGTGACCACTTCTGTCGTGACAGATCGAAGGAAAATTCAGGCTGAAAAGCAATTTTCAATCGCCGCCGCGCTGCGCCCCCTAATTGATCAAAATATACATTCGAGCGCTGCAATGTTGGATATTTCAGAACGTCTCGATATTCCGCTACGAACACTTTATACTAAGCGAAAGAAACTTTCCGAAGGCCTGCTCATGACCTCGGCGCTAGCGCCGCAGAAGCCTGGGCCTAAGCCCGGATTTGGCAGATATGCCGAGGATGTGGAGGATGCAATCGCCCGCGTGATCAAACGCGAAGGGCTCACCCGCCAAAACCTTCAGCCAGCCAAGCTTCTGCGAGCGGTGGAAGACGAGTGTCGGATTTGGGAAATCCCGCGAACAAGGTGGCCGAAGATAAAGGGCCTTAAGGCGCGCCTCGCGCGTATAGAGCCACGTGAGTGGGCTCTGCGCACCCGGGGCGAACGCGCCGCCGAACCTTACACAGCAACGCCGGGTGAATTCCCACAGACAACGCGGCCTAATGAGTGTTGGCTGATCGACCACACCCCCGTGGATCTCATCCTTCTCGATCGCCGAACCCGCATGCCCCTCGGGCGACCTACGGCGACACTTTTTGATCGATGCATATAGTCGAGCAATACCTGGATACTACCTCAGCCTAGAACCGCCCTCCGTTATGCAATCGGCAATGGCGATGCTGCATGCGATTATGCCGAAGGATGACTGGCTAGCTGAGATGAGACTAAGCCACAGCTGGCCAGTGCACGGCCTACCCGAACGACTGCATGCGGATAACGCCAAGGAATTTGGATCAACGGCGCTGGGACGGGGCTGCTCCCAATTCCAGATTGTGAAAACCCACCGCCCGCCAGGCAAGCCGCGCTATGGCGCGCTCATCGAGCGCTTCATAGGCACGATGATGGGTGAGGTTCACGTCCTCCCCGGCACCACATTCTCGAATGTCGCCCTGAAGGGTGACTATGACAGCGACAAACATGCGGAAATGACGCTGGATGAATTTGACCGATGGTTTGCGCTGCAAATCATCGAGTATCACGCGAAGGGACACAGCGGCATTGGCGGCTTTTCGCCGCTCTCCAAATGGGTTTCGCAATGACGACTCCCTTTGTTCCCAGAGCTGTAAATTCACAGCAACGCGCGCTGTTTCAACTGGCTTTTATGCCCGGAGACTCTAGGAAGCTCCGCCCCACCGGCATCCATATTTTCCGGCTCCGTTACTGGGCAGATTGGCTCTGCGCCGACGTCGCTAACGGGCGGGGTCAGTTGGAGGTTCGGTACGATCCCCGCGACATATCGTGCATTTATGTGGAAGATCAGACGGAGACTTGGCAGCCGGTCTTTTTGTTCAGGCCGCAGCAGCCTTTCAGCCTGCGTGAGCATCAGGCCATCTTGAGGGAGCTTGATGCAAAGGCTGCCAACTCTGTCGATGAGGAGGTCATTCATCAGGCCCGTCTAGACAGCCAGGCGCAACGTGCCGATTCAAGCCGTAAGACACGCGCGGCGCGGCGACAGAAAGAGCAAGCCGAAAGGGGCTACGAACAATCTGCGGAGCTGACGCGGAGCCTTGTAAGTGACCCGCCTCCCGCCCAGGTCGCGGGTGTCGGCACTGGCTTGGCGCTGCTATCTAAGGCCCTGCCAGACCTCGTCGATTATTTCGAGGTCGAGATATGGTGACCGCGAACGCCGTCAAGTCTGGCACCCCTTCGTTCCCGGCGATATTGGCAGCCGATGAAGACGCGCGAATAATCTACATAAAGCGGGATAGGTGGATATCGCATCCCCAAGCAGACCGCGCCATCCGGCGAATGCGCCTGACGGTCACGGGCGAACCCTCACTCCGCCCTCGCTGCGTCCTTGTATGGGGGCCATCGAATGTTGGGAAAACAGCTACCTATAAAGCGTTCGCCAAGCCATATGCGGCAGCGGCGCACTTCGACCCGGAGGAGGGGGTCTTTCATCCGTCAATTCTAGAAGTGGAGTGCCCAGCCGAAGCTGACGAAGCTAGGCTGTTTGACACGTTGCTTGAGAAATTAGAGCCGTTTACCAGCTCATCCCGAGGCCTAGTTGGCTCAAGCCTTCGCGTCGTACATCGTGAAGCATATCGGGCGTTGGAAGATGCAGCTCCGATGGCGCTCTCGATTGACAACCTGAACAACTTCGCAGCCTTCCGCGGCGCTGGCCAAACTACGACGCTCAACACGCTTCGCCGATTAAGCTCGGTCCGCCGACTTCCCTTAATTATCATGGGCACAGAAGCAGTTCACTCAATTCTGAGAACTGACAAGCAGTTCCTCGAGCGTTTTTCTTTTATCCGCTTAAAGGGATTATCCTACGACGAATTCGTGATCTTTTCGAGAAGGCTGCTGTCGACCTATCCCTTGCGGAGATCAACAGCGATTGACGAGGAGGCGATGAAGTTTGTCTTCGAGGCTAGCGAAGGGATTATTGGGCGGGTCGTCATTCATCTGCGCGAGGCCGCGATATTCGCCATCGAAACCGGCCAGGAGGAAATCACCAACTCGATACTGCGATCGGACGAAGTGCTCGAAGCGCTCGAGGCGTTGAAGTTGGTCAAGGTCACCTCGTCGCGGGGGCACAAGTAATGCCAGTCCTCAATTTTGCGTCGCCACCATTTCCAGACGAGGCGATTTCATCATGGCTCGATCGGATCGCTGCTCGCTTTGGCGCCGGGCGCGACGAGTTGGCTGACTATCTTGGACTGGGCGATGGCGATCTCGACTACGATATGTCGCCCCGCGATCAGAAGGCGCTCGCACACGGCACCAGGTTGGCTCCAAGCGAGATTGCGCTGCTGCCCATCCGTCATCGCACCCCTTGGATAGGTGTTGAGGATCTTGTCGAGCCGGACATCGAAACCGGGGTGAGGGGGCTGATATGCCCTCGCTGTCTTGAGGAGGACGAGGCTGCAGGGCGGCACCAATATGTTCGCTCGCAATGGCTTGACGTTTGGTCGGTGCGCTGTCGGGTTCACGGCTGCGCGCTCCAGAACTTCGAAGACGCTGATCTCTACGCTCGTCAAACCGGTCCGCGCCGTGTTCGCCTAACGGGCCTTTTTGAGCAAACTCGAGGGCCCGAGCGCCGGCGACGTCTCAAACCGGTGCGCGCGGCCGGTATCTCCGTGCCGTGCGAACTTACTGCTTTGGAGCTTGCCATCGAACGCGCACGTCAAGGTTCGCCCTTCGATCCAAATCTATGGAGTTTGGGGAGGTCATGGCCGGCAGCGCGCAGTGCCCTTTGCGATTTAAGTGACCTTCTGCTGACGCGTTCGCGCTTATCCGGGAGGCCAATTCTGGCGACTTGGTTTGATCGTCCTGATGATCTTCTCCCAGCGGCCTTCACATGCGGAGCGCCGCGCAGGGGGGCCTTGGGCGCTCTACTCGCGCCGTGGCGCGTGCGAGTACTGGCTGGCGTCGCGGTGCTCGCGGCGCGCCCTGACAAATTCCTTTCGTCCGCGTTGCATGGATACGGTCCGAATCATCTGCTCGAGCTCCAAGGTATTTCAACCAAGCTGGCCGACAAGCTTCCCAACCTGGTGCGGGTCGCCGCGCGAGACCCCCTTGGCATGTTGCTATGCGCCGCGACGCCCAAGGAAATCGAAAGGCTAGCGAGCAGATCAATCTACTGGCCAAGGCCGCTGCGCGACCGGATGGCAAGCGCAGCCGCGATGGCGCTCGCCGGCGCCGGCGACCTGGCAGATATGTGACGCCGCCGGACGTCGGCTTCGTTTGACATGTCCTGCCGATCTGCGATTCTACTGCGAGCTTTTATCTCTAAGCCTCTGAGATATCAAAGGATCGCGCATAGATTATGTCTTCCATCTCCATCGCTGACGTGAACCCGCCGCAGAATGTAACGGCGCGAATGCCGAGGCCTTATCATGACGAGATGAAGCAGCGCGCCGTCCGTTGGGGACTGCGGGTCAATGACTACTACGTCCAAGTGATCGAGGCCTTTGTCTCAGACGAACTGCCTCAGCGGCAACATCTATATGCGACTCCCAGCTTTGCCGTTCCGATCAGTGTCCCGATGCCGACGGCGTTCGTTGAGCGCGTGCGCAGTGCTGCCAAGGCCAAGGGTGCCACGATGAACGAACTCGTCATCACAGCGGTGGCGCTTCACCTGAAGACCAATGCGACCACCAGCGCGTGAGTGGCGAAAATCGTGCCGGCGATCACCATACATAATGTCCTTTATGTGCGGTGATCGAGCAGCCGAAACGCGGGCAGGGCGCTCGCGCGATTTCAGGTGAGCAATGGACACGGATGCGCACCCGGAGGAAGCTCGCGCCGTCAGCAGCCTGAAGTCAGCCCCGATCTTTGCCGTCCCCGCCATCGTAGCCGGGACCAGCGACGACGCGGGGGAACGCTTCCTGGAATTTTTCGCGGCCACAATTCGCAACGGCAACACGCGCGACGCCTACATGCGAGCGGTCGAGCATTTCCTCGCCTGGCGTGGCGTAGTGACATTAGCGTCACTGGGCGACATCCGGCCATTGCACATCGCTGCATATATAGAAGAGTGTCAGGGTCTGTTTTCAGCGCCAACAGTCAAGCTGCGCTTGGCGGGTTTACGAAGCTTGTTCGACTGGCTGGTCCGCAATGGAGTACTGGCCAGCAACCCCGCCACCTCTGTGCGTGGACCCAGCCATGATGTGCTGCGCGGCAAAACGCCGATCCTCACCGCTGATGAAGCCAAACGCCTGATCGCAAGCATCCCAGACGATACGCCCGTGGGCCTGCGTGACCGGGCGTTGATCGCGTTGATGACATACAGCTTTGCCCGGGTGTCTGCGGCCACCGGCATGAACGTCGAAGACCTATTGCAAACGGCCGGCCGATCATGGGTTCGACTGCACGAGAAGCGCGGCAAGGTTCACGAATTGCCGGTTCATCACAAGCTGCTTGATCACCTGGATGCATATCTCGCCGTCGCCGGCCATCGCGATCAGTCAAAGGCACCACTGTTCCGCACAGCGCGCGGGCGCTCGGGCCAGCTGGGGTTACGGCGCCTCAGTCGACACGACGCCTATGCTATGGTCCGAAGGAGAGCTTTGGCGGCGGGCGTGGCGCCTAAGATAGGCAATCACTCATTCCGCGGCACCGGGATCACGACTTTTTTGCTGAATGAAGGCGCCCAGGAGCTTGCGCAGGAGATGGCCAACCATTCCAGCCCGCGCACCACCAAACTCTACGATCGCAGGCGCGATGGCATCACCCAGGACGCTATCGAGCGGATACGCATTGAGTAGCTGCAATGACCGTATCAGCCCGGTGCCAGCATCTTGGACCGTTGCCAACATTTCGGCGCGCGTGTTCAGCGCGGAATTTGGCATTGCCAGCATCTTGGTCACCTCAGACATAAGCCGGAACTATCTGATATATTTCCAATAATACTAATTAGGCGAGTAACTCTTGCGGCCATTGGGAGTGCGCTCTGCTGGAGCTCCGCAAGGCGCGGTCGAGAACACCAATGGCCGTCAGCAGTCTGCGGCGCTTCTTATCCAGCGACACTGACTTGGCGTTGATTGCACCGGAGAAGCTGCTGGAGCTATCCGCGCGGCTCGATCGAACCCCGCGAAAGTGTCTCGGATATCGCACACCTGAAAACAGGCTTGCCGAGCAGATCTCAGCGGCGGCTGGCGCACGGGCGATGAGCGGGCTCTGCGCTAGGTGATAGCTTCGCCGCCCGCCCGTCGCCCGATTGCTATTGCTGCACAACCCTAACGTGACGGGAGATCCCCTCCCCGTCATCCTGCCCAGGCCCTTCACCGCACTTCAGCTAGGCCCCACACCGTCATCTAACCTTGCGCGCTCTGGGGTCGGAATGGCGCGCCCTGCTGGATTCGAACCAGCGACCGCTCGCTTAGAAGGCGAGTGCTCTATCCAACTGAGCTAAGGGCGCGAACCGGAAAGCCTCGGTGCGCGGACGCTAGTGCGTCCAGGGCTGTCTGCGGCCGGCCGCGAAATTGTCGGCATAGGCCTTGATAATGCGCTTGGGAGTCTTGGGCTCGAACAGCTGGAAAGCCAGGCCATTATGCTGGGCGTAGGCCACCGCTTCCTCGCGGGTTTCGAAGGTCAGGCGAACCTGCCCATTCATGTCGCTCGACTGGGTCCAGCCCATCAGGGGATCTGAACGGAGCGCCGAAGCGGGTTCAAATTCCAGAACCCAGTCCTTCGTCTTGGCCTTGCCGGACTGCATGGCGGTCTTGGCGGGGCGATAGATGCGGGCCAGCATGAACCTCTCCAGTCTTTAGCCGATGGTCGGAGCGGCAGGATTCGAACCTGCGACCCTCTGGTCCCAAACCAGATGCGCTACCAGGCTGCGCTACGCTCCGACACATCGGCAGGGGCGTGCTCTACAAGGGTTCGTCGTCCGGATCAAACGGGAACGGCAACAATCGCAGAACCGATCAGTTTTTCGGGAAGATCCGGTGCAGGACCTTGTCGCCGGGCAGGATGCCAAGCTGCGCCGCGCGGCCGCCGGCAATCTCCAGCACGCCCAGGATCGGACCACCCGAAGGCAATGGCATTTCGTTGTGGGGCTGAGCGTTGCGGACGATCGACAGCACACGTCCGTTGGGCGCGATGTAGATGATGTCCAGCGGGATGAGCGTGTTCTTCATCCAGAACGCGGCGGGCTGCGGCCTGGCATAGGTGAAGAGCATGCCGCGATCAGCCGCCAGGGCCTTGCGGAACATCAGCCCCCGTTGCTGTTCGGCATGCGTCGCGGCGATCTCGACCTGAAAGCGCGCGCGTCCTTTGGCGGTCAGGATCTCCACGGCCTCGAGCTTGCTTGCGGGCTTGGCGACAGCGACCTCGCTCGCCAGCAGCGCGCCAGCCAGCAGCGCCGTCAGCACCGCCCTTCGTCCCGGTTCGCAGATTACCGCCACTTACAATCCTCGCTCGCCATTGCGCTGGACTCGCAGCCTAGCGCCACGGGCCCAGCGAAGGAATGGCAGGCCTGGATGGCCAAAGTCAGGCGTCGCCCGGCGTGATCTCGGCCACGACCAGGCCCTTGGGCCCCTTGGCGAAGCGCACCAGGACGTCATCGCCGGGCTGGAGGTCTTCCAGGCCCCCGCGGCGCAGGGTCTCGATGTGGACGAAGATGTCGCCGGGTTCGGCGTCGCGCACGACGAAGCCGTAGCCCTTGGTGCGGTTGAACCATTTGACCTTGGCGTGCTCGGCCGGCCCTTCGGGGGTGAGGGCCAGACGCCCGCCGCCGCTGTCCAGCCCGGAACGGAACCCGCTGCCCAGTCCGTCACGCTCACGGCGCGGCGCGGCGTCGGCGAAGGTACGGCGCGGCCGCTCAAGAGCCGAAGGCGCCGAACTCTCGTCGAGATCGACCACCTCACTGACCTGCCACCCCTTGGGGCGGCGCACCACGTCACAGACGATCACAGCGCCCTCAAGCGCTGTTTCCCGGCCGCAATTACGCAGCGAGGTCACGTGAAGAAGCACGTCCTTGAGGCCGGTCTGACCAGGATCATCTGGAACGATGAACCCGTAACCCTTGCCAACATCGAACCATTTTACGCGTCCGCTGATCCGCACGAGGTCTTCGTGCGCACCCACGGTGTCGAAATCGTAACCAGACATTCCGCCCCTCTGGCTCGCCCAATCAGCCCAACGGGACGAGCGCCACAAGAATAACACTGTTCTCGCGTTAGGAGAGCCGTCAATGGTGAATTCGCGTCAAGCACGCGCGCACAGCAGCTGCGCGACATTTCGTCGCAGCAATTTTCTGGCAACAATCCTGAAATGCAGCCACAGGCATCGCCAATGCAGCTTTTGGTGGTAGTCCCTAGGGGAGTCGAACCCCTCTCTCCAGAATGAAAATCTGGCGTCCTAACCGATAGACGAAGGGACCACATCGCCATCCAGGGATGATGACATCGTCGGTAGTCGAATTTGAAAGCCTCGCGGGTGGTAGTCCCTAGGGGAGTCGAACCCCTCTCTCCAGAATGAAAATCTGGCGTCCTAACCGATAGACGAAGGGACCACGGCCCCGCGAGGAAGCGGGTGTATAGCCGCGCCGTTTGGGGCGCGCAACCCGCTGGGAAGCATTTTTTCCGTTCACCCACAGACGGGGCGACAGCGCCCGAAAATGCTGTCGGCGATCAACAGGCGCGCGGGTCGGCGGCGTCCTCGATCTCCAGCTGAACGCCGTTGCGGCCATTGTAGTCGTCGGGCTTCAACTTGCCGGCGACATGGAGCGCGCCGCCGCCTGACAACAGCCGCCGACCCAGGTCGGTTTCGGCGCTACGCCAGGAAATCGCCTTCAGGCGCTCGCCGGTCGGGCCGACCAGATCCATCTTCACATGGCCGCCCTTCAGCGCCATCACCCGGTCGGCGCGAACGCCGGTCAGGGCGAACATCGGCTCGGGATTGCCCGGACCGAACGGCGCAAGGCGCTGGAAGTCTTCGTACAGCGCGCGGTCAGCGCCCTTGGGCTGGACCAGGGCGTCGATCTCGACGGCCTCGGGGCCTACAGCCTCCATCTCGCCAGCCAAGCGCTCTTCCAGAAAGGCGCGGAACTCGGGAATGGAATCTGGGCGAATCGACAGGCCCGCCGCCATGGCGTGACCGCCACCGGACATCAGCAGGCCTTGCTCGAACGCCGCTTGAATCGCCGCGCCCAGATTGACGCCGGGCTGCGACCGGCCCGACCCCTTGCCGACATTGGCCGCGCGATCGATGCCGATCACCACCACGGGTTTGCGATAGCGCTCACGCAGGCGCCCGGCGACGATGCCGATCACCCCAGGATGCCACCCCTCCCCCGCCACCACGATCACGGGCGCGTCCGGATTGAAATTGCTGCCACGCTCCAGCACGGCCGCGGCTTCCTCGACCACGCCGGCCTCAACGGCCTTGCGCTCGGTGTTGAGGGCGTCGAGCTCCTCGGCGAGCATCCGGGCTTCTTCGGGATCATCCGTGGACAAAAGGCGCGCGCCGAGGTCCGAACGACCGATCCGGCCGCCGGCATTGATGCGCGGCCCCAGAATAAAGCCGGCATGGAACACCGAAGCGGGCCCGGAGCCCTTGCCGACCTCAAACAGGGCCTTCAGGCCCGGATTGCCCCATTGGGACATGGTGCGCAGGCCAAGGGTCGTCAGGGCGCGATTAAAGCCGACCAGCTGGGTGACGTCGCAGACCTCGCCCATGGCCACCAGGTCCAGCCACTGGCGCGGATCGGGCTGCGGTCGCTCGTCGCTGAACAGGCCGCGCTTGCGAGCCTCGCGGTTGAGAGCCGTCAGCAGCACGAAGGTTACCCCGGCGGCGGCCAGAACCCCCTGCCCGCTCTGGCATCCCGGGCGGTTGGGATTGACCACGGCGGCAGCGGCCGGCGGGTCCTCGCGCATCAGGTGGTGATCGATCACGACCACCTCCAGTCCGATCGTGGCGGCGCTGGCGATGGCGTCATAGGCCGCCGCGCCGCAGTCTAGCGTCACGACCAGCTCGGCGCCGGTGTCGCGGATGGTCTTGAAGGCCGCCGGGCTGGGGCCATAGCCCTCGGTCAGGCGGTCGGGAATATAGATCGGCAGCTCGACGCCCATGTGGCGGAACCAGCGAACCAATTGAGCGGCGCTGGTGGCGCCGTCGACGTCATAGTCGGCGAACACCATGGTCGGCCGGCCCGCTTCCAGGGCGTCGATCAGGATCTCGGCGGCCCGGTCCATGTCGGTGAAGCTGGAAGGGTCGGGAAACAGCGCCTTCAGGGTCGGGCGCAGATAGTCCTCAGCCCCATCGACACCCACGCCCCGCGCCGCCAGGGCGCGCGCCAGGGGCTCGGAAAGGCCGTGGACCTGCTGATGGCTGCGCGCCGCCGCAGGATCGCCCGGGCGCTCGCGCCAGGCCCGGCCGCTCAGCGAGCGCGCGACGCCCAGGAAGGCGTCCTGCTCGATAGGCGCATGACCGTCGGCCATGGCTAGACGATCCTGAGCTTGGATGTGGTGCGCATCGGACGAGACTATCCGTTTCCGGGGATTCGCTCCATGCGCCCCGGCGGCGTCAGTCGCGGTCGCTTAGCTCGCCGAGACCCGATCAACCTCGTTGGCCGAGCCCAGCACCACCGGTACGCGCTGATGCAGTTTGGTGGGTTGCAGGTCGAGGATGGCCGTCTTGCCGTCGGTCGCCTTGCCGCCCGCGCGCTCGACGATCAGGGCCATGGGATTGGCCTCATACAGCAGGCGCAGCTTGCCGGGCTTGTCAGGCTCGCGGGCGTCCCACGGGTACATGAAGATGCCGCCGCGCATCAGGATGCGGTGGACGTCGGCCACCATCGAGGCCACCCAGCGCATGTTGAAATTCTTGCCGCGCGGACCGTCCTTGCCCTGCAGGCAGCCGTCGATATAGCGGCGCACGGGCTGCGCCCAATGGCGCTGGTTGGACATGTTGATCGCGAACTCGGCGGTGTCGGCGCCGATCGCCACGGTCTCGTGGGTCAGCAGCCAGGCGCCCTCGGCGCTCATCGTGAAGCCGAACACGCCCTTCGAAAGGGTCAGGACCAGCATGGTCTGCGGGCCATAGACCACATAGCCGGCGGCGACCTGCTGGCGGCCTGGCAGCAGGAAGTCGGCTTCGGTCGCCTCGCGCCCGGCCGGGGCCGGCAGGATCGAGAAGATCGTTCCAACCGAGACGTTGACGTCGATATTGCTGGAGCCGTCCAGGGGATCGAAGGTGACCAGGAAGCCGCCCGCGCGGCCGGTGGTCTCGATCTCTTCCAGCTCTTCGGAGGCCAGGCCCGCCACGGCCGGACAAGCCTTCAGGGCGTCGCGCAGGATGTCATTGGTGATGATGTCGAGCTTCTTCTGCTCTTCGTCCTGCACGTTGATCTGCCCCGCCGCGCCCAGGCTGCCGGAGATGGCGCCAGAGGCCACCACCCTGCTGATCTGAACGCAGGCGGCGGCGATCACGGCGACCACGTCCTTGACCGCATCGTCGGCGGCCTGCTCGGCGGCCAGGTGGTCGGCGAGGGTTTTCAACGTGGTCATTCAGGGTCTCGAAAAGTTTGAAGGATTCGCCGCGACCTTAGACGCTGGCCCGTGACGATCCTACACCCGGCGCTTCATTCGCACTTCGCGGACCGTGCCTGTCGAAGAGTTCATCACCAGGGTGTGCGTGTGCACGAAGCCGTCCCTGTAGGTGACCCCGTCCAGCAGATTGCCCCAGGTGACGCCCGTGGCCGCGAAGATGGCGTCGGCGCGGACGATGTCGTGAAGGTCGTACTTCCTGTCGAGCTCGGTAATGCCCCACTTGGCGGCGCGGGCCTTTTCATCGCTGTTGCGGAACAGCAGACGGCCCTGGAACTGACCGCCGACGCATTTCAGCGCCGCGCAGGCCAGCACACCCTCGGGCGCTCCGCCGGAGCCGACATAGAGATCGATGCCGGTCGAGGGATCGGTCGTGTTGATCACCCCGGCCACGTCGCCGTCGGTGATCAGATAGACCCGCGCGCCGACCGAGCGGACGCTGGCGATGATCTCGGCATGACGCGGACGGTCCAGCACGCAGACGGTGATGTGAGACGGATCGACGCCCTTGGCGGCGGCGATGGCCTGCACGTTCTCGGCAGGCGTGCGGTCCAGATCGATCACCCCGGCCGGCAGGCCAGGCCCGCAGGCGATCTTGTCCATATAGGTGTCGGGCGCGTTGAGCAGCGTGCCCTTGGGCGCCCAGGCCATCACGGCCAGGGCATTGGGCATGGCCTTGGCGGCCAGGGTCGTGCCTTCCAGAGGGTCCAGGGCGATGTCGATGGCCGGACCTTTGCCCGTGCCGACCTTCTCGCCGATATACAGCATGGGCGCCTCGTCGCGCTCGCCTTCGCCGATGACGATTTCGCCGTCGATGGCCAGTTCGTTCAGCGCGTTGCGCATGGCGTCGACGGCGGCCTGATCGGCGGCGATCTCGTCGCCGCGCCCGACCAGGGTCCATGACGCGATGGCGGCGGCTTCGGTAACGCGGACCGCGTCCAGGACCAGCGAGCGATCCAGGGTCTTAGAGCTCATCGACGTCTCCCAGCCTTGTCAGGCTAAATTCTCAGCCGCTTTTCGCGGTTCTCAGATGCGCGCGACGCGCAAAAGGCGCGGTCGCTCTAGCACAGCGCGCAATTTTTCGATGCGGCTAATCGCGTCGAGGAGATTGGATTCCGGAGTCGCATGAGTAACGAGCACGATCGGCACGCCGCCCGCACCCTCGACGGGCTTTTGCAGGAAGCTGTCGATAGAGACTCCGCATTCGGCCAGGGTTTCGGAGATGGCGGCGATGGCGCCCGGCTCGTCGCGGACCATGATCCGCAGATAGGCCTTGCCCACCGTGCGGCTGGGATCGACGGCGATGAACGGCTTGAGGTTTCCGGCCGGAGCCTGGAACACGGGACGCACGGCGCCGGTCATCACATCGGCGATGTCGGCGGCCACGGCGGCGGCGGTCGGTCCCGCGCCGGCGCCGGGGCCCTGCACAAAGATCCGGCCAACACGACGCCCCTCGATGAACAGGGCGTTGAGCGCCCCACCCGCCTGGGCCAGCGGATGCTCCAGCGGGGCGAGCGACGGGTGCACTTTCACCGCCACCCCGTGATCGGTGCGCGAGGCGGAGGCGACCAGCTTGATCCGGTAGCCCAGATCCTTGGCCAGCTTGATGTCGAGCAACTCGACCGCCTCGATGCCCTCGATCTCGGCGGCCGCGAAGTTGGGCGCACAACCAAAGGCCAGGGCCGCCAGGATGGTGATCTTGTGACCGGCGTCGAAACCGCCAACATCCATGGTCGGATCGGCCTCGGCATAGCCCAGGGCCTGAGCCTCGCGCAGCACGTCGGCGAACGAGCGACCAGTCTTCTCCATCTCGCTGAGGATGAAGTTGCAGGTGCCGTTGAGAATGCCGGCCACGGAGTCGATGTCGTCGCCGACCAAAGCCTCGCGCATCATTTTCACGGCCGGCACGCCGCCCATGACCGCCGCCTCGAACAGCAGTGGCACGCCCTGCGCTTCCGCAAGGGCCGCCAGTTCGGCCCCATGCTCGGCGATCAGGGCCTTGTTGGCGGTGACCACCGGCTTTCCGGCCTTCAGAGCCGTCTCGACTGCGGCCTTGGCCGGGCCGTCCGAACCGCCGACCAGTTCGACGAACAGGTCGATATCCGGCGATCCGGCCAGGGCGACGGGATCGTCAAACCACGTCAGGCCCGAGATGTCGGTCGTGCGCGGCCGCGACCGCGACCGCGCCGAGACGGCGGTGACGATGGCGCGGTCACCGGCGGGCGCGAAGTCGGGGCGCTCGGCCAGGAACTGCAGAAGGCCACCGCCAACCGTACCGAGACCGGCGACGCCGACGCGCCAGGTTTTTTTCGTCATCTTCGAATCCTACTCGCGAAGCCCGTCCCTAGACCGGCTCCACCGAATTGTGATGCTTGGCCAGGATGGCGTCGGCGTTGGTGATGAATTTCTTCACGTTGCGCGCGGCCTGACGGATGCGGTGCTCGTTTTCGACCAGACCGATGCGGACGTAGCCCTCACCATACTCACCAAAGCCGACGCCGGGAGCCACGGCGACGCCGGCCTCCTCGATCAGCAGCTTGGAGAACACCATCGAGCCGGCCTCGCGATAGGCCTCGGGGATCTTGGCCCAGGCGAACATAGAGGCGGGCGGATTGGGGATGTCCCAGCCGGCGCGGGCCATCGAGGACACCAGCGTGTCGCGACGCGCCTTGTAGATGCCCCGGATCTCGTCGACGCAGTCCTGCGGGCCGTTCAGGGCGGCGGCGGCGGCGACCTGCACGGGGGTGTAGGCGCCGTAGTCCAGATAGGACTTCACCCGGGCCAGGGCGGCGCAGATGCGGGCGTTGCCGACCACCATGCCCACGCGCCAGCCGGCCATGGCGTAGGTCTTCGACAGCGAGTTGACCTCGACGGCGATGTCCTTGGCGCCATTGACTTGCAGGATCGACGGCGGCGGATTGTTCTCGAAATAGATCTCGCCATAGGCGACGTCGCTGATCACCAGCAGGTCGTGTTTTTTGGCCAGGGCGACGGCGTCCTTGTAGAACTCCAGGTCCACCGACTGGGCAGTCGGGTTGGACGGATAGGACAGGATCAGCACGCTGGGCGGCGGCACCGAGTGCTTCACCGCGCGGCTGATGTTGGAGAGGTAGTCCTCGGGCGTCAGGGCCGGCACGTGGCGAATGACGCCGCCGGCCATGATGAAACCGAAGGCGTGGATCGGATAGGCGGGGTTTGGACAGATGATCACGTCACCCGGCGCCGTCAGGGCCTGGGCCAGGTTGGCGAAGCCTTCCTTCGAGCCCAGGGTCGAGATGACCTCGGTGTCGGGGTTCAGCTTCACGCCGAAGCGGCGGTCATAATAGCCCGCCATGGCGCGACGCAGGCCGGGAATGCCCTTGGAGGCCGAGTAGCGGCCAGCCTTGGGATCACGGGCCGTCTCGATCAGCTTGTCGACAATGTGCTGCGGCGTCGGCATGTCGGGATTGCCCATGCCGAAGTCGATGATGTCCGTCCCCTCGGCGCGCAGGCGCGCCTTGATCTTGTTGACCTCTTCGAAAACGTAGGGCGGCAGGCGGCGGATGCGATGAAAATCGGTGGTCATTTTAGGGCTCTATGCGCCGCTTCGGCGCTTCGGGAGCAAAAGTCGGGCATGGATAGACCCCAAGCGGGGCCTCGCCAAGCCAGTTCAAGGAAGATTATGCCTTCGCCGGCCTATTTGGGCTGCGGCGAAGGCGCGCTAGCTCGGCCACGCGCCGCCGCTGCGAAGGCTTCGGTCTCGGCGCGATCGGCGTCGGTGGGCGCGCCAAAGTCGGGCGCCTTGGCGGCCGCGCGCGCGCGGGCGGCGTAGCCCTCGGTGTCGGTCAGCTGGAAGGTTTCCGGCGCTGCGTCACGACGCAGCTTGGCGGCGGCGCGCTGTTCGGCCTCCACCACAGCCTTGATCCGGGCCGGTCCGCGCACATCGGTGGGGACGGCGGGAATATCGGCGAAAGAGGGACGACGGCCCTTGTGGCGCGCGGCGGCGAGGGTCGCCTCAGCGATCGGCGAAGACGGATCGACCTTGGCCGCCTTGAACGGCGAGGCGCAGCCCGACACGGTCAGAGCCGTGAGACCGATTAGCACGCCGAGACGTGCGATTTTGCCTGTTGCGCCGTTCATCTTGTCTCCGGTCTTATGCGATGATCGCGACGAACAAAAGGCCGCGCGCGTCGGCAAGCTGACGAGACGGTAGAAAAGAAGCGGGAAGAACCAGCATGGTTACGGCGAAAACACCCCCAAAGCCGCGCAAGGCCGCTGCTTCCAAGGCGAAAACGGCCTCTGCCAAGCCCAAGACTGTCGCCAAGCCTTCAGTCCCGCCGCCCGAACGCCCCCCGCATCAGGACGCGCCCAGGCCTCAAGACGAATCGACCCGAGCCAACGCGGCTTCTCCAATCCCGCCATCGATGCCCAGCTTGGATGCGAGGATGTCGCCCGATCAGCGTCAGATGCTGGAGACACTGTCGGCCAATCTGGCCCGCGCCGCTGTGACCGCCCAAGGCGCCATTGCCGAGGCAGCCCTGCGCCAGGCCGATCGTCCAGCCGCACTGAACGCTGACCCGTTCCACGTCGCCCCGGCCATGAATGAGGTGATGTCCCGCCTGGCCGCCCAGCCCGACCGCATGCTGCGCGCCCAGGCCGATCTTTTTGGCCGCTACATGGATCTGTGGCAGTCGGCCGCCCGTCGCGCCGCTGGCGAAGACATCAAGCCCGTCGTGACCCCCGCCAGCGGCGACAAGCGGTTCAACGATCCCGACTGGGCGTCCAACCCCATGTTCGACATGATGAAGCAGTCGTACCTGCTGACCTCGAACTGGCTGAACGGCCTGGTGTCCGGGGTCGAGGGGGTCGATCCGGCTTCGAAGCGTCGGGTTGAATTCTTCACCAAGATGCTGACCGACGCCTTCTCACCGTCGAACTTCCTGATCTCCAACCCCGCCGCCCTGCGCGAGGTGATGCAGACCAATGGCGAGAGCCTGGTGCGAGGCATGGAGAATTTCGCCGCCGACCTCGATCGCGGCGGCGGCCAGCTGGCCATCAGCCAGACCGACCTGGAGAAATTCAAGGTCGGCGAGAACGTCGCCACCGCCCCTGGCAAGGTGGTCTACCAGAACGACATCCTGCAACTGCTGCAGTTCGATCCGACCACGGAGCAGGTACACGAGATCCCCCTGCTGATTTTCCCGCCGTGGATCAACAAGTTCTACATCATGGACCTGCGGGTCGAGAATTCGATGATCCGCTGGCTGACCGGTCAGGGCTTCACGGTGTTCGTCACCTCGTGGGTCAATCCCGACGCCAAGCTCGCCGCCAAGACCTTCGAGGACTACATGCTGGAGGGCATCTATGACGCCACCCAGCAGGTGATGACCCAGACCGGAGTCGATAGGGTCAACACCGTCGGCTATTGCATCGGCGGCACCCTGCTGTCCTGCGCCCTGGCCCACATGGCCGCCAGGGGCGACAAGCGGATCAATTCGGCGACGTTCTTTGCGGCCCAGCAGGACTTCGCCGAGGCGGGCGACCTGCTGCTGTTCACCAATGAGGAATGGCTACAGTCGATCGAGCAGCAGATGGACGCGACGGGCGGCTTCCTGCCCAGCCAGTCGATGGCCGACACCTTCAACGCCCTGCGCGGCAACGACCTCATCTGGTCGTTCTTCATCAGCAACTATCTGATGGGCAAGGAGCCCCGCCCCTTCGACCTGCTGTTCTGGAACGCCGACCAGACCCGCATGCCCAAGTCGCTGCACATGTTCTATCTGCGCAACTTCTACAAGGACAACGCCCTGACCACCGGCGCCCTGACCTTGGGCGGCGAGAAGCTGGACCTGTCCAAAGTCGGGATCCCGATCTATGTCCAGTCGTCCAAGGATGACCACATCGCCCCCTATCGCAGCGTCTATCGTGGCGCGCGGGCTTTTGGCGGACCGGTGACCTTCACCATGGCCGGCTCAGGCCACATTGCCGGCGTGATCAATCACCCCGACGCCAAGAAGTACCAGCACTGGACCAATGACACCCTGCCCGGCTCGGTCGAGGGCTGGATCTCGGGCGCTCAGGAGCATCCGGGCTCGTGGTGGCCGCACTGGGCTGAGTGGCTGCGCGCCAAGTCCGGCCCGCTGGTCCCGGCCCGCGACCCGGCCAAGGGCAAGCTCAAGCCGATCGAGGACGCCCCTGGCAGTTATGTGCGCGTGAGATCCGACGCCTGATCGTTGATCACATATTCGCCGGACGGCGTTCGCCCAAAACTTGCCCGGATCGTGGTGGAGCTTCCCGCCATGTCCACGATCAGCCGCCGAACGACCCTGGGAGTGATTCTCGCCGCGCCGGCGTTTGGCGCGACTGCGGCGACGCGCGACGGCAGGGATCTGGCCATAGCGGCGCGCGAGCAGATCGGAGTGACCAAGGCCTATGACGCCAGCTATCGGGCTATCGCCTATCCGCTAGGCGACGTGCTGCGCACCACCGGCGTCTGCGCCGACGTGCTGGTCCGCGCCGCCCGCGACGCTTGGCAGATCGACCTGCAGCAGCGGGTCCACGAGGACATGGCCCGAAACTTCGACGCCTACCCCTCGCGCAGAACCTGGGGCCTCAAGAGGCCGGATTCCAATATCGATCACCGTCGGGTACTGAACCTGGAAACCTATCTGCAGCGCCAGGGCGCCCTGCTGAGCCGAACAACGCGACGAGCGGCGGGCGATAGCTTCGACGAACCTCGCCCCGGCGACATCCTCACCTGGCGGGTATGGGGCGAGCGCCCTCACCTCGGCATCGTGGCGCGCGGCCCCGACAGCGCGCGTGTGGTGCACAATATCGGCGTCGGAACCAAGGAGGAGCCGCTGTGGATGTTCAAGCTCCACGCGGCCGTGGCGCACTATCGCTGGCGAGGCTGAGCCTAAACGTCAGACCTGATCAGGAAGTGCTGGCCTCGCCGGCGCGACGGATCAAAGACCCGCCGCCTCCTCCAGGCCAAGCGCCAGGTTGAGATTCTGTACCGCTGCGCCGGACGCGCCCTTGCCCAGGTTGTCGAGCAGGGCCACCAGTCGGGCCTGACCGCTGGTATCGGAACCGAACACGAAGATCTTCAGGCGATTGGTGCCGTTCAGGCCTTCCGGATCCAGGGTGGTCATCACCTTGGCCTCGTCCAAAGACGCGACTTGGACAAACTGCTCGCCCCGGTAGTGGGCGGCGAAGGCTGCATGAATGTCGTGCAGGCAGCGGCCGTCTTCCAGCGTCGCCAGGTGCAGCGGCAATTCCACCAGCATGCCCTGGGCGTATCGGCCCACTGCGGGGGTGAAGATCGGCCGGGTCAGCAGGCCGCCGTGCTTCTGGATCTCGGGCACATGCTTGTGCGACAGGCCCATGGCGTAGATCCGGTACGGGACCTTGGTGTAGTTC
Organism: Caulobacter sp. ErkDOM-E; assembly: GCF_048541895.1. Lineage (GTDB taxonomy): Bacteria > Pseudomonadota > Alphaproteobacteria > Caulobacterales > Caulobacteraceae > Caulobacter. The sequence continues at coordinate 2,036,718 of NZ_CP183331.1, read as the reverse complement.
GGCGCGGTTTCGTCCTCGAACTCGGCGATCATCGCCTTGCCGCCGCCGGTATAGCCCGACACCGCATTGAACGAGATCGGCAGGTCTGCGGGCAGGATGCCGGCCGAGACCAGCGGCCGGGTCAAGGCAATGGCGCCGGTGGCGTAGCAGCCGGGGTTGGAAATCCGCTTCGCGGCGGCAATCTTGCCGCGCTGCTCGCGGTCGAGTTCCGCGAAGCCGTAGGCCCAGTCCCCCGCCGTGCGATAGGCCGTCGAGGCGTCGATCACCTTCACCGACGGATTTTCGATCAGGGCGACCGCCTCCTTGGAAGCCTCATCTGGGAGGCACAGGATCACGGCGTCGGCGCTGTTCAGCATCTCCGCCCGCGCGGTCGGGTCCTTGCGCTTGTCGGGATCGATAGAGATCAACTGGAGATCGGTGCGGCCGACCAGACGCTCGCGGATCTGCAGACCCGTAGTGCCGGCTTCGCCATCGATGAAGACCTTGGGCGTCATGCTGACTTCCGATCAATCCAGACAAAAAGCATTGGCGCGTGACGGGCGCCGAAACCGGCATCCACTTTCGGCTGCCACGCTAGGCGACAAAGAAAAAGGGCGCTCCGGTTTCCCGAAGCGCCCTTTTCCAAACGCGGTGAACCGCGTTTAGCGCTTCGAGAACTGGAAGCTACGACGGGCCTTGGCCTTGCCGTACTTCTTGCGCTCGACCACGCGGCTGTCGCGCGTCAGGAAGCCGTGCGGCTTCAGGACGGGACGCAGCGCGGGTTCATAGTAGGTCAGGGCCTTGGACAGGCCGTGGCGCACGGCGCCGGCTTGGCCCGAGAGGCCCGAGCCTTCAACGGTGACGACGACGTCGAACTGGCCCAGGCGGTCGGTGACCTGCAGGGGCTGAGCGATCATCATGCGCAGAACCGGACGGGCGAAGTAAACTTCTTGGTCGCGGCCGTTGATGGTGATGGTGCCCTTGCCGGGCTTGATCCAGACGCGAGCGATCGCGTTCTTGCGCTTGCCGGTCGCATAGGCGCGGCCCTGGGCGTCGATCTTCTGGACGGCCGGAGCGGCCGCTTCGGGGTTGCTGGACAGGCTGGCCAGCGCGTCAAAGCCTTGAGCTTCGGACATGACTTAGGCGCTCCGGGTGTTTTTGGCGTTGCGCGCAGCGAAATCGATCGCTTCCGGGCTCTGCGCTTGGTGCGGGTGCTCACCGTTGTTGTAGATGAGCAGGTGCGTCAGCTGCTTGCGGGCCAAGGGGCTTTCCTTGGGCAGCATGCGCTCGACGGCCTTTTCGAGGACGCGTTCCGGGAAGCGGCCTTCCAGCAGCTTGCGCGGGGTGGTCGACTTGACGCCGCCCGGGTGACCGGTGTGACGATAGTAGATCTTGTCGTCCATCTTCTTGCCGGTGAACTTCACCTTGTCGGCGTTGATCACGACGACGAAGTCGCCGCAGTCAACGTTGGGGGTGTAGTCGGGACGATGCTTGCCGCGAAGACGCATGGCGATGAACGTCGCCAGACGACCGACAACGGCGTCCTGGGCGTCGACCACGATCCACTTCTTCTCGACCTCGGCAGGCTTCAGAGAAGCCGTGGTCTTTTGCATGGGATTGATCCGTATTCCTTGTGCGTCTGGAGCCAAAGGAAACGGCTCCGTCTGCGTGAGGGGCGGCAGGTACAGGAGGGTTTGCGGCCTGTCAACAATGCGAACGCAAGAAACTCGACAAACCCTTACAGCACAAGGGTTTGCGTGATGCGGTATCATAATACCACATCGCAAGGCGTCATAGCAGCGTCATGCAAGACGGGCATAGGGCGGGCATAGCCCGGAGCCCCTGCCATGACCTTCTCGCGTCGCGCCTTTATCGCCTCGGCCGCCACCAGCCTGGCCTTCACCGGCTTCAGCGCTCGGGCCCAGGACGGTGAAACGCCCAGCTATGCCTATATCAATGAGGTCGAGGGCTATGGGCCGCTTTTGCCAGACCCCAAGGGCATGCTGGAACTGCCTTCGGGCTTCTCCTATCGCGTGATCAGCCAGGCCGGCGAAACCATGGCCGACGGGTTCCTTGTGCCGGGCGCCTTTGACGGCATGGGCTGTTTCGACGTTGGCGACGGCAAGGTCGCCCTGGTCCGCAACCACGAACTGGGTCCGCGCGCCTTCGACTACGGCGCCTTTGGCCTGGGCGGCCGTCTGGCCGACCGCCTGCCCAAGGATCGGGCCTACGACTTCGGCGACACGGGTTTGCCGCTGCCGGGCGGCACGACCACGATGATCTACGACCTCAAGAGCGGCCAGACCGTCAGTCAGCACCTCAGCCTGGCCGGCACCGCCGTCAATTGCGCCGGCGGCGTCACGCCCTGGGGGTCATGGCTGACCTGCGAGGAAACCACCCTCACCGCCGGCCTCGAGATCGGCAAGGATCATGGCTATGTCTTTGAAGTGCCGCACGCGGCCAAGGGTCTGGTCGATCCCAACCCGCTGAAGGCCATGGGCCGCTTCAAGCACGAGGCCGCCTGCATCGATCCGCGCACCGGCGTCGTCTACATGACCGAGGATCTGCCGGACGGCCTGTTCTATCGCTTCCTGCCCAATGACCGCCGCAACCTCGCCGCAGGCGGACGGTTGCAGGTGCTGGGCTTCGTCGGCGTGACGGAAGACGCTGACACCCGCAATCAGGAGGGCGAAGACAATATCAAACAGGGCGCATGGAAGGACGCGCGCTGGATCGATATCGACGGCGTCGACAACCCCTATGACGATCTTCGCCTGCGCGGTCACGCCAAGGGCGCGGCCTTCTTCGCGCGGGGCGAAGGCCTTTGGTGGGGTCAGGGCGAACTCTATTTCACCGCCACCTCGGGCGGTGCGGCCGGCGCGGGCCAGATCTTCCGCTATGTGCCCAGCCCCCAAGAAGGCCAGGCCGGCGAGGCCGATCAGCCTGGTCGCCTGCAACTGTTCGTCGAAAGCAAGAACGAGAGCGTGCTCGACTACGCCGACAACATCACGATCTCGCCGCTCGGCCACATCCTGGTCTGTGAAGACCGCTATTCGGAAGTGAAGCCCAATCACATCAAGGGCATAACCCCGGCCGGCAAGGTCTATACCCTGGCTCGCAACGCGTTCCGGGGTAATGCGGAGTTCGCCGGCGCCTGCTTCTCGCCCGACGGCCAGACCCTGTTCGTCAACGTGCAGTGGCCGGGCATCACCCTGGCCATCACCGGCCCCTGGGCCACCCTGAAGGCCTAGGGCCGCCGTACGCGCCAGGCAAAGGCGGTGGCGACGGCCAGCAACACCGCTGCGCCGGCCTGGTGCAGCACGCCCAGGGACAACGGCACGTGTGCCATAAGGGTCCAGACGCCCAGGCCGGCCTGCAGCGTGACGACGACGGCGACCGCGAGGCCCGCCGCCTTGGCCTGAGCCGGCAGGTGACGCGCACGGTGGGCCATGACACCCACCGCGATGCCCGCCGCGAACAGGGCGTAGGCGACCAGCCGGTGGTGAAGCTGCACTGCGCCCTGGCTGTGGGCCAGCGTGCCCCAGAAACCCTTGCCTACATACTGGTCGGGCAGAAACGCCCCGTTCATCAACGGCCAGTCGTTATAGACCAGACCCGCATCATTGCCGGCCACCAGCGCGCCCAGCAGGCTCTGAAAGAAGATAGCGCCCAGCAGGGCCAGGGCCCAGCCGCGCCAGGCGGAACGCCCCTCAACGCGCGGTGAGCCGGCCCAGGCGTCCAGCGCTGTCCAGTTCAGCATGACGAACAGCGCCAGGGCCAGGCCCAGATGCGTCATCAGCCGTTCCGGCGCGACCGAAACCCGTTCGGACAGGCCGCTCGACACCATCCACCAGCCGACCAGACCCTGAAGCCCGCCCAAGAGCAGCATCACCGCGCAGCGCCAGATCAGGCGGCGTGGGATCATCCTGCGGATCAGGAAGAAGGCGAACGGGATGGCGAAGGCCGCGCCGACCAGCCGGCCCAGGAACCGATGCCCCCACTCCCACCAAAAGATGGTCTTGTAGGCCTCCAGCGTCATGCCGGCATTGACCAGCTTGTACTGGGGAATTTCCTTGTAGAGCGCGAAATTGGCCTGCCAGGCGGCGTCCGACATCGGCGGCAGCGCGCCCAGGATCGGTTTCCACTGGGTGATCGACAGGCCCGAATCAGTAAGGCGCGTGGCCCCGCCGACCACGACCATGCAGAAGACGAGGGCCGCCACGACAAACAGCCAGATGGCGACGGGGCGGGAACGGTCGGAACGCAGGAATGACGTCATGGTACCGGACAAAGCGACTATTCTGGGCCGAAATGCGACCAGCCGTCCCCTACTCCCGTCGCGCTCAGCCGTCCATGACCGATGACGCTTAAGGAACTTTCGTGCGAGGATGGCGACGCGGACGACCGGTCTCGCGTGGAGGGTCTGATGAGCGGTGTTGGAGTATTCGCCACGGCGTTGATCGGCATCTTCGCTGGCTGGTTCGCCGACCTCGTGCTGGGACGGCGCCACTCGCTGTTCTTCAAGTTGCTGATCGGCGTGATCGGCGCCTTTATCGGCGTGTTCATCGCTCAGCGCCTAGCCCTGCCCTTCACCGGCTTCTGGGGTGGCCTGATCGTCGCCAGTGTCGGCGCCACGATGTTTCTGGCCGTACTTGGCCTTGTCTTCCGGAGATCCGCGTGAGTGCTCGCCCTCTTTCTCCCCGCCCCCTTATTCCAGCCAGGGTGCGGAAACTGATCGGCGGCCTGGGCATCATGGCCTTTCTGGTCGCCTACGTGGCCATCGCCGCCACTCTGTATGACTACCTGCCCGACAACCGCGCGGTGCACCTGGCGTATTTCGCTGTCGTGGGCCTGGTGTGGGGCCTGCCGCTGATGCCGCTGATGTCGTGGATGGGCAAGGCGGACAAGCCGGTCATTCGCTGAGCCCGCCGAAACCGAAAAAGGCCGCCCCGTAGGGCGGCCTTTCCGTTCTTCCGTTTATTCCCTTGCGGAAATGGTCGGAGCGACAGGATTTGAACCTGCGACCCCTTGACCCCCAGTCAAGTGCGCTACCAGGCTGCGCCACGCTCCGACGGAAGAGGCGCTCTTATAGGCGCCGGTCCGGGGCTCTGCAACCGGTATTCCGGGTGAATTTCAAGGGGCCTCAAGGACGCTTCAAAAGGCCGTCCAGATGCGCCTTGACGACCTCGAGATCGCCGAGCGCAAAGGCCAGCCGATCGCGGGCCTCATCGGCCAGCTCGAAGCCGTGCATGGGATCGTTGGGGCGAGCAGCGTCAGCGTCAGCGTCCAGCATGGCCGAACCGTTGGAGCCCAGGCCCGCAGCGATCACATGGGACAGGCCCTGATCACGATGCAGCTTCTGTACGCCCTTGATGGTCAGGCCTTCACCGTGCAGCAGCACGCGCACGCCGTTAAGGACGGCAATGTCCTGCGGACGATAGAATCGCCGTCCGCCCGCCCGCTTCATGGGCCGAATGAAAGAGAACTTGGTTTCCCAGAACCGCAAGACATGCTGCGGCACGCCCAGCTCTTCAGCGGCTTCGGAGATCGTGCGGAAGGCGTTGGGTCCCTTCGCCACCGCGTGTGTGCCTAGCCGCCGAGGGCGCGGTCGATGCGCGCCTTCATGACCTGCGAGGCGCGGAAACCGATCACCCGTCGGGGCTCGATCTCGGCCGGTTCGCCGGTCTTGGGGTTGCGACCCATGCGCGCCCGCTTGTCGCGAACCTGGAAGACGCCGAAACCCGATAGCTTGACGGTTTCGCCGCCCTCAAGCGCCTCGGCCACCAGGTCAAGCGTGCGCTCGACCAGACCGGCGCAATCCTGCCGGGTCAGACCGACCTCTTCATGGACAGCCTCGCAGAGGTCGGCCCGGGTCAATGTCGCGCCCTTCATGACGCCCCCTACGCGCTTTGGCGGGTCCCTGAAGGACTGCGCCAGATTGAAAACACTTGGTCCACTCAAACGAAGGTCGCCGACTTCACTCAGCGAACGCTGACGTTTAGCCACGCCTGCATGCCGTGATTATCGCATGAAGTCAAAGCCTCAAGGCCGAGACTTCACACTCGCCCGCAAGCGGGGCGCCGACGCTCGTCAGAGTCGCAGAAGACAGGCGCCCCAGGTCAGACCGCCGCCCATCGCTTCCAGCAACAGCAGTTGCCCCGGCTTGATGCGGCCGTCGGCGACGCCATGAGCGAAGGCCAGGGGGATTGAAGCCGCCGAGGTGTTGGCGTGAATAGCCACGGTCGAAATGACCTTGTCCTCGTCCAGTCCCACCCGGTGGGCCACGCCCTGCAGAATGCGTTGGTTGGCCTGATGCGGGATGAACCAATCGACATCGGCAATCTCGACGCCGGCCGAGCTGGCGGCCGCACGGATGGCCTCGGATATATTGATCACGGCGTGCTTGAAGACCTGGTTGCCCAGCATCCGCAGCTTGCCGACCGTGCCGGTGGTCGAAGGGCCGCCATCGACGAACAGCAGGTCCTGCTTGGTGCCGTCGGCGCGCAGGGCAAAGCTCAGCAGGCCTTGGTCGGCCGTGGTCCCCTGCCCTTCGCGCGGCTCCAGCACCACGGCGCCGGCGCCGTCGCCAAACAGCACGCAGGTGCCACGGTCGGACCAGTCCATAAGACGGGTCATGGTCTCCGCGCCGATGACCAGCGCGCATTTGGCGTGACCACGGGCCACGAAGCCGTCGGCGACGCTCAGCGCATAGACGAAGCCCGAGCAGACGGCCTGGATGTCGAAGGCGATGCCGACCGGCGCGCCCAGCTTGCGCTGCACGATGGTGGCTGTGGCTGGAAAGGTCAGGTCGGGCGTGGTGGTGGCGACGATGATCAGATCGACATCGGCAGCGGTCTTGCCGGCTGCCTCCAGCGCCGACTTGGCGGCCTCGAGCGCGAGGTCTGACACAGCCTGATCATCGGCTGCCTGGTGACGCTGGCGGATACCCGTGCGTTCGACGATCCACTCATCGTTGGTGTCGACGAACTTGGACAGGTCATGATTGGTGACGATCTTGGGCGGCAGATAGGCGCCGATCCCGGTGACCGCGCTACGGACAACGCTCACTCGCTTACTCCATCACGCTTGGCGTCGACGGGACAGGCCTCGCCCTCGACGCTGCCTGGCGCCGACGACGCGGTCAGGCGCTTCAGATTTCGGTCGATCTCGGCGGTGAAGTCGCTACGCGCCAGATCGGTGGCCACGCGGATCGCCGAGAAGAAGCCGTTGGCGTCGGCCCCGCCGTGGCTCTTGACCACGATGCCGTTCAGGCCCAGCAGCGGCCCGCCATTGACCCGGCCCGGATCCAGTCGCGCGCGCATCTTCTTCAGTGCGCCCGAGGCGATCACCGCGCCCAGCATGGCCAGAGGACCCGAGGTCAGGGTCGACTTGATCTCACCGGAGAAGAAACGCGCCAGCCCCTCGGCGGTCTTCAGAGCCACATTGCCGGTAAAGCCGTCGGTGACGACCACATCGACCGTACCGTAGGCGATATCGGTGCCCTCGACGAAGCCATGGTAGTCAAAGTCCAGCTTGGTTTCGCGCAGGATGGCGTGCGCCTCGCGCACCTCGTCATGGCCCTTCTGATCCTCGGACCCGACATTGAGCAGACCCACCGTGGGTCGCTTGGAGCCGTGCACCGCATGATGGAAGGCCGCGCCCATGATCGCGAACTCGACCAGTTGGGCGGCGTCGCTCTCGACATTGGCCCCGACGTCCAGAACTGCGGTAATGCCTTTCATGGTCGGCCAGCTGGCGACGATGGCCGGGCGCTCCAGTCCGGCGCCCATGCGCAGGATCAGCTTGGAGATCGCCATCAGGGCGCCGGTGTTGCCGGCCGAGACGCAGGCCTGGGCCTCGCCGGCGCGCAGCGACTCGACGGCGTTCCACAGGCTCGAGCCCTTGCCCCGGCGCATGGCCTGGGCGGGTTTTTCGTCCATGGCGATGAACTTGTCGGTGTGACGGACCTCGCTGACGGCCCTGGCGGCCGGCGACCTGGCCAGTTCGGCGTTCAGCCTGGCTTCGTCGCCATGCAGCAGGAATCGCACGCCGGGCAGCGCCTGAGCCGCCTTGGCGACCCCCGGAACCACGACGGACGGACCGTGATCGCCGCCCATGGCGTCGATCGAAATGACTATGGTGTTGGACACGTTGGCGCTTTTAGCTCCTGGGACGCCCGCATGAGTATCACGCAAGCGGGGCGAGTCGGATCCGTTTAGTCCGAATCGCCCTGGGGTTTGAGCGCCTTGAGCGCGGCGAAGGGCGAGATTTCCGCCGTCGGGAGCGGATTCTCGAACACCGCGCCCGGCTTGCGGGGGAAGGGATCCAGCTCAAGCGCCAGATGCTCCAGCACATAGCCGGAGACGTCGATCACATCGCCTTCCAGCACATCCGGTGGGTCATCGGCCTCGGGGTCCAACCCGAGCTCGCCGCCTTCTTCGGCCGGTGCATGCTCGCTGTCAGCGGGGATGACGTGGACCGTGAACCGCGCCTCGATGGCTTCCTCAAAGTCGTCGGCCGTCACACTGCACACCTGGATCACCCTGGCGCTCAGGCGCCCGGAAACCTCGGCGCCATCCATCCAGGAGGTCAGATAGACCTCGGACGAGAACGCCTCCAGGCGGACCAGGCCCAGTTGCTTGGCGATAGCCTTGCGCTGATCGGCGTCGGGCTCAAAGCGCAGGCTGATGTCGCCGCGATCGACGCGGGCCAGCGGAACCTCGCAGGGCCAGGGTGTATTTACGGGTTCGGCCATTGCGCCTCTCCTTGCAGCAGAGCGTCCAGCGACTGGGCAGCCAAGCCTTGGCGCGCGGCGACCACGTAGGTCGTCAGCGCTTCGGCGTCGCCCTCGCCGCGCTCTTCCAGAACCGTGCGGCCAATCATCTCGCCCAGAGCGGTGCGATCCGGCAGCGAGGCGGCGGCTTCGTCGAACGCCTTCAAGCGACCATAGAAGGCGCCGGCCAGCTTCTTCATTTTCTTGCCGACGGCGTTGTCCGAGACGCCGATCTCACGGAAAGCATCGTCCAGACCGCGCACATAGGCGTCGAACACGGCCTGGGAGGTTTCAGCGGCCAGGTCACCCTGCGCCTTCAAACGTTCGAGCAAAAGCACGACGTGCAGCGTGAACAGTTCGAACCGGCCTTCCAGCGAGTCGCGAACGCCCATCGTCGCGTACAGGGGCGCTGAGCGCGCCTGCGCGACGGCCGATGCATACAGCTTGGCCCCGGCGGCCTTGGCGGGCCTGGGTTTCAGCAGTCGATCCAGAATCATTCAACGCCTCTATTTCGCCGCGACCCGGAACTAGATGAGCTACCGGTCCACGCGGGCCATTGAACTAAGCCCCTGCGGGCGATAGGTCAAAGTCCAGCATTTTTCCGGTTCCGGAGCCTACATGTTTCGTCCCGCCGTTTTTGTCGCCGCCGCCCTCGGCCTGTCCGCCGTTATGGCCGGCTGCACACCGCTGACGAGCTATTCCGGCTTCCAGGCCATCGAGGCCCGCCCCGCCGACATGAAGGTCGGCGAGGACAGCAAGTCCACCTTGATGGAGAAGCTGGGCTCACCCTCGACCATTTCAACCTTCGACCCGAACACCTGGTACTACGTATCCCAGACGACGGACCGGGTGGCCTTTTACATGCCGCGCGTGATCAAGCGCGACGTCATCGCCATCAAGTTCAACCCGGCCGACGAAAAGGTCGCGTCGGTGAACACCTTCACGCTGAAGGACGGCAAGGTCATCGCCTATAACGGCCGAGAGACCCCGACCCGCGGTCGCGAAATGACCATTCTTGAGCAGTTGCTCGGAAACGTCGGTCGTGGCGGCATGCTGCCCCAGGACGATCAGAATGTTCCCGGCAGCCGCCCCGGCGACCGCCGCTAAGCTTCACAGCACCGCCGAGATTCAGAAGGCCGCGCCCTTGCAGAGCGCGGCCTTTTTCGCGCGTCGCGACAGTCCAAAAAATCAATCCACCCTAACGACAGGTCTCTATGAGGGGATTTGAAGTCAAAACTCGGTCATGACGGTTTCAGAAACTCGAATTTCGCCAAGAAACACTTCATAAACCAGAGCAGGCGCACCGTCATCGTTGGGGACATCAGGGTCCTACGGCATTCACATTGCTGGGTGATTGGAGATGGTTGAGTGAACGGGATGGACCTCAGTTCGTTGTCCGTACTCGTTGTCGACGACAACTCAAACATGCGCAAAATCATGGGCGCAATCCTGAAGTCCTTTGGCATCCGCGCTATTCACGAAGCCGAGGATGGCCTTCAGGCGCTGCGCATTCTGACCGCCCGGGACGTCGATATCATTTTCACGGACTTGATGATGCAGCCGGTCGATGGCCTAGCCTTCATCAGGTGGATCCGGACATCCCCCGCCAGCCCGTCCCCCTATATCCCAATCGTGATGATCACAGGCCACGCCACCAAGCGCAGCCTTGACGAGGCGCGCATGGCCGGGGTCACCGAGTTCCTCGCCAAGCCGTTGAATGCGCGCGGGGTGATGCACCGCCTCAACGAGGTGATCAACAACCCCCGCCCCTTCGTTCGCGTGGGCGCCTATTTCGGCCCCTGCCGCCGTCGACGGATCGACCACGAGTTCGCTGGCCAGGAACGGCGCGCTGCGGCTCGCGAGGCCGGCGAAGAGGCTGACTTCGATCCCGAGGACGTCTACTAGGGCGCCGCTCGGCGAAGTGCGTTCCGGTCCATTGCCGAAACAGAGCTCCACGAAAAGGCCTCGAGCAAACACGCTGATTCCGTCATGGCGACCTTTGCCCTGCTGCGATCAGCGTGATGCGGATGGATCGCGGCGGATGAACTCCACATAACGAGCGGCTCGGGGAACGTTCAGGCGGAGGGTGGCTTTATGGCTGCATCAGATCGCACTCCCCGGCGATCGCCCGTTTCGAAAGGTTCTCGCCATGAAACGCCTCCTGCTTTCCCTCTCAGCCCTGGCCATCGTTTCTGCGGCTCCCCTGGCCGCCCAGGCCGCGCCTTGGCAGTCGGTCAACCAGCGCCAGGCCAATCTGGATCGCCGCATCGACCAAGGCGTCCGCAGCGGCGAGATCACCCGCTCGGAAGCCCAGCGTCTGCGCGGAGAGTTCCGAAGCCTGGGTCGCCTGGAGGTCCAGTACCGGCGCAGCGGCGGCGGCCTGTCGATGCAGGAACGCCGCGACCTCGACATGCGCTTCGACCGTCTGAGCCAGCGCATCTATGTGCAGAAGCACGACCGCCAGGATCGTGACCTTCACGGCCGTGATGGTCACCATGACGGCCGCCGCGGCTAAGCCCGCCCGGCCGACGACAAACAGAAAACGCCCCGGAGATCACTCTCCGGGGCGTCGTCTTGTCTAAGGTATGCCTTTGGATCAGGCGCCGTGGGCCAGGACCGCCAGCAGCAGCAGGGCCACGATGTTGGTGATCTTGATCATCGGGTTCACGGCAGGACCCGAGGTGTCCTTGTAGGGGTCGCCGACGGTGTCGCCGGTGACGGCGGCCTTGTGAGCCTCCGAACCCTTGGTGTGCAGGACGCCGTCCTTGTCAGTGAAGCCTTCCTCGATCACCTTCTTGGCGTTGTCCCAGGCGCCGCCGCCGCTGGTCATCGAGATGGCGACGAAAAGACCGGTGACGATCACGCCCATCAGCATGGCGCCCAGCGAAGCGAAAGCGTCGACCTTGCCGGCGATGGCCTGGATCACAAAGAACAGCACCACCGGCGAAACCACCGGCAGCAGGCTGGGCACGATCATTTCGCGGATCGCGGCCTTGGTCAGGATGTCGACCGCCTTGCCGTATTCGGGCTTGACCTCATAGGTCATGATGCCGGGATTTTCGCGGAACTGGCGACGCACCTCGGCCACGACGGCCTCGGCGGCCCGGCCCACGGCCGTCATCGACATGCCGCCGAACAGGAAGGGCAGAAGCCCCCCAAACAGCAGGCCGACCACGACATAGGGGTTGGACAGATCGAAGGTCACCGGACCCATGCCCTCGAAGAAGCTGCCCGGCGCAGCGTTGGCCGAGAAGAACTTCAGGTCTTCGGTATAGGCGGCAAACAGAACCAGGGCGCCCAGACCCGCCGAACCGATGGCGTAGCCCTTGGTGACGGCCTTGGTGGTGTTGCCCACGGCGTCAAGCGCGTCGGTGGTGACACGGACTTCCTTGGGCAGGCCGGCCATTTCGGCGATGCCGCCGGCGTTGTCGGTGACCGGACCAAAGGCGTCCAGGGCGACGATGAAGCCCGCGAGCGACAGCATGGTGGTCGTGGCGATGGCGATGCCGAACAGGCCCGCCAGATTATAGGTCACGATAATGCCGACGATGATGGTCAGGGCCGGCAGGGCAGTGGATTCCAGCGACATGGCCAGACCCTGGATCACATTGGTGCCGTGACCCGAGACCGAGGCCTGAGCCACCGACTTCACCGGGCGGAAATTGGTGCCGGTATAGTATTCGGTGATCATCACGATCAGGGCGGTGACGCCCAGACCGGCTAGGCCGCAATAGAACAGGGCGTTGGCGTCAAAGGTCTGCTCGCCGACGGTGACAGCCGCAGGCACCAGCTGGTGGATCACGTACCAGACGGCCGGGATCGACAGCAGGCCCGTAACGATCAGCCCCTTGTAGAGGGCGCCCATGATGTTCTGGCTCTTGCCCAGCCGGACGAAGAACACACCGATGATCGAGGTGACAATGCACACCGCGCAAATGGCCAGCGGCAGCAGCATCATGGCGGTCACGGCTTCCGTGCCCCGGAAGAAGATCGCCGCCAGGACCATGGTGGCGACCGTGGTCACGGCATAGGTTTCGAACAGGTCGGCGGCCATGCCGGCGCAGTCGCCGACATTGTCGCCGACGTTGTCGGCGATGGTAGCGGCGTTGCGGGGGTCATCTTCCGGGATGCCAGCCTCAACCTTGCCCACCAGATCGCCGCCCACGTCGGCGCCCTTGGTGAAGATGCCGCCGCCCAGACGGGCGAAGATCGAGATCAGGCTGGCGCCAAAGCCCAGCGAGACCAGAGAATCAACCACGACCCGGTCAGTGCCGACGTAGCCGCCGGGCCCGGTCAGCAGCGCGAAGTAGCCCGCCACGCCGATCAGGGCGAAACCGGCCACCAGCATGCCGGTGACGGCGCCAGAGGTGAAGGCCATCGACAGGCCCTTGGCCAGGCTCTCGGACGCGGCCTGGGCGGTGCGCACATTGGCGCGGACCGAGATCAGCATACCGGCGAAGCCGGCGGCGCCCGACAGGATAGCGCCCAGGGCGAAGCCCACGGGCTGCTCCCAGGATTTAAAGAAGAAGGCCAGCAGGGCGATGACCACCACGCCGACCATGGCGATGGTGGTGTACTGGCGTTTCAGATAGGCCTGAGCGCCTTCCTGGATCGCTGCGGCGATCTCCTGCATCTTTGTATTGCCGGCCGAGGCCCGCATCAAGCTGGCCGTCTGAACAGCGCCATACAGCACCGCCAGCAGCCCGGCCGCTATGGCCAGTATAAGCCAAGAACTCATCCGTAAAGTGTCCCTTCGCGCTTCCAATCACGAGGGGTACGCCGATCCGGTTTGGACGCCCTGATCATGATCAAGGGGTCGTTCGGATAGACGGGTGGGCCTTATGGCCTCGTGCCCCCTCGATGCTCCCTGAATTGACGCGCACAGCACGCCAAGGCCTGGACAGTGCCAAATGGCACAAGGGTGCGCAACCCGTGGCCGTGCACGCCACGCGGTAGACGAAACGATTGTTCGAAGCGGGTTAGTGGTGGGCGGCGGCCGGGGCGGAATGCCCGCCCGACGCAGGAGCCGCAGCGCGCTTGGGGCCGGAAGGATGCGGGATCTGCTTGCGGGCGATCTGCTTGGTGATCTCGACCGAAGCCACCTTGCCCTTGCCGACCAGGGTCGCGACTTCGCGCATCACCACGGCCTTGAGCTTGCCGGCGTCGACCTCGATGTAGGTGTCGGAAGCAGTGAATGGCGTGCGGTGAGCGGCCTTGACGACGGCGTCGCGCAGCAGCGGCTCCTGCCCTTCCATCGCGGTGACGGGGACGGTCGGGGCCATCTTCAGGGTCATGTTGACGAAGATGTAGTTCAGCAGCTTGCCGTCGACGATGATCGGAACGGCGATGGGCTGAAGCTTGATCGTCGGGTCCGGCGCGGCGGCCTCGCCCTCCTTCTTCTTCGGCGGTCCACTGGCCAGGGCGGGACCCGCCACGGCCAGCAAGGCTGTGGCGATCAGGAGGCGGCGCGTGAGGGCGGAACGAGCGATCATGCGCTCTTCATACCCGCCAAGGCTTGAGGTTTTACTACCCGTGAAGCCAGCCGAGGCGCTCGGGGGTGATATCCTTGCCCTTGAAAAGGGCGCAGATCCCCTCGCCTTCCACGAACTCGCCGATGTCGCGCACGGGAACGCCCGCAGCCATGGCGGCGGCCTGGAAGGCCGCCACATCGGTAGGATCGACGGCGCAGACGATTTCATAGTCATCGCCACCCGACGCCAGCGACATCCGCGCTTCGCCGGCTTCCGGCTGGGCGCTGAGCCAGTTGCGGGCGCCTGGGGACAGAGGCAAGCGGTCCAGATCGACCATGACCCGCAGGCCGCTGGCCTTGGCCACGTGGGCGGCGTCGGCCAGCAGGCCATCGGAAACGTCGGCGGCGGCCCGGGCATAGGCTCGCAGAGCGTCGCGAATGCTCAGGCGCGGCGGCGGCAGACGATAGCTGCTGACCAGGCTGCCGTCAGTATCCTCGACCTCGCCCCAGTGGGCCAGCAGGCCAAGCCAGCCGTCGCCAATCGTGCCGCTGACCATCAGGCGGTCGCCGACCCGCGCGCCGCGGCGAAGCACCGCGTCGCCGGCGGGAACCCAGCCCAGGAAGGTGGCCGAAACCACCAGAGCGCCGGAGGTGGTGACCGTGTCGCCGCCCAGCAGGTTGATATCGTAAAGTTCGCCGTCCTCGGCCAGGCCGCGGGCGAAGGTCTCGCGGTCCTGGATGGTCGTACCCGACGGCCAACCGATCGCCAGGAAATAGCCGTAGGGTTCAGCCGCCTTGGCCGCCAGGTCCGACAGGTTGGTGCGCAGCAGCCGCTTGGCCACCAGATCCAGGTCCTCGCCGGCCAGGAAATGCACGCCAGCGACCATGGCGTCCTTGGTGATCACCAGATCGTGGTCGATGCGCGATGGCAGGACAGCCGCATCGTCCATCAGGTCCAGCGCGACTGGATCGCCGCGTGTCAGCGGACGGAGAAGACGGGCAATATGGTCGAACTCGTTGGCCGGCTCAGCCGCCGGTTCCGACGGGCCGTCATCCGAGAACCAGTCGTCGTCCGCGTCAGGTTCGTGCATCGCGGGCGATCGCGTCGAGGGCGCCATTGATGAATCCGGCCTCCGGTCCTTCGAAGAACGATTTGGCGATCTCGACATACTCGTCGATCACGACCTCGGTGGGAACATCGCGGCGATGGATCAGCTCGAAAGCGCCGGCCCGCAGCACCGCGCGCGCGGTGGCGTCCAGGCGGTCGAGACGCCAGCCCGAGGCCAAACGCTTGACGATGGCCTGATCGACCTCGCCCTGCTTGGCCACAACACCCTTGGCCAGTTCGGCGAAGAAGGTCTCGTCGGCGGCGGCCATCTGCTGGCCGTCCACATCACGATCGAAACGGTGCTCGGAAAACTCCCGAACCACGGCGTCGACGCCGACGCCGGAGACTTCCATCTGATACAGCGCCTGAACGGCGGCCAGACGGGCCACCGAACGCGGTTGGATCCTGTTCTTGCTCATCGTGTCTGCCCCAGCAGCTGGCGCTTGAGGGCGACGGTCTCAAGGCAGGCCTTGGCGGCCGCGCCGCCGAGATCGCCTTCGCTGACCCTGGCGCGCGTCCAGGCCTGGTCTTCCTCATCGACGGTCAACACGCCGAAGCCGATGGCCAGACGCTTGCCGATACAGAGATCCTGCAGACCCCGCGCCGTTTCGTTGGCCACGATCTCGAAATGATAGGTCTCGCCGCGAATCACGCAGCCAAGAGCGACAAAGCCGTCATAGCGCACGCCCACAGGACGATTGCCGGCTTCCTCCGCCAGCGCCACGGCGCCGGGAATCTGCAGGGCGCTCGAGACGGTGATCACGTCATAGTCCGCGCCATAGGCCTCGATCGCCTGCGCGGCTCCGCGCAGCAGTTCGTCGGAGATGCCCGAATAGCTGCGGCCCTCCACGATCAGCAGGCGGATCTTCTCTTCAATCATCTAACTCGAACTCCTGGGCAGCGCCGGCGCGTCGCCAACAGACTCAGCCGCAATCGTTACAGAATGCGCCTATACTTCTTCGTCCGCGACGTCGCTCAGGCCTTCTTCGCCCAGAAACTTTGCGAAATCGCTAGTTTCCTTGAAATCGCGATAGACCGACGCGTATCGGACATAGGCCACGTCATCGAGGGCCTTCAGCGCCTTCATGACCATTTCGCCTACCGTCGAGGACGGAAGCTCGGTCTCGCCCATGCTTTCCAGCTGCCGGACAATGCCGTTGATCATCCGATCCACGCGTTCGGCTTCGACGGGACGCTTTTGCGTCGCCAGGGCAATCGACCGAACCAGCTTCTCGCGATCGAACGGCGAGCGCCGCCCGGAACGCTTGAGAATCGTCAGCTCGCGCAGTTGCACCCGCTCAAAGGTGGTGAACCGTCCGCCGCATTCGGGACAGGCGCGACGACGACGGATGGCCGCGCCGTCTTCCGACGGGCGGCTGTCCTTGACCTGGCTTTCGGCGTGGCCACAGAAAGGGCAGCGCATGATCTGGCCCTCCCCGGCTCAATCCAGCCTATTAGTTGTAGATCGGGAAGCGCGCCGTCAAGGCCAGCACTTCCTCGCGCACCTTGGCCTCGACTGCGCCGTTGCCCTCAGAGCCATTGGCCGACAGGCCGTTGACGACCTCGCCGATCAGCTCACCGACCCTGGTGAACTCGGCTTCGCCAAAGCCCCGGGTGGTGCCGGCGGGGGTGCCCAGCCGGATGCCCGAGGTGATGGTGAAGGGCGCGGTGTCGAACGGCACGCCGTTCTTGTTGCAGGTCATGTTGGCGCGCTCGAGGCTGTGCTCGGCGTCGCGACCGGTCACGCCCTTGGGCCGCAGGTCCACCAGCATCAGGTGGCTGTCGGTGCCGCCTGAGACGATGTTCACGCCAGATTTGCCCAGGGCCTCGGCCAGGGCCCGTGCATTGGCGATCACCTGTTTGGCGTAGGCCTTGAACTCCGGACGCAGCGCTTCACCGAAGGCCACTGCCTTGGCGGCGATGACATGCTCCAGCGGACCGCCTTGCAGGCCTGGGAAAACCGCCGAATTGACCTTCTTGATGATCGCTTCGTCATTGGTCAGCACCAGACCGCCCCGCGGACCGCGCAGGGTCTTGTGGGTGGTGGTCGTCACGATATGGGCGTGCGGGATCGGGCTGGGATAGACGCCGCCAGCGACGAGGCCCGCAAAGTGGGCCATGTCGACCATCAGATAGGCGCCGACACTGTCAGCGATCTGGCGGAAGCGGGCGAAGTCGATCTCGCGGCTATAGGCGCTGCCGCCGGCGATGATCAGTTTGGGCTTCTCGCGCAGCGCCACCTCGGCGACGCTGTCATAATCGATCAGTTGGTCCTGCTGGCGAACCGAATAGGTCACCGGCTTGAACCACTTGCCCGACTGGTTGGCGGGGCTGCCGTGCGTCAAATGGCCGCCGGCGGCCAGGTCCATGCCCAGGAAGCAGTCGCCCGGCTGCAGCAGGGCCATGAACACCGCCTGATTGGCCTGCGAGCCCGAATGCGGCTGGACGTTGGCGAAGCCCGCGCCGAACAGCTGCTTGGCGCGCTCGATGGCGATCAGCTCGATCTCGTCAACGAACTCGCAGCCGCCGTAGTAGCGCTTGCCCGGATAGCCTTCGGCATACTTGTTGGTCAGGATCGAGCCCTGCGCCTCCAGGACGGCCCTGGACACGATGTTCTCCGAGGCGATCAGCTCGATCTGGTTTTGCTGACGACCCAGCTCCAGACCGATCCGATCAAAGATGTCGCGGTCCGCCGTGGCGAGGTCCGCGCCGAAGAAGGCGGTCAGGGTGGAAGCGGGTGCGGTCATGGGCGGTCTCCAGACGCTGCGGGGAGTCAGTGGCGCCTTCTTTAACCGCCTTCGCGCCGCGATCAATCTCGGAACCTCGGAGAATGTTGCACGTTCGTCGCATGCCGGGGCGATGAGCGCGCCTCAGCCCGAAGACTGTAGCAATCGAGAGGCGATCACCGATGACGGCGCAAAGCGGGGCTGCAGGCTTCAACGACGGACAATCGCTCGACCTTCTGGCGCTCAGCGCCGATATCGTGGCCGCCTATGTGGGGCAGAACACCGTCGCTCAGTCGACCATTCCCGAGCTGATCCGCACCGTCTACGGAGCGCTCTCGACCCTGAACGGCGACCAGCCGCAGCGGGCGGTCGAGAAGGCCAAGCCCGCCGTTCCCGTCTCTCGCTCTGTCCAGCACGACTATATTGTCTGTCTGGAGGACGGAAAACGCCTGAAAATGCTCAAGCGTTATCTTGGCTCTCACTACAATATGAGCCCCGAGGAATACCGCCGCAAATGGGGTCTTCCCGCCAACTATCCCATGGTGGCGCCCGCCTATGCGGCGAGGCGTTCGGCCTTCGCCAAGCAGATAGGCCTGGGCAAGGGCGTGCGGCGGGGGCTGTAGCCCCCGCCGGACCCGATCAGGCGGCGTAGCCGCCCATGCGGGCCACATTGCAGTGCGCCCATAGCTGTTCCATCGCCCCGACCAGCTTGCGCATCATGTCGTCGGTGTGGAACGGCGTCGGCGTGAAGCGCAGGCGCTCGGTGCCACGCGGCACCGTCGGATAGTTGATCGGCTGCACATAGACGCCGTGCTCGGCCAGCAGCATGTCGCTGATCAGCTTGGTGTGATTGGGGTCGCCCACCATCACCGGCACGATATGGCTGTCGTTTTCCATCACTGGCAGACCGGCGGCCTTGAACATCGCCTTCAGGGCCTGGGCGCGCTCCTGGTGCATTTCACGCACCTCGGGATGCTGCTTGAGCCACTTGACGCTGGCCAGGGCCCCGGCCGTCAGGGCCGGCGGGAGCGAGGTGGTGAAGATGAAGCCCGAGGCCATCAGCCGGATGGCGTCGACCACTTCGGTATCACCGGTGATGTAACCACCCATGACGCCAAAGGCCTTGCCCAGGGTGCCTTCGATGATGTCGATCTGGTCCATGACGCCGTCACGCTCGGCGACGCCGCCGCCGCGCTGGCCATACATGCCGACCGCGTGGACCTCGTCGAGGTAGGTCATCGCGCCGTACTTCTTGGCCAGGGCCGCCGTCGCGCCGACATCGGCGATATCGCCATCCATCGAATAGACGCTCTCGAACGCCACCAGCTTGGGTGCGTCGACCGGCGCGGCCGCCAGCAGCTCTTCAAGGTGGGCCAGATCGTTGTGGCGGAAGATGTGACGCTTGCCGCCGCCATTGCGGATGCCGGCGATCATCGAGGCGTGGTTCTGTTCATCGGAGAAGATGATCAGGCCCGGCAGGATCTTGTAGAGGACGCTCAGGCTGGCTTCGTTCGAGACATAGCCCGAGGTGAACAGCAGCGCTGCGTCCTTGCCGTGCAGGTCGGCAAGCTCCGCCTCCAGCTCGACATGGTGATGGTTGGTGCCGGAAATGTTGCGGGTGCCGCCCGAGCCCGAGCCATGCTGGTCGATCGCGGCGTGCATGGCGTCCAGCACCACCGGGTTCTGACCCTGGCCCAGATAGTCGTTGCTGCACCAGACCACGACGTCGCTCTCGCCACCGTCAGGACCGGTCCAGGTCGCGCGGGGGAACGCCCCGCGGTGTCGCTTCAGGTCCGCAAACACCCGATAGCGGCCTTCTTCACGGATCTGGCCGATCGCGGCGCGGAACGCGGTTTTATAGTCCATGGTCTTCTTACTCGACCGCCAGACGGACAAGACCGCCGGACCGCCGGTCCCTTCTCGATACCCCGCGTTTCGCACGCACGGGCCGCCGCTGTCCACATAGGGACGATTACTTACGCTTAGGAAATAGGCTTTTTGTCACATTGATCCAAGTCAAGCTGGCCTCAGTCAAGTTCGGCGAGGCGGCCGCGCAGCATCTGGATCACAGCCGAGAAATCCTTGCCGCCAAAACCGTTGGCGTCGAACAGGGCGTAGAGCGCCTCCGCCTGGGCGCCCATGGGCGTCGAAGCGCCGGCCTTGGCGGCAGCTTCCTGGGCCAGCTTGAGATCTTTCAGCATCATCGCCGTGGCGAAACCGCCTTCGTACTGGCGGTCGGCGGGCGTGGCGGGACCCACACCGGGGACGGGGCAATAGGTCGAGACCGACCAGCACTGGCCCGACGACTTGCTGGCGATCTCGAAGAATCGGTCAGCGGCCAGGCCCAGCTTCTCGGCCAGGGCGAAAGCCTCGCAGGTTCCGAGCATCGACACGCCCAGCAGCATGTTGTTGCAGATCTTGGCCGCCTGCCCCGCCCCGCGGTCGCCGGCGTGGATGGTGACGCGCGACATCGGCGCCAGCGCCGCCTCGACTGCGGCGAAATCGGCGGCGTCGCAGCCGACCATGAAGGCCAGGGTCCCGGCCTCGGCGGCCATGACCCCGCCCGACACGGGCGCGTCGGCAAAGCGGAAGCCGGCGGCGGAGGCCTGGGCAGCCACGGCCCGAGCGCTCTCGACGTCGATCGTCGAGCAGTCGAGCAACAGGGCGGACTTGGGCGCATGGGCCAGGATCTGCTCGCCATAGACGCTGCGCACATGAGATCCGGCCGGCAGCATGGTGATCACCACCTCAGCATCGGCGACGGCTTCGGCGACGGAACCCGCCGCATGGCAGCCCGCCGCTACGGCCCGTTCGATCGCCTGCGGCGACAGGTCGAACGCCCTGACCTGATGCTGGGCCCGGGCCTGGTTGGCGGCCATGCCGCCGCCCATATTGCCCAGACCGATGAAGGCGATGCGGCTCATACTGGTGCTCCCAAATGCGAACCGCGCCTCATGGGCGCGGTTCTTATCGTTGAAACTCGGATATTGGCCCGCCTCTATCGCGCGCTGGCAGGCTTGCGGAACTTGTAGACGAACTGGTCGGTCTTGCCACGGATCGACGGGTCGAAGACGCTGGCGGTGCGCTTATCGGCCGGGTCGCGCAGCACCCTGCTCTCGCCCTCGAAGACGAAGCCCGCAGCCGTCACTTCAGATCTCACCGCCGCCGAATCGATACGGTGCAGGGTTTCGGTGTCGCGCAGGCCCGAGCCCGCCTCGGCCGAATGGTCGATGACCAGATAGACGCCGCCCGGCTTCAGCGAGCGGAAGACGGCGCGGTTCACGGCGCCCAGATCGGCCGGCCCCATGAACTTGTTGTGCATGTCGTGATAGTTCTGGGCGGTGAACACCAGATCCAGCTTCTCGGGGCCCGAGAAGTTCGGCAGCGTGTTCAGCAGCACCGTCACATTCTTGTAGGCCGGGTCGCGGGCGATGGCGTTCACCGCCGGCTCGCGCTTGGCCAGCTTGGTCAGTTCGTCGGGCACATAGGCGTAGACCTTGCCCTTGGGACCCACGGCCTTGGCGAAGATACGGGTGAAATAGCCGCCGCCCGGGATCAGGTCGGCGACCTTGGCGCCGGTCTTGACGCCGGCGAAGGTCAGGACCTCGCCCGGCAGGCGGTCAGCGTCGCGGACCATGTCGGCAGCCGGGCGGGCGGGATCGGAAATGGCGGCCGCGATATTGGCGGGAATAGCCACGGCGACAGGGCCCGAGGGCGGCGGAGGCGGAGGCGGCGGTCCCATGGGCGTCGTGGCGCACGCGGCGAGACCGAGCACGGCGACGAGACTGAGAAGCGGCTTACGCATGGCATTCCTTCCGACCGGTAGTGTTCTTGTTGCGCTCAGGTTAGCGCACGACGTCCCTTACGTCAGCGGCGTCCATTCGTCTTCCGGCGCGAGGGGCGCGAAAATCTCGTCGAGCATCGCTTCGGTCACACCTTCCAGCGTGGCTGGCGACCATTGGGGCGCATTGTCCTTGTCGATGATCACCGCCCGGACGCCCTCGATAAAATCGTGCCTCTGAACGACCCGGGCGCCGATGCGATACTCCATCGCCATGTGCTCGGCGAAGTCCTCGGCCGCCTCACCCAGCTCCAGTTGCCGGAAGGCCACCTTCAGGGTCTGGGGCGACTTGGTCTTCAGGGCGGCCAGCTGGGCCTTGCCCCAGTCGCTGGAGTCTATTTCCAGGAACTCGAAGATCTCTTCGACGCTGCCGCCGACGAACAGGCGGTTGAGGTCCTGCTCGATGCTGGCCAGCGGGGCCTTGCCGGCGTCGGCCCGGAACATCTTCAGGATCTCGTCCACGCGGCGGTGATCGGCGATGATCGCCTTCTTCAGGCCCTCGATCGCGCCGAACTCGACGAAGTGGGTGGCGATGCCCAGGCGCAGGCAGTCCGCGCCCTTGATCCGCGCGCCGGTCAGGGCCAGCCATAGCCCCGCCTTGCCCGGCAGACGCGGCAGGTACCAACCGCCGCCGACGTCGGGGAACAGGCCGATGCCGGTCTCGGGCATGGCAAAGGTCGTGCGCTCGGTGGCGATCCGGTAGTGGGCCGGCATCGAGATGCCGACGCCGCCGCCCATCACCACCCCGTCCATGATCGCCACGACCGGACGGTCATAGGTGAAGAGCAGGTGATTGAGCCGGTATTCGGTATGGAAGAACTGGCGCGCCGCGACGCCGTCGCCTGCCCCGCTTTCCGCCAGCATCCGGATGTCCCCGCCGGCGCAGAAGCCGCGCTCGCCAGTATGGTCAATCATGACCATGTCGATCTCGGGATCAGCCTGCCATTCCAGCAGGGTCTCGATCATGGTCTCGCACATGCCCAGCGTCAGGGCGTGCAGAGCCTTGGGCCTGTTGAGCGTGATCCGACCGACGTTTTTATGAACGCGGACAATGATTTCGGCCGTATCGTTCAGCATGCGGGTTCCTCGATAGGTTCGCAGTCCAGGCGGTCGATCTGGCCGGCGCTGAGACGGTAGAGAGCGTCCTGCGGCACGTCCTGGGCCAGGGTCTCTTCGCGCGACAGACTGGCATAGGCCCCACGCAGCAGGCGACCGGCGACCCCGTGGCTGACCACGATCAACCGGCGCTCGGGCTCGGGGGCTTGATCGGCGAGCCAGTCGGCGATGCGCGCCATCATTCCCTCATATGTCTCACCGCCTGGAGCATGGAACCCCCAGGCGTCATCTCCGGCCAGATGCGAGTTTTCGCCCCGAACCTCGTCGCGCAAACGGCCCGACCATTCGCCGACATCGATCTCCAGCAGACGCTCGTCGAACGCAAGCGGCAAGCCCAGACGCCGACCGATGGCCTCGGCCGTCATCCGCGCGCGACGCAGGGGGCTGGCGACCAAAGTCCAGGTCGCAGCAGGCTCGCGCGCGACCAGATCGAACAGCAGATCAGCCATCGCCGCCGCCTGCAATCGCCCCAGCGCGGTGAGATCGGATTCCGTGCGCCCTTGCAGGCGCCCTTCACGGTTCCACTCGGTCTGGCCGTGGCGGCAGAGATAGATCACGTTGGAATCCCGGTTCGGCGAAGGGCTGGCGTGGCTCTACTGCCGAAAGATCTCGCGCGCTATGATCACGCGCATGATCTCGTTGGTGCCTTCCAGGATCTGGTGCACCCGCAGGTCGCGGACGATGCGCTCAAGCGGATAGTCCTGCAGATAGCCGTAGCCGCCGTGCAGCTGCAACGCGTCATTGGCCACCTGGAAGCCGGCGTCGGTGGCGAAGCGCTTGGCCATGGCGCACAGCTTGGTGGCCTGCGGGTCCTTGTTGTCGAGCGCATGAGCGGCGCGGCGCACCATCAGGCGGGCGGCTTCCAGCTCGGTGGCCATGTCGGCCAGCTTGAACTGCAGGGCCTGGAAATCCTTCAGCGGCTTGCCGAACTGGTGGCGAGTTTCGAGATAGGCCTTGGCCGTATCCAGCGCCAACTGAGCCCCGCCTAGTGAGCAGGAGGCGATGTTCAGGCGTCCGCCGTCCAGACCCATCATGGCGAAGCGGAAGCCCTCGCCTTCCTGGCCGATGCGGTTGGCGACCGGCACCCGGCAATCATCGAAATTGACCTGGGCGGTCGGCTGGCTGTTCCAGCCCATCTTGCGCTCATTGGCCCCGAAGGTGAGGCCCGGCGTCCCCTTCTCGACCACGAAGGCCGAAACGCCCTTGGCGCCGTCGCCGCCGGTGCGGGCCATGACCACATAGACGTCCGACACGCCGCCGCCCGAGATGAAGGCCTTGCCGCCGTTCAGGACGTAGTGGTCGCCCTCGAGCCTGGCGCTGGTGCGCATGTTGGCCGCGTCGGAACCCGAGCCCGGCTCGGTCAGGCAATAGCTGGCGATCAGCTCCATGGTCGTCAGGCGCGGCAGATAGCGCTGGCGCAGATCCTCGGATCCGAACCGGTCGATCATCCACGAGGCCATGTTGTGGATGGTCAGATAGGCGGCAGTGGACACGTCGCCGTAGGACAGGGCTTCAAAAATGATCGAGGCGTCCAGGCGGCTCAAGCCCGTGCCGCCGACGTCGTCCTGCACATAGATGCCCGCGAAACCCAGTTCGGCGGCCTGGCGCAGTACATCGACCGGGAAGTGTCTCTTCTCGTCCCATTCCGCCGAATGCGGGGCAAGCTGTCCCTCGGCAAAGGCGCGCGCGGCGTCCTGGATGGCGATCTGGTCGTCGCTGAGTGCGAAATCCATGCGCGATATCCTCCCATGCGAGGCAGAACCGCCCTCGACTTTCATTGCCGCTGGACCTGCCGCGCGGCGACCGCGATGTCAACGGCGACGCGACGACAGCGGCTGGACCGGGGCCTTCCGCCGGCCAGCGAGCCGGCGGAAGGCATTGTAACCTGAAATCCACTGTTACACCTTGTGTAGCGCCTTAAACGCCACACCCCCTTGATAACCTGACGCTTTGACCTCAGATCACGCCCTCTGGAGGCGTCACCTTTTCGTCATGCGTAAGCTCAAGCTTTTCTTTGTCGCGCTCGCCGCGCTCGTCGGTCTTGCGTCAGCCCCGGCCCATGCGGCCGGCGAGGGCTATGGCATATGGCGCAACCCCAAGGACAATGTCCGGGTCGAGATCAAGAGCTGCGGGACCAGCACCTGCGGCGTGGTCGTCTATGCCAGCCCCAAGGCCCAGGCCGACGCCCGCAAGAGCGGCTACGACACCCTGATCGGCCAGCAGCTGCTGCGCGACTTCGAACCCGTCGGCAACGGCTCGATGCGCGGCAAGGTCTTCGTGCCGACCCTGAGGGTCACCCTGTCGGGCACGGCCGAGTTCATTGACGCCCGCACCCTGCGCGCCAAGGGCTGCGTGCTGGGGAAAATGATCTGCAAGTCGCAGATCTGGACCCGAGTCGACACCGTCACCGCCGACGCCAGCCGGGTCTCCAGCTGATCCTTTCGGCCGCCTGACCGCCACAGTCCGCCCAACCCGACGCGCACCCTGACTGCGCGCTCAGCACGCCTGTCGAAACAAGTCGCTTGATCCCGATCAAACCTCGCGGCAGCGTGTAGGTTTACTGCGTTCAGTTAGACGCCCGAAGAGGTGTCGACTTTGGCGAGGGCACGCGGCGGACCTCAACGTCCTCCGCCCAGGGAAGACGCGCATGACGGACACCTCCGCGCTCGAGAGAGCGCCGCAACACTCCTCGACCGAACATTTCGACGTGATCATCGTCGGCGCCGGCATATCCGGGGTCGGCGGGGCCTACCATCTGCGCCAGCAGCGGCCGGGCGCACGCTTCGTCGTCCTGGAAGCCCTGGGCGACTTCGGGGGCACCTGGCGCAGCCATACCTATCCCGGCATCCGCTCCGACAGCGACCTCTACACCTTCGGCTATCGCTTCAAGCCCTGGGTCGGGCCACCGATCGCCAGCGCCGCCGAGATCCTCAAATATATGGGCGAGGTGATCGAGGACAACGATCTGGCCCGCCACATCCGCTATGGCCACAAGATCACCCGCGCCAGCTGGTCCAGCCAGGACAAGCTGTGGACCCTGGAGGTCACCCGCAGCGACGGGGCGACCCAGCGCTTCACCACCAACTTCCTGTGGATGTGCCAGGGCTATTATCGCCAGCTGCAGGGCTACACGCCGCAATGGCCAGGCATGAGCGACTATACGGGCCAGATCATCCACCCGCAGGAATGGCCTGAAAACCTCGACTACAAGGGCAAAAGAGTCGTGGTCATCGGCTCGGGCGCAACCGCCGCGACCCTGGTGCCCGCCATCGCCGGGGACTGCGACCACGTTACACTGCTGCAGCGTTCGCCGACCTATTTCGTGCCCGGCCGCAACGAGAACGACCTGGCCAACACCCTGCGCGAACTGCAGATCGACGAGACCTGGATCCACGAGATCGTCCGTCGCAAGGCCCTGTTCGACCAGGAGATGTTCACCCATCGCGCCATCGCCGAGCCCGATGCCGTCAAGGCTGAACTGCTGGAGGGGGTAAAGGCCTTCCTGGGCGAAGACTTCGACATCGCCAAGCACTTCACCCCCCGCTACCGCCCGTGGCGCCAGCGGATCGCCTTCGTCCCCGACGGCGACCTGTTCCAGGGCATTGCCTCGGGCAAGGCCTCGGTGGTCACCGACGAGATCGAACGCTTCACCCCGACAGGCCTGTTGCTGAAGTCGGGTGAAACCCTCGACGCCGACATCATCATCACCGCCACGGGCTTCAACCTGAACGTCCTGGGCGACATCGACTTCGTCGTCGACGGCAAGCCCCTGAACTTCGCCGACACCGTCACCTATCGCGGCATGATGTTCACCGGCGTGCCCAACATGGTCTGGGTGTTCGGCTATTTCCGCGCCAGCTGGACCCTGCGCGCCGACCTGATCGCCGACTTCGTCTGCCGCCTGCTGGCCCACATGGACGAAAGGGGCGCCAAACAGATCGAGGTCGCCCTGCGGCCACAGGACAAGGACATGCCCCTGTCCGGCTGGATCGATCCGGAGAACTTCAATCCGGGCTATCTGATGCGCGGCATGCACCTGCTGCCCAAGGCCGGCGACAAGCCCGAATGGCGCCACACCCAGGACTACTGGGCGGAAAAGGACGCCCTGCCCGCCATCGATCTGGACGAGGCCAGCTTCGTCTATTCCTGAGTCTCCGACATGGCGGCGACGGTCGGGCTATTGTGATCTGACCGTCGCCGACGAAACCTGCTGTTACATGTCGTGACGTCACGTGGGACGCGCGCCCACTTGCTAATGTCTCGAGCTGGCCCCAACTCTGCGGGTCGCTGGAGGCGTCGACTAGATGCGTATCGTTAAACTCGCCATTGTTGCGGTCTCGGCGATCCTTGGCATGGCGCCGGTTTCGGCTCAGGCGGCCGACACGACGGGCACCTATGGCGTCTGGCGCAATCCCAAGAACAGCGTCCATCTCGAGATCAAGGACTGCGGAGAAACCGCCTGCGGCGTCGTGGTCTGGGCCAGCGAACGCGCCAAGGCGGACGCGCGCAAGGGCGGCTCGGCCAATCTGGTCGGCCTGCGGCTTTTGCGCGACTTCGCCCCCGACAAGAACGGCGCCTGGCGCGGCAGGGTTTTCGTGCCCGACCTGAACATGACCTTCTCGGGCGCCGCCGAGGTGCTGGACGCCAAGACCCTGCGCGCCAAGGGCTGCGTCCTGGGCGGCATTATCTGCAAGTCGCAGATCTGGACCCGGGTCGACGCCGCGTCGGTCATGGCGTCCTCGGTCACGCCCTAAGCGGCCCATTTGTGGATCGGAACGCCTTGCCTCGCGCGCCCGACCGCGCGAAACCCTAGGCCATGACCACGCCCCCGCTCGCCCCCTACCCCGCCACCCGCCTGCGCCGCGTTCGGCAGGCCGACTGGACCCGCCGCCTGGTCCGCGAGACCGAGGTGCGCCCCTCCGACCTGATCTGGTCGATGATCGTGCATGAAGGCGAAGGCGTGATCCCGGTGGCGTCGATGCCGGGCGTCGAGCGCCTAAGCGTCAAGGACGCCGCCAAGGCCGCCGTGCGGGCCCGTGACCTGGGCATCCCGGCCATCGCCATCTTCCCGCACATCGACGGGGCCCGGAAGGATGCGACCGGCTCGATCGCCGCCGATCCGAACGGCGTCATTCCCCGCGCCGTCAGAGCCATGAAGGACGCCGCCCCCGAGGTCGGCATCATGTGCGACGTGGCCCTGGACCCCTTCACCGACCACGGCCATGACGGCGTCGTTGAAGGCGGCAGGATCCTCAACGACCCGACCATCGAACGCCTGATCGAACAGGGTCTGATGCAGGCCGAGGCCGGGGCCGACATCCTGGCCCCGTCCGACATGATGGACGGCCGCATCGGCGCCCTGCGCGCCGCCCTGGAGGGCGCGAACTTCCAGGACACCCTGATCATGTCCTACGCCGCCAAATACGCCTCGGCCTTCTATGGCCCGTACCGCGACGCCATCGGCTCGGCCAAGCTCTCGGCAGGCCAGGGCGACAAGAAGACCTATCAGATGGACCCGGCCAACACCGAGGAAGCCATCCGCGAGGTCGCCCTCGACATCGCCGAGGGCGCCGACATGGTCATGGTCAAGCCGGGCATGCCCTATCTGGATATCTTGCGCCGCCTGGTCGACGAGTTCCGCATGCCCACCTACGCCTTCCAGGTGTCGGGCGAGTACGCGATGATCAAGGCCGCCGGCATGAACGGCTGGATCGACGAGGAGCGCGCCATCCTCGAAAGCCTGACCGCCTTCAAGCGGGCCGGCGCGGCCGGGATCATCAGCTATTTCGCGCCTTGGGCGGCGGAGAAGCTGGGCTAGTGACCCGCCCCGGACCCGCCTTCAGCCCGGGCCGGTTCTATGGCGCTGTCGCGGTGGAGCACCAGCTGGCCGACGCCCGTGTCGCGCATCTGGCCGCCACCACCCCGCCCGAAGCGGTGGCCGAGCACAGCCACGACGACGCCCATTTCGTGCTGGCCACACGCGGCCGTTACCTGACCACTGCCCACGGAGACGAGAGCGAGGGGCCGGTGCTGGTCTTCAACCCGCCAGGCGTCGTTCATCGCGACCGCTTCGAGGGCGTGGACGGCTGGTTCATGGCGATCAGTGTCGAAGCCGAAGCCTGGCGCGACCTGACCAGTCAGTCGGGCGCCGCCGTCGACGCCCTGCGCCTGAGATCACCCCGGGCGGTCGGCGCCGCCCTGCGCCTGACCCGCGCCGCACTGTCCCGCGACATCGAGCGGATCGACCTGGAGACCCACGCCCTGGCGCTAACGGCCGAGGCCATGATCCCGGCGCGCCGGGAAAGCCAGAAGCGACCGGCCTGGCTGGACATCGCCGAAAGCTTCCTCGCCGACAGCTTCGACCAGCCGATCGGCATCGCCGACATCGCCCGCGCCGCCGGCGTCCACCGCGTGCATCTGGCGCGCGGCTACCAGCGCTGGATGGGCGCCGCCCCGGGCGACCGGCTGCGGGCCCGTCGGCTGGAGCGGGCCGCCGACCTGTTGATCCACGGTCGCTCCGGCATCGGCGAGATCGCCCTACAGGCCGGCTTCTGCGATCAGAGCCATCTGAACCGGCAATTCCGCGCCGCCTATGGCGTGACGCCCGGCGAGTTCGCGCGGCTTTGCGGCCGTCGCCGCCCAGATGTTTCCGCTGTCCAAGACGAGGCGCGCGAAGCGAGCTAACCGGGAGCTCAAGCGTAGGAGTACCCGTTTTGAAGCCTGTTTTGATCGCCGCCGCCCTGTTGCTGGCCGCGCCCCTTCCCGTCCTCGCCGCCGACAAGGACTGGCCGACCGCACCACCGGCCGCCGAGGGTCTTTCCGCCGACCGGCTGGAGGCTATGTCGGCCGCGATCCGGAAGGGCGATTTCCAGCAGATCACCAGCGTCCTGATCGCCCGCCACGGCAAGCTGGTCTCGGAATCCTACTATGATGACGGCGGGGCCGACGCCCGCCGTAACACGCGCTCGGCCACCAAGACGGTTACCGGCATGCTGGCCGGGGCCGCGATCGCCCGCAGCAAGCTGCCCGGCGTCACGGCGCCGATCCTGCCCTATCTGAAGGACCTGTCGCCGCTCGAGAACCCCGATCCGCGCAAGGCGAAGATCACGGTCGAGGATCTGCTGACCATGAGCTCGCTGCTCGAATGCGACGACGAGAACCAGTTCTCGCGCGGCAACGAGGAGCGCATGTATCTGATTGAGGACTGGCCGAAATTCTATCTCGACCTGCCGATCCGGGGCTTTCCGGCCTGGGCGCCCAAGCCTGCGGACGCCCCCTATGGCCGCAGCTTCAGCTACTGCACCGCCGGGGTCACCACGCTGGGCGCGGTGGTCCAGAGCGCGGTGAAGACGCCCCTGCCCGCCTTCGCCAACGCGGCGCTGTTTGGCCCGCTGGGCATCGAGAAGCCGGAGTGGCAGTACTCCCCCACCGGCCTGGCCCAGGGCGGCGGCGGCCTTGGCCTGACCAGCCGCGACCTGCTGAAACTCGGACAGCTCTACGCCAATGGCGGGCGCTGGAACGGCCAGCAGATCCTACCCGAAGCCTGGGTGAAGGCGTCCATCACGCCGCACGCCGAGGCGAGGCCCGGGACCGACTACGGCTATCTCTGGTGGCTGCAGACCTTTGCCGGTCACAAGGCCTGGCTGATGAACGGCAGTGGCGGCAACAAGGTGATCGTCATCCAGGATCTTGACCTGGTGGTGGTGATCACCACCACCAACTACAACGTCCGAAACTCTCACGGGATTTCCGACAAGCTGCTGGTCGAGCACGTGCTGGCGGCGATCGGCGGCTAAGGACAGCCATCTCCGCGCTTGCTAAGGCTGGGTCCATGACCCAGCCGACCATCGACATCGTCACCGCCGTCATTCGTGATGCGGACGGCCGGATGCTGGTGGTCCGCAAGCGCGGCACGGCGATCTTCATGAAGCCCGGCGGCAAGCGCGAGCCGGGCGAGGATGATCTGACGGCCCTGGCCCGCGAACTCGACGAAGAGCTGGGCTGCCGGCTGGTCGAGGCCACGCTGCTGGGACGGTTCGAGGCGCCGGCCGCCAATGAGCCGGACCATCGCGTTCGCGCGGCCACCTATCTGGCCAGGGTCGAGGGCGAAATCGCGGTGCGCGCCGAGATCGAGGAGATGGCGTGGATCGACATCACTGATCCGGGCGAGATCCGTCTGGCGCCGCTGATGCGGGTGGTGCTGGCGGCCCTCTAGGCGCCGCGCGCCGCCGCGTCCAGTCGCGCCTGCAGAATGCCCAGGGCCACTTCCCGCGCCCGGCCCGGCGGCTTACCCAGCAGCTCGCCCAGCGGCGCGCCGAACAGACCCACTCCCAGGGCGTAGGTGACGCAGCCCAGGATGAAGTCGCCCATCACCTCGGCCGAGACGCCTTCGATATGGCTGATGCGCGCATCGATCACCTCCTGAACCGCGCCCCGGACGCCCGTCATCCGAGACGCCTCGCCGGTCAGCGCCAGCCAGGCGGCCAAACGCGCCGCGCCCTGGGCCTCAAAGGCGTCGAACAGGGCCAGCATGCCTGCGCCGGCAAAGGCCGCGCCCTGCCCCTCCGCCACGGTGATGGACAGAACATCGTCGACCAACTGCCGGATCATCCGCTCCATCAGGGCGGTCTGAACGCCGTCAATCGAGCCGAAATGGTGCAGCACGGTGGCGTTGGCCACGCCGGCGCCCTTGGCCACCTCGGCCAACTTGAGATCCTGCGGTCCGGAAGCCAGCAGGATCGCCTCGGCGGCGGCCAGGATGTTGGCGCGCGACGCCTCAGGCGAACGGCGGTGCCGGGTGCGGCAATCAGAATTCGCTATTGACATTTTTGTCGGTAAGGCCAATCTGCAACGAGGCTTGCAACGACAAGCCCTATCCCGAGGCAGGATTGAACGCTATGGCCACGCCACGCACCACACCCGAAGACGTCACCGTCACCCCGCGCGACCTGCATTTCGACACTCAGGCGGTCGGCAAGGGCGCTTGGCTGGGGGGCGATGTTGTGGGCACCGCAGTGTTCAATGCCCTGTCCCTGACCTTCCCCGATGGCGAGCGCCTGTTCATGGACGCCGTGCGCCACTATCGGCCCAAGCTGTCGGGCAAGCTGCTGGACGACGCCAAGGCCTTCATCACCCAGGAAGCCATTCACTCGCGCGAGCATGTGGCGATGAACGGCGGCCTCGACCGCGACCGCTATCCGGTGGCGGCGATTGAGGCGCAGGTGAAGGAGCGCACGGCCATGGTTCGCGGCCGCGGCCCGATGGCCATGCTGGGCGCGACCATCGCGCTGGAACACTTCACCTCGATGATGGCCGACTCGTTCATGCGCGAGGACGACCTGTTCAAGAACACTGATCCCGAAATGAAGCGCCTGTGGCAGTGGCATGCCCTGGAAGAGACCGAGCACAAGGCCGTGGCCTTCGACGTCTTCCAGGAAGTCACCAAAGGCTGGAAGCCGCTCGACCGCTACCGCCTGCGTGTCCGGGTGATGGTGCTGATCAGCATCATGTTCACCCGCAACATCACCATTTACGCCTCGGATCTGCTGGTCGCCGACGGCATGAAGCCCGGCGTCGCTCGCGCCAAGGTGCTGTGGTTCCTGTTCGGCACGCCCGGCCTCTTCCGCCGCTGCGCCAACGAATACTGGGCCTGGTACCGCCCGAGCTTCCATCCCTGGGACCACGACAACCGCGAGAGGTTGGCTGGCCTGCGCAACCAGTTCACGCCGGCTATGGCGGCGGAGTAGAGGCTACAAAAGGTTGTCATCCCGGACGAGCGCATAGCGCGAAGATTCGGGACCGACGCATGAACTCGGCGCTTGCAGCGGTCCCGGATCTGCACCCGGCGTTCGCCGGGCTTGTCCGGGATGACAACCGATTGTGGTCTCGCGGGGCAACCCTGCCGGCTTGAGTATCCTAGCGCCCGCCTACCGCTCGGTCGCCTTCAGGAACGCGGCCAGCCTGTCCTTCCAAAGCACCGCCCAGGTGTGGCTGCCGTGCCCCTTGGTTTTTTCGCTGATCGGCAGCAGCACGAACGTGCCGTTCTTCAGCCGCCTGGCCTGGGCCTCGGCCAGGCCTAGCTCCGGCGGATTGATGAAGTCGTCGGCCGAATTGATCCACAGCACCGGCGCGGTGATGTTCTCCAGCTTCGGCGACGGATCATAGGTGCGGGAAGCGCCGACGGCATAGATCAGGTCATTGGCGTCCAGCGGCGGCAGCCGGGCGGCGAAGTAGTCGTCCACGGCCTTGTCGGCGGCCTGCCGGGTCGGGCTGGCGATCTGGGCGGGCAGCGGCGAGAGGCCCGCCACCATCAGCAGGCCCAGCGCCGTGCGCAGGCCCGCCCTGGGTTGCTCGACATAGTCCCCGCCCTTCCAGGCCGGATCCAGCCTGATCGCGTCGATCAGCAGCTTGCGCCACATGCGGTTGCGGCCCGCGATCTCGTTGGGCAGGCAGGCGAACGGAGCCAGGGCGTCGGCGAAATCAGGATAGGTCTCGCCCCAGACAAAGCCGTGCATACAGCCCATCGACGTGCCCATCAGCAGCCGCAGCCGATCGACCTTCAGGCCCTGGGTCAGCAGCAGATGCTGGGCGGCGACCATGTCGTCATAATCATACTGCGGAAAACGCGCGTGCAGGCCGTCGCTGGGCTTGGACGACTTGCCGTGCCCGATGCCGTCCGGAAGGATCACATAGTATTTGGCCGGATCCAGCAGGCCGCCCGGGACCAGCAACTCGTCGGCGAACTGCGGGCTGAGGAACTGCTTGCCCGTGCCGCCGGTGCCATGCAGCACCATCACGGCGTTGGTCACCCGGCCGCTGGCATCGCGCTTGGGCTCGCCGAAGGTGGTGTAGTGCAGGCGCAGCTCCGGCAGCACCTCGCCCGAGCGAAACTTGAAGTCCCGCGTGACGAAGTCGCCCTCTTTGGGCGCGACGACCGGGGCGGCCATGGCGGCCGGAGCCAGGAGCGCGGCGAAGGCCGCCAGGGTGATCGCGAGCTTGCGCATGAACTACTTCTCCAACCGTGCGACGAGACTGGACGTATCCCAGCGATGGCCACCCATGGCCTGCACCTCGGCGTAGAACTGGTCGATCATTGCGGTGCTCTCCAGTTTTGCGCCATTGCGACCGGCTTCCTCGAGCGCGATGCCCAGATCCTTGCGCATCCAGTCGACCGCGAAGCCGAAGTCGAACTTGCCCTGCGCCATGGTCGCCCAGCGGTTTTCCATCTGCCAGGATTGGGCCGCGCCCTTGGAGATCGCCGCCAGCACGTCGTCGGTGGGCAGGCCGGCCCGCTTGGCGAAGTGCAGCGCCTCGGCCACGCCCTGGACCAGGCCGGCGATGGCGATCTGGTTGCACATCTTGGTCAGCTGTCCCGTACCCACCTCGCCCATGCGTCGGATGGCCTTGGCATAGGCGTTGATGACCGGCTCGATCCTGGCGAAGGCCGCCGCATCGCCGCCGGCCATGATCGTCAGCTGACCGTTCACAGCCCCGGCCTGGCCGCCAGAAACCGGCGCATCGATGAAGAAGCAGCCGCTTTGCGCAGCCAGCGCCGCCATCTCGCGGGCCACGGTGGCCGAGGTGGTGGTGTGGTCCACGATCACCGCGCCCTTGGACAGCGCAGGAAGCGCGCGCGCCACAACGCCGCGCACGTCGTCGTCATTGCCGACGCACAGGACGACCAGTTCGCAACCGGCGACAGCGTCCTCGATGGTCTCGAAGGCCGCGCCGCCGTGCTCGACCGCCCAGCGCCGGGCCTTGTCGGGGCT
Source organism: Caulobacter sp. ErkDOM-E (assembly GCF_048541895.1). Taxonomy (GTDB): domain Bacteria; phylum Pseudomonadota; class Alphaproteobacteria; order Caulobacterales; family Caulobacteraceae; genus Caulobacter. Next base: position 2,001,937 of record NZ_CP183331.1, on the reverse strand, counting down.
GCGATTGAAGACGGAAACCTCGTGGCCGGCGGCCTTAAGGTGACCCGCCATCGGGTAGCCCATCACGCCCAGGCCGATAAACGCCGTCTTCATGCGAAGCACTCCCTATGGAGCCTGCGATTTCGCCCGACAGCCTCCGCTTCGCAACCCCATCTTAACGTCCGCAGGGCAACTTCAGTTGAACAGGGTTAAGCAGGCTTAAGCACGATGGCCGTCAGCGGCGAACAGCCGATCATTATCAAGAAGGTCAAGAAGGTGGTCGGCGGCGGCCACCATGGCGGCGCGTGGAAAGTCGCCTACGCCGATTTCGTGACCGCGATGATGGCCTTCTTCCTGCTGATGTGGCTGCTGAACTCGACAAGTCCCGAACAAAAACAAGGTATTGCCGACTATTTCGCCCCGGCGAGCATCTCTTCGACCACCAGCGGCTCGGGTGGCATCCTCGGCGGCACCTCGCTCGGCGACGACGGCGCCAAGGCAGAGGGCAAGCTGTCGGTGGTCCAGCAAATGGCGCCTGAAGCTCCCGACCAAACCGACAAGGAAGGCCAGAGCTCGACGACCGCCAGCCTCGACTCGGCCAGCGAAGAGGCTCTTCGCGACGCCCTGGCCAAAAAAGAACAGGACAGCTTCGCCTCGGCGGCCCAGTCCCTGCGCCAGTCGCTGCAGGGAATGCCGGAACTGGCCGAGCTGTCCAAGCAGATCATGATCGACCAGACCCCCGAGGGGATGCGGATCCAGCTGATCGACCAGGAAGGCCGTTCGATGTTCAAGGAGAACTCGAAGGAGCCCAACGACCGGGCCCGGATCCTGCTGCGCGCTGTGGCCAAGATCGTCAACCAACTGCCCAACCGGGTCACGGTGTCCGGCCACACCAGCGCCAACGCCCTGGGCCGCAAGAGCGACAGCGACTGGGCCCTCTCGGCCACCCGCGCCGACGCCGCGCGCCTGGTGCTGCGCAACGCCGGGGTCGGTGATGACCGTATCTACCAGGTCTCGGGCAAGGCCAATTCCGAACCTCTCTATGCCGACGATCCTACTCTGGCCGGCAATCGACGCATTTCGATCGTCTTGTTGCGAGAAAAGCCGGTGCTGCCCGATGGGCTGTGACGGTAAGCCGCGCGAGGCTTCGGTGACGCTTGCGAAAACGGGCGGCATGCCGCCTAATCACATGACGGCCAAAGGCCGCTGAACAGGGGACGGGCGCTTTCGTGACGCAGCATTTTCCGACGCGACAGCTTCGGTTCTTCCTCACGGCGCCGACCCCCTGCCCCTACTTGCCGGGCCGGGAGGAGCGTAAGGTCTTTGCTCACCTCCCGCTGTCGGATGGCCCCACGGTCAATGACAGCCTGACCCAGGTCGGCTTCCGTCGTTCCCAGAACATCGCCTATCGGCCGGCCTGCGAGACCTGTCGCGCCTGCCAATCGGCCCGCTCGCCCGTCGCCGACTACGTCTTCTCGCGGTCCGAGCGGAAGGTGCTGGCCCGCAATGACGACCTGGAACGGCATCTGGTGGAATCCGAAGCGACGCTGGAGCAGTTCGAGCTCCTGCGGCGCTACCTGCTGACACGCCACGCTGACGGCGGCATGGCGGAGATGACCTGGCCAGACTATGTGGCGATGGTCGAGGACACGGCGGTCCGCACCCATCTGATCGAGTACCGCAGCCGCTCCTTGGATCGAGGCCCCGGCGACCTGATCGCCTGCGTGCTGGTGGACGTCCTCGCTGACGGCCTGTCACTGGTCTACAGCTTCTACGATCCGAACATGACCAAGCGCAGCCTGGGCTCGTTCATCATCCTGGATCACATGGTCCAGGCCCAGCAGACGGGCCTGCCCTATGTCTATCTCGGCTACTGGGTCCCCGGCAGCGAAAAGATGGCCTACAAGGCCCGCTTCTCGCCCCTGGAAATCCTCAAGCCCGGCGGCTGGGCCCTGATGTCGGCCCGCGAGCGTGGCGCGCGGTCACCCCGGGTCCTGAACCTGCTGCGCGAAGCCGAGGACAGCGAGCTGGACATGAGCGACGCCCAGCCCGCCATCCTGCACGATCTCTAGATCCTAGCGCGCGAAGCTGACGCCGCCGTCCACGGTGACGGCAGAACCCATCACATAGTCGCCGGCCCGCGAGGCCAGGAAGATCGCCGTGCCGGCCATGTCCTCGTCCGTGCCGATCCGGCCGGCCGGAATGGCTTTTGACACCGCTTCAGCGTGGTCGCGAGCGACCTTGTTCATGTCCGAGGCGAAGGCGCCGGGCGCGATGGCGCTGACGGCGATGTTCTCAGGCGCCAGACGCAGGGCCATGCGCTTGGTCAGGTGCAGAAGCCCGGCCTTGGACGCGCCGTAGGGATAGGTTTCCTCGCGGGCCACCGACTGGCCGTCGATCGAGCAGATGTTGATCACCTTGGCCACGCGGTCCTTGGCCGCCGCGCGCAGCGGGGCGATCAGGGCCTGGGTCAGGAAGAACGGGGTCTTCATGTTGAGGTCGACGACCTTGTCCCAGCCGCTCTCGGGGAACTCGTCGAACGCCGCGCCCCAGGCTGCGCCGGCGTTGTTGACCAGGATGTCGAGCTTGGGCTCGGCCTCAAGCAGGCGCTTGGTCAGGCCTTCGATGCCTTCCATCGTGGAAACGTCGCCCGGCAGCGAGATGCACTCGCCGTACTGGCTGAGCTCTTCAGCGGCGGCGTCGCAGGCGGCGGCCTTGCGGGCGGTGATATAGACGCGCTTGGCGCCATAGGTCAGGAAGCCCTTGGCGATCATCGCACCGATGCCGCGCGAGCCGCCGGTGACGACCGCGACGCGGCCTTCGAGCGAGAAGAGGTTGTTCATGGTCATGATCCTTTAGAAGCCGCGTGCGGCGGCCAGAGCGCCGAGACGCCCCGTGATGTCGTGGAACTGGGCGACGGTCTCGTCGATGATCTGTTTGGCTGTCTTGACCTCGTCGATCAGGCCGACGGTCTGACCGGCAAGGGCCGGAGCCGCCTCCATGTCGCCGCCGAAATAGACGCCGAGGATGCCCTTCAGGGCGTCGGGTGGCATCAGGCCTTCATCGTAGATGGTCTTGGTGCGCTCGGACTTCAGGGCGCGGATGCAGGGGCTGGACTTCTTGTTGAGGATCCAGGTGCCGGTCTCCTTGCCGCCCGTGATCGCGGCCTTGTAGTTCTCGTGCACCGGGCTCTCGGCCGAGCTGACGAAACGCGTGCCCATCTGGATCGCCTCGGCGCCCAGAGCGAACGCCGCAGCCATGCCGCGTCCGTCGCAGATGCCGCCGGCCGCAATCAGCGGCACGTCGACGCGGGCGCGAATGGCCTGCAGCAGGACCAGGGTCGACACTTCCTCGGGGTTCTTGAAGCCGCCGCCCTCGGCGCCCTCAACCACCAGGCCGTCAATGCCCGCCTCGGCGCATTTGACCGCCGCGTCGACCGTCGGCACGGCGTGATAGACGACGATGCCGGCGTCCTTCAGCGGGCCGATGAACTTGGCCGGGCTGCCGGCCGAGGTGGTGACGAACTTCACCCCGCTCTCGCAGACGAACTTCAGCATCGAGTCGTCGCGCAGGAACATGATGGGCAGGTTCACGCCGAACGGCAGGGCCGCCTCGGCCATCTTGCGGATCTCGGCCTTGCAGGTCTCGGTCTCGCCCGACGAGGTCTCGATGATGCCCAGCCCGCCGGCCCGCGACACGGCCGAGGCCAGCGGATAGCGCGCGATCCAGCCCATCGGGGCCTGGACGATGGGATATTTGGCCCCGGTATGGGCCAGGACGCGGTTTGTCTGGCTCATGGGATCAACAGCACGCGGCCGACGGCCTGGCGGCTCTCGATATAGGCGTGGGCGGCGGCGGCTTCCGAAAGGGGGAAGGTCTTGTCGATCAGCACCTGCAGTTCACCGCGCGCTGCTTCCTCGATCAGGGTCTGGATCAGGTCATGGACACGGTCGGTCATGATCTCGGCGCCCAGGAAGACGCCCGACAGCCGCCGGTTTCCGCCCATCAGAGACGAGACATCGACCTTCATCGGCTCGCGGCCGGCATTGCCGACCAGCGAGACCCGGCCGCGATAGGCCAGCGACAGAAGGCTCGACTGCAGGGTCGCGCCGCCGACCGGGTCGACCACCAGATCGACACCCTTGCCGCCGGTCAGCTTCATCACCTGTTCGACGGTGTCATCGCGGCTGTAATTGATCCCGTGGTCGAGGCCGAACACCTTCAGGCGCTCCAGACGCGCGTCACTGGAAGCGGTGGCCAGCACGGTCGCGCCGGCCCGCTTGGCCAGCTGGATGGCGGCGATGCCCAGAGCGCTGGCCCCGGCCTGGATCAGCACGGTCTCGCCGGCCTTCAGCTGGCCGTGACCAAACAGGCACTCATGGGCCGTGCCGAACGGCACCGGAATGGCCGAGGCCTTGAGGATGTCGAACCCTTCCGGGATCGGCCAGGCGTTGCGGGCCGGAACCGCGCGCAGTTCGGCGTGCGAGCCGAAGGCGTTCACAGTCACGACCTTCTGGCCGACCTTCAGGTGGGTGACGTCCGCGCCGACTTCGACGATCTCGCCGGCCGCCTGATAGCCCACGATGTGAGGGCTGCCCGCCATCGCCCCGCCGCCGCGGCTGAGGGTGTCGCCGCCCTCGATGCTGACGGCCTCGACCCGGATCACCACGCCCGAGGCATGGCAGACCGGATCGGCGACATCCTCATAGCGCAGCACGTCCGGCGAACCGGTTTGATAATAGACGGCGGCCTTCATGGCGCTCGCTCCCTGGTATTTTCTTGTTGTTTGACTGGGCTATTTCGAAGGGTCGACCAGCGCCTGATAGACCAGCTGCTGGCTGATATCGTCCAGATTGCGCAGGGCGGGATCGCCGTCCTTGTTGAGAATGTGGATCATGCCCAGAAAGAACAGGTCGTTCTTCGGGTCGATCCAGAACCAGGTGCCGGCCGCGCCGCCCCAGCTGATCGTGCCCTCGCCCGTCGGCGTGCCGGCTTTGGCCGGGTCGGTGATGACCATGAAGTCGAGACCAAAACCCTGACCGCGGCCATTCCGGAACGAGCCCTCCTGACCGGTCATGATGTTGTCGCCGAGGTGATTGCTGCCCATCAGCTTGATGGTGCTGGGCGACAGGATGCGCGCACCGTCCAGTTCACCGCCGTTGAGGATCATCTGCGAGAACCGGGCATAGTCGGCGCTGGTCGAGACCAGTCCGCCGCCGCCCGAGGCGACCACCGGCGGCTTGCTGATGTCCAGCACCATGAAGCCCTCAGCCGGGACCAGCTTCTGGACCTTGGGACCCCAGACATACATCGACGCCAGGCGATCAGCCTTGGCGGCCGGCAGATAGAAGCCGGTATCGATCATCTTCAGCGGCTCGAAGATGCGCGTGCGCATGAAGTCGGCCAGCGACATCCCCGATAGTTTCTCGACGAGGTAGCCTTGGATATCGACCGAGGCGCTGTACTTCCACTGCGCGCCGGGCTGACCAACCAGCGGCAAGGCGGCGATCTTGTCGATGAACTCCTGGCCCGTCTTGGCGCCCAGGACGCCGGTCGAGACATAGGCCTTGTCGACGGGGTTGTCCGGGACCAGGCCATAGGCGAAGCCCGCCGAGTGGCTCATGATCTCGCGCATGGTCGGCGGACGACTGGCGGCTTCGGTGATGAAGGTCCCGTCCGGGTTCTGCCCCTTGTAGACGCGCAGATTGGCGAACTCGGGGATATATTTGCTGACCGGATCGTCGAGGCGCCACTTGCCCTCCTCGAACAGCATCATCATCGCCACGCCGGTCACTGGCTTGGTCTGGCTGTAGATCCGGAAGATGGTGTCCTTGGTCATCGGCGGGCCATCGAAGCCCTTCTTGCCGTGGACTTCGAAGGCGACGACCTTGCCGTGGCGAACGACCATGGTGGTGACGCCCGGCAGATGGCCCTGATCGACGAGCGCCTGCATGCTGGCGTCGAGACGCTTCAGCCGCTCACTGGAGAAGCCGACGCTTTCAGGCGACGCGGGCGCGAGCGTGACCGACGGGCTGCTTTTGGGAGCCGCGAGAAGCGGCGCACCGAGCGCCAGATATCCGACCGCCAGAGCGGTCCCGATCAACCGACGTAAAGCCATTCCGTCTTTCCCCGAACACTTGTTTGAAGCGACCTTAGGGTGAATTCCGTCGCTTGCGCAGCCAGTTTTTCTCTAGGGACGCCACAACCGCAGCAGCCTTCTCGGCGATGGGCTCAATCGCATCCATCCACCAGCACCAGCTTGCTGTTGGTCGTCCTGTGACGCAGCTGAAAAAGCGGCTGAGCGTCCGGATCGGCGAGAAACGCCTGCGCCGCTTCGCGGGACGGAAACTCCAAGATGACCATACGCTCTGGCGCCCAGTCACCTTCAATGACCATCGGCGGATCTCCCCGCACGATGTATCGCCCGCCATGCAGGTCGATAAGCGCAGGGATTTCCGCGACATAGGGCATGAAGCCAGGAAAATCGTGCACCGAAAAATCCAGCACCAGATAAGCCTTCATCGTCGCCCCCGTCGGCCGCGACGCCCGCTATTCCACCGCGAAGGTCAGGCCCGCATTCGCCGCCAGCCGCGCCACCAGCTTGCCCTGCATGGCCGCGCCCGGCGTCCAGATGCCGCCCGCCACATCGGTCGCCTCGGTCACCAGGCAGATCGCCGACTCGGCGATCATCTTGGACGTCGAGCCATAGCCGGGGTCCTTGTCGCCCTTGACGCTGGCCCGCACCTGCCGGCCGTCAGCGGCGATGCCCAGGAACAGCACGTCATAGAAGCCCGTCTCGCGCTCTTCCTTGCTGGGCCCCTCGCCCGGCATGGGACCGCCTTCGCCGCCCAGGCCACCGCCTGAAGCGGCGATCATCTGGGCGATCTGCTCGCCCTGTTCGCCCGGCCCCGTCAGCATCATCTCGTCATAGACGAAGTCGGCGCCATAGGCCTGGCCCAGCAGGGCATTGGAGCGGTGCACGTTGCGGGTGTTGATCGCCGCCATCACGAACGGGGCGGCCCAGACGCCCAGGTCCTCGTCCAGCATCGGCTTGTTCCCCGATGGCTGGGCGGGCCCCTCAAAGCCGGGAACCAGGGCGAACGGGTTCTTGAGCAAGGCCACCAGCGAAGGATCGCGCGCCGCAGCGGCCATGGTCGCCTTCAGGCTGGCGGCGGTGCCGCCCGAGAAACCGCCCTTCATGCCGCGCACCCGGCCCTTCACGCGCGGAACCGGCCCGCCCAAGGTCTTGCCGGCTTCCTGCTGCAGGAACCAGACGCCCAGCTCAAACGGGATGGAGTCAAAGCCGCACGAGAACACGATCCGTGCGCCGGTCTTCTTCGCCGTCGCCTCATGCGCGTCGATCATCTGGCGCATCCAGGCCGGCTCGCCGCAAAGATCGAGATAGTCGGTCCCCGCCTCGGCGCAGGCCGCGACCAGAGCGTTGCCATAAAGCTGATAGGGGCCGACCGTGGTTAGCACGGCCTTGGTCCGACCGACCATGGCTTTCAGGGATTCGGCGTCGTCAGCGTCAGCGGTGACCAGCGGCGTCTCAGGGGGCGCGCCGATCTCGTCGCGGACTGCGGCCAGCTTTTCGAGGCTCCGCCCCGCCATCGCCCAGCGCACCTGCCCGCCGACGCCGTACTGCGCGGCCAGATACTCGGCCACCAGCCGGCCGGTGAAGCCGCTGGCGCCATAGACGATGATGTCGAATTCGGCTGTCGGGTTCATGCGAGCCTCCCTGATTTCGGGAGACCATGCCGGGATCAGGGCGCCAATGCAAACGGCTGTTTGAACGAGCCACCCAGACGCCAAGCGGAAGGCGCACCGACCTTACAGGTCCGGCTTTTCCAGCGCCTGATAGACCAGAGTCCGCGTTGTGGCGTCCAGGCCCGGCCCCACCCCGCCCAGGCGCTGGATCATGCCGATGAAGAACAGGTCGTTGGTCGGGTCGATCCAGAACCAGGTGCCGGCGCTGCCGCCCCAGCTGATCGTGCCCGCCCCAACGGGCGCGCCCGAGGCCGCCGGATCCACGGCCACGGCGACATCGAGGCCATAACCCATGCCGGCGGCGAAGGGGAACGGCTTCTGACTGGGCTGCAGAACCCCGGTGGTGCCATTGGTGGTGACGGTGAAACTGGCCGGCAGCTGGTTCAGACGCATCAGGGCGACCGTCTCGGGCTGCAGGATGCGAACGCCGTCGAGATCCCCGGCATTGAGGATCATCTGGGCGAACCGCGCGAAGTCATGGGCGGTTGAAACCAGGCCGCCGCCGCCCGACGGGGCCGCCGGCGGCTTGGTGACATCGCGCCAGGGCCCTTCGACAGCCGGGATCAGCTTGCCCGTCGCGTCGGCGTCATACAGCGCCGCCAGACGTCCGACCTTCTCCTGCGGCACGTAGAAGGCGGTGTCGGCCATGCCCAGCGGCGCAAAGATACGCTCCTGCATGAACACCGGCAGCGACTGGCCCGACAGTTTTTCAACGATATAGCCCTGAATGTCGGCAGCCACGCTGTAGCGCCACAGGGCGCCTGGCTCGGCGTACATCGGCAGGGTCGAGACCTTCGCGACCAGTTCGCCCAGCGAACCCGACTGCAGCACGTTGGCCTTGTAATAGGCCTGGTCGGCAGGGCTGGAAGGATCGTCGGCGATGCCATAGGCGAAACCCGCCGTATGGGTCATCAACTCGCGCATGGTGGGCGGGCGCGAAATCGGCGTCAGGACCGGGCGGCCCTCGGCGTCCATCTTGGCGACGCGCAGATTGGCGAACTCCGGGACGTACTTGCTGACCGGATCGTCCAGCTTCCACTTGCCCTCGTCATAGAGGATCAGCATCGCCACGCCGGTGACCGGCTTGGTCTCCGAACGGATGCGAAAGATGGCGTCGGCGGGCATGGCTTCGCCCGTTTCCAGGCCGCGCTTGCCGAAGCTCGAGCTCGAAACGATCTGGCCGTGGCGGGCCAGGAGCGTCACGGCCCCCGCGACCTGCCCCGTGTCGACCATGACCTGCATGGCCTCGTCCAGCTTCTTCAGCTTGGGCGAGGAAAAGCCCACCGCCTCGGGCTTGACGCCCGGCAGCGCCGCAGCCGAGGCCACTCCCACAGCGGCGGCGCAGCCAAGCAGGCCGGCGACAAAAGCGATCGCCTTTCGTCTCAGCCGCAAGCCGGTCATTTGGGCTTGAACCGCTTGGAGGTCGGGAAGCCCTTGGGCGCCAGCTTGCCGGCGCTGGCCCGGCGGCCGACGAAGGTGGTCCAGTCGGTCCAGTCGCGGCGACGGCCCGCGGAGTCGATCCAGTAGCCGCCGGTCTCGGCGTTGAACGACAGCGCGTCGCGCAGTCCGCCCTCGCGATAGGCCTGCAGCTTGACGCCCTTGCCGCGCGGCATTTCCGGCAGTTCCTCGAGCGGGAAGATCAGGATCTTGCCGTTGTCGCCGATCACGCCCAGCTGGTCGCCGACGGCTTCCAGACAGAAGGCCGCGCCGGCGGCGTCGACGGTCAGGACCTGCTTGCCGGCCTTGCGATTTGCGAGCGCTTCTTCCTCGGGCATCAGGAAGCCATAGCCAAGCTTGGAGGCCAAAATGCGTTTGCGGCCGGCCTTGAACGGGAAGACGTCGAGGATCTTCACCTTGTCGTCCAGCTCGATCATCATCCGCAGCGGCTCGCCATGGCCTCGGGCGCCGGGCAGCTTGTCGCAGCCGATCGTGAAGAAGCGGCCGTCGCTGGAGAAGATCAGCAGCTTGTCGGTGGTCTCGGCCGGGACCAGGAAGCCCAGCTTGTCGCCTTCCTTGAACTTCAGTTCAGACGGATCCTCCACCTTGCCCTTGGCGGCGCGGATCCAGCCGCGCTCCGACAGGATGATGGTGATCGGTTCACGGACGATCATCGCCTCGATGGCCGCCTCGGCGTCGACGAACGGTGCCTCGGCGAAGATCGAACGGCCGACGATCCCGTTCTGGCGAGGCTTGTCCAGCGGGTGCTTGATCTTCAGCAGGGTGGCGCGCACGTCGCGCAGGCCCGTCCCCACCAGCGTCCACTGCTTCTCGTCGCTGGCCAGCATGGCCAGGATGCCGTCGCGCTCTTCCATCAGCTGCGCGTGCTCGCGACGGATCTCCATCTCTTCCAGCTTGGCCAATTGGCGCAGGCGGGTGTTGAGGATGGCGTCGGCCTGGAGGTCCGACAGCGCAAAGGTCGAGATCAGCTTCTGCTTGGGCTCGTCCTCGTAACGGACGATGCGGATCACCTCGTCCAGATTGAGGTAGGCGATCAGCAGGCCGTCCAAAATGTGCAGACGGGCTTCGATCTTGGACAGGCGATGCTTGGCCCGGCGGGTCAGCACCTCGCGGCGGTGGGCCAGGAACGCCATCAGCGCCGCCTTCAGGCCCATCACGCCCGGCGTGCCGCGCGCGTCCAGCACGTTCATATTGACCGGGAAGCGGCTTTCCAGCGCCGAGAGCTTGAACAGGCTCTCCATCAGCACTTCGGGCTCGACGTTCCTGGTCTTGGGCTCAAGAATCAGCCGGATGTCCTCGGCGCTCTCGTCGCGGACGTCGCCCAGCAGGGCCGCCTTCTTGCTCTCGATCAGGTCGGCCAGCTGCTCGACCAGATCCGACTTCTTTACCTGATATGGAATCTCGGTGACGACGATCTGGTAGGTGCCGCGACCGGTGTCTTCCTTCTCCCACTTGGCGCGAACACGAACGCCGCCGCGGCCGGTCTCGTAGGTTTCCAGCAAGCTCTCGCGCGGTTCGACGATGATGCCGCCGGTCGGGAAATCGGGACCGGGGATGCGTTCCAGCAGATCAGCCGTCGTCGCCTCGGGCCGGCTGAGCAGCAGCAGGCAGCCGTCGATCAGCTCGGCGGCGTTGTGCGGCGGGATCGAGGTGGCCATGCCGACCGCGATGCCCGACGAGCCGTTGGCCAGCAGGTTGGGGAAGCCCGACGGCAGAACCACCGGTTCCTCGTCCTGGCCGTCATAGGTGGGCCGGAAATCGACCGCGTCCTCGTCGATGCCGTCCAGCAGCAGCGTCGCCGCCGTGGTCATGCGGCATTCGGTGTAACGCATGGCCGCGGCGTTATCGCCGTCGATATTGCCGAAATTGCCCTGACCCTCGACCAGCGGGATGCGCTGGGCGAAGTCCTGAGCCAGGCGCACCAGGGCGTCATAGATCGACTGGTCGCCGTGCGGGTGGAAGTTACCCATCACCTCGCCGACCACCTTGGCGCACTTGCGCGCGGCGGCCTCGGGGTTCAGGCGCATGTTGTTCATCGCGTACAGCACGCGACGGTGGACGGGCTTGAGGCCGTCACGCACGTCCGGCAGGGCCCGCGAACTGATCGTCGACAGGGCATAGGCCAGATAGCGGCGCGACAGGGCTTCTGTCAGCGGCTCGTCAAGGATGCGGTCGCCGTCGCCAGGACCGCCGGGGGGAAGGACAGGTTTGTTCATGAGGAGGAATCGTTACCGGGCTCGCATCCTAGCAGATGTCGGGCGGGCGATTCGACGTCTTTGGCGCGCCGTGACGCACCACGGGTGGCGGATGTTGCGCAAGATGGGAGAACAGCGTTATCGTTGACGTTGCAAATCGGCTGGGGACTACCGATGAATCCGTTCTCGAGCGACAAGGCGCCGTATGCGATCGCCTTGCTGATTTCGGCTCTGGGCTGGGCGTTCGCCACACTCCACGGCGGCATGCAGGACTCCCTGGTGGCGACCTATGCGGCCGATCGGAAGGGCTCGACTGTCGTGGGCACGGTCACCAATCTCTCCAAGACCCAGCCGATCGGGCCGGTTCGTTTCACGCTGGGCTGCGGCGCCGGGCGCGAGTGTCTGTCGGGCGAAAACAAGTTCGTCAGCATGCCGCCCACAGGGTCGGCCTACGACGCAGGCGAGTCTCCGGACGGAGCCAATGGCTTCCTCAATCCGTCGCGGTTTTCCGTGGAGTTCCTCGTGTCACTGCCCCCCGGCGGCTCGATCCGGGTCGTCGCCAAGACGCTGAATGATGATCCGGTTCATCTGATGCTGAACCCCAACAGCGCCAAGCCTGAGGCCATCTACATGCTCCCCGCCAGCCATCCGGTCGCGTGGTTCTTTCATCGCTACTATCTCATCGTGCTGACCGTGATGAGCCTGTTTCTGGTCAGCTTCGCAGCCTGGCTCGCCCACGGCTTGCTGACGCCAAAACCCCAGCCCGAAGGATCATCAGACGATGCGAAACCTTCTGCCCGCAACGCTTAGTCTCGCCCTTGTCCCGGCCATGGTCGCGGCGCAAACCGTCGAAACCATTGCCATCCGGGTGCGCGGCCCCAGCGGCAAGGCCGTGCCAAGCAAGATCTTCATCCGCAAGGACGGTGTCCTTCAAACCGCCGCCGTTGAAACCGACGCCAACGGCGAGCGGACCCTCTACGACCAGAAATGCGACGACCGGATCGAGTTCCGGGCCAAGCCGAACAGCTCGTTCTTCGCCGGTTCTGGCGAATGGCTGAAGTGCGTGTCCTCACCGGTGAACATTCCCGTGCGCCAGAATGGCGTGACGAGCAGCATCAGCAGCGCCCTGACCCAGAGCTTTCCGGCGTCCATCGCCCCGCGGCGGGACGCCCTGCAGGCCGCTCTGGATGCGGGAGACACCAGCGCGGCGCGCGCCGCCGCCTATGATCTGTCGGTTTACCTCCGACAGGCCGGACAGCAGGACGAAGCCAAGGCGATGGCGGCCGTGGTCGTCGACCAGAGCGTCGCCTCGCTCAGCGAACAGGGCGTCACCATGCCCGAAGCCCCGCTCATCTATGATGCTCAGCAGAAGGTCTATGTCTCGACGCCCGAGACGCTGGCCGCGCTCAGGCAATTCCAGATCGAGGCCGGCATTCGCGAGCCGTCGGAGAAATCCCGGCCGCAGTGGGATCTGCGGACAATGTCCGCCATCTCGGCCAACGAGAAGTAGCGCCGAGGCCTTCCCCCAGTCGACAGCCTAGACGGTCGCGAGACGCGGATTTCCGGCTTCGACCGCCAGCTTGGCGCGCGTGGTCAGCTTGCCGTCGCGGCGGGTAATGGCGTCCAGCACCTTGAACTCGGTCGTCCAGCGCTCCGGCGTGACGTCACAGATGGCATAGCCGCGCTGGGCGTTGTTGAACTTCAGCTGCGGATTGGCGGCCTGGATCTTGACCATGTCATCCCGCTGGTCGACGCCGTCGCCGCTGGACGAGATCGAGGTGATGACAAACTCGGTCCCGATCGGCGCGCCCTCGGGATGGGCGCCGTCAAGATGCAGCTCGCCGGCATAGTTCTGGTGCTCGTCGCCGGTCAGCACGATCGGATTGGCGATCCTGCGGTCGCGGATCTGCTGCAGCAGGCGGTTGCGCGGCGAGCGATAGCCCGCCCAGGAATCCGGATTGACGGCCGAGCCCGCGCCCGGATCGCGGTCCAGGTCCATGACCATGATCTGCTGGGCCAGCACGTTCCAGCGCGCCTTCGACGCCGAAAGGCCGTCGAGCAGCCACTTTTCCTGCTTCAGGCCCAGCACCTCGGCCTTGGCGGCCTCGATCTCGGCGCAGGTCCCGAACTTGTCGCCGCAGGGCTGATTGGTGCGGAACTGCCGGGTGTCGAGCAGGTTCAGGTCCATCAGGCCGCCAAAGCTGGCGCGGCGGTACAGCTGGATCGTGGTTCCGACGGGAAAGCTGCTGGGGCGCAGCGGCATGTTCTCGAAATAGGCCTGGACCGCCGCCTGACGACGCAGGTTGAAGACCTTCGGGTCGACGCCGTCCTGGTCCAGGTCAGCGACCCAGTTGTTGTCGATCTCGTGATCGTCCCAGACCACGAACCACGGCGCGGCGGCGTGGGCGGCCTGGAGGTCGGTGTCCATCTTGTACTGGGCATAGCGGCGGCGATAGTCGTCGAGGCTGTAGAGCTCGCCACCGAAATGCTGGCGCACGTTCTCGACCGGGCCCCGGGGACCGTTCCAGACGCGGCTGCCGCGAGCCTCATAGATGTAGTCGCCGTAGCAGAACACGAAGTCGGGATTGTCCTCGGCCAGACGGCGGTGGGCGGTATAATAGCCCTGCTCGTACTGCTGGCAGCCGGCGATGGCGAAACGCACGCGATCCACGGTCGCGCCCAGGGCCGGCGTCGTGCGCGCCCGACCCGTCAGGCTGCGCTCCTTGCCCGCCACAAAGCGGTACCAGTAGTCACGGCCCGCCTCCAGGCCACCGACCTCGACGTGGACTGCGTGGGCCAGTTCGGGCATGGCCACCGCGACGCCCTTGGCGACCACGGTCCTGAAGCCGGCGTCGGCGGCGACTTCCCACGACACTTCCACAGGCTGGGCGGGCATGCCGTGGCCGATCTCCAGCGGTTCCGGCGCCAGACGCGTCCAGATCACGAAACCGTCCGGCTGCGGATCGCCCGAGGCGACGCCCAGCTGGAAGGGATAGATCGAATAGACCGGCTGGGCCAAGGCCCGGCCGCTGATCAGCGGGATCGACAGCGCCGACACCGCAAGCCCCCCGAACGCGCTCAGCGCGCGGCGGCGCGACAACAGATAGCGATCCAGCAAAACAGACATCCGGGACTCCACGCTGATCACGCCTGAATAGTGTAACACTATAACAGTTGGAAGACACCGAGGCGCGTCCCTAGAGCCGCCCCGCCTCGCCCAGCCGATCCAGCAGCCATGTCCGGGTCGGCGGCAGCGGCCGGTTCAGGGGGCCAAACACGAACTGCTCCAGAAAGTGGCCAGTGATGTCCAGCCCCGCCTTCACGTCCCCCTCCGCCAGACCGCCCTGGGCCGACAGCAGGAACGGCGGCAGCGGCAACAGCTTGTCCTTGTAGGGCTCGCCCGCCGCGCGGCTGACCGCCCGGCCGGTGCGGGGGCTGACATAGATCAGGTCATCGAAGCTGCCGGTGGCCGCGCACTTGGACAGGTCCAGGCCAAAGCCCAGCTCCTGCAGCAGCCCGGCCTCATAGCGAACGTAGACCGCCGGCCAGATGTCGGGGATCTGCAGCACGCCGATCAGGGCCTCCAGCGCATGGAAGGCCCCGGGATGGGCCTCGCGCTCGGGCAAGGCGCCGGCGGCCAGCGAGGCGGCCGACGACAGACCGGCCAGGGCCAGCGGATCGTCGAACAGCGACGCCACCCCCTCGCCCATCGGCTCCAGAGTCGCCGCGCCCAGCTGGTCGGACATCCGGGCCCGATAGCGGGCGATCACCCGCGAGCCTGGCTGCAGGAACGGCTTCATCCGCCGCGAGGCCGCGCCCGCCACATGGGCTGCGAACTTGCCGTGCTGCTCGGTCAGCAGCTCGACGATGGCGCCGGTCTCGCCATGGATGCGAGCCGACAGCACCAGGGCCTCGTCTTCCCATTCCATCTAGGCCTGCGTCCCCCACGCCACGACCTTTTCCAGCACCGGCCGCCAGTCGGCCTCGACCGGCAGGCCGATCACGTCGCGCAGGGTGGCTTCCAGCTCGTCGACGGTCAGGTCGCGCTGCTCGACCAGGGCGCCGGTGGCGTCGCGATGGGTCAGGCGGTTGTTCTTCAGGGCGTAGCGCGCGGTCGGCGTCGTGCGCCCCACCGTCATGCTCCAGGTGAAGTGCGAAGAGGGATGGGTGTAGGTGAAGTAGTTGACCTGTTCGTAGTCGACATCGGCCCAGGCCCCCTTGGCCACCTGGTAGAGCGGCGCCCAGTTGCCCGACAGATTGGCCTGAACCTGCCGCTCGGCCACGCCGTCGTGGCCGGCGTCGACGATGCGGAGCTGGCCGTTGGGGCTGTCCTGAACCTCGTCGGAAAACAGGCGCAACGGCGCGGTCAGCACGCAGCCGCCAAAGCCGGCGTCAGCCAGCCAGGTCTCGCCGTCGATCGCCACGCCCAGCACCATGTGCGAGCGCGGCCGGGGCGGCGCGCCGACCGGCGCCATCCACAACACCCGGGCCATCAGACCCTCGACGTTGAAGCCGACGGCGGTCAGCACCCGCTTGAGCAAGCCGTTCTGCTCATAGCAATAGCCGCCCCGCCCGGCTGCGATCAGCTTGGCGTCGATGGTCGCCGGATCGATCGAAATCCCCCGCCCCAGCAGCACGTCCAGGTTCTCGAACGGGATGGCGTCCGGGTGCTTCCGGGTGATGGCGCGCAGCACGGCCAGGGTCGGCTCGCGCGGGCCCTCATAGCCGATCCGCGCGAAATAGGCGTCAAGGTCGACCGCCGGAGCGGCCGGGGCAAAGGCGTTTTGGATCTGGCTCACTGGGGGCGATATTCCCGGTATGTTCTCACCCGTTAGGACAGCCTGCCAGCGATCAAGTCAAGAGCCGCGCCGCTGTCAGGGCGGCGCGGTGGCTTGTCAGACGTCGAAGTCCAGGCCCATGGAACTGAACAGGCCGCGTTCCTCGGCCCAGTTTTCCTTGACCTTCACGTGCAGGAACAGGTGCACCTTGCGGTCCAGGATGTCGCACAGCTCCTCGCGCGAGGCCTGGCCGATCCATTTCAGGGTCTGGCCGCCCTTGCCCAGCACGATGGCGCGCTGGCCGTCGCGTTCGACATAGATGGTCTGCTCGATGCGGGCGCTGCCGTCGGCGCGTTCCTCGAAGGCGGTCGTTTCCACTGAAGCGGCGTAGGGCAGCTCCTCGTGGACGCGCAGATAGATCTTCTCGCGAGTGATCTCGGCGGCCAGCAGGCGGGCCGGCAGGTCGGCGGTCTGGTCTTCCGGATACAACCACGGGCTTTCCGGCATGGCGGAGGCCAGACGCTCCAGCAGGTCGTCGACGCCCGCGCCGGTGGCGGCGCTGATCATGAAGACCTCGGAATAGACGCCGGTATCGAACAGCTCCTGCGTGACCTTCAGCAGGGTGTCGCGCTTGACGCCGTCGATCTTGTTGAGCGCCAGGATCACCTGACGATTGGCCGTCTTCAGGCCTTCGATGATGGTCTGGACGTCCTGCACCGAGCGGTGCTCGGCGGGCGTGGCCTTGTTCTCGTTCGAGGCCAGCTCGGCCTGGACGTCGATCAGGTGGACGGTGACCTCGGCCTGTTCCGAGCCGTTCCAGGCGGAGCGGACCATGGCGCGGTCCAGACGGCGGCGCGGGCTGAAGATGCCGGGGGTGTCGACCAGGATGATCTGGGCGTCGCCGTGCATGGCCACGCCGCGCACCGGAAAGCGCGTCGTCTGCACCTTCTGGGTGACGATCGAGACCTTGGCCCCGACCATGCGGTTGACCAGGGTGGACTTGCCGGCATTGGGCGCGCCGATGATCGCGGCGAAACCGGCGCGGGTGGTCTTTTGAGGTGTTGTGTCAGTCATTGCGGCTGCGTGTAGCACAGCGGGGCCGGGATTCCTCCCCCTGATGGGGAAGGCGGGCGGAGGATGGCTTGGCGGGCGTCTGCCTAGGGTGGAGGCGAGCGTTCATATCCTGCGGCGGCGAGCACCGCAGACGGTTAGGGCAAGCAGCGTGAGATGCAGCCCACCAACGGCGAGCCATCCCACGATCAGGGAGTTTTCCAAGTCCAAAGGTCGAGCGATAAGCCAGGGGCCATTGTACAGAATGCTAATCGCGACCCACCCGTGAACAAAGAACAGGATCGAGTCTGTCAGCGCTTTGTTATGAGTGGCGCCTCGCCATGCGAAGAGCCAAATCAAACCCGACAGCGGTAGGTACAAGAGCGCAAGCCCGTAGGTAGCCATTGATACTGCTACGAACCGCAGAGTTGAGGCTAAACTGTCGTCGTTGGGCCAACTGTCGATGGACACGACAACCGCAAAGACCGCCGCCTCCGCTGTGCGCCTGACATACCAACTACCGACCGTACCCGTCATGGGACGAATCCTAGGCCCGCTTGGAGGGGGTTCGCAACGCTTCAAAAGCCCCCCCCGAAGCGCCCCAAAGTGGATGCCCCCACTCCCCCACAGACTACAACCGCTTGTCATCCCGGCCGTAGCGCAGCGGAGCGCCGGGACCCAGGGGCGACAGCAGTGCGGCGGCCCCTAGGTCCCGGGTCGGCTTCGCCGCCCGGGATGACAAGAGTTTGTGGAGCGAGAACGGGGATCGTCTTGCCGTGAGATTTAAGGATGGCTCCCTTCGGCGCGACGGGGGGCGGGACGCCAATCCAATAGATCACCGTCATTCCCGCCCTTGTGGCGGGAACCCCTGTTTCAACTCACACGTGAAGCGCCAGCGAAGTGCGCGCGCACTTCGCCCCTCCCGCACCTGCGGTGGACAGAGGGGTTCCCGCCACAAGGGCGGGAATGACGGGAGTTATGGGGATTGGCCGAACTGTATCCCCGCACTTCCCAGAGTAGACCTAAGCGAATTCAATTACTTGTAAAATAGTTGATCGCGCCCATCAGACGCGCCGAAACCTCCCGCATAATCAATCTCACCTGACAGCACGGGAAGGGCGCACGTACGGCGACCGTTGCGGCTGTCAGGGGTGGTCGAGCGGGAAGCGTCCGTCGGCCGTCGTCGAAGGCCCGGCAGGGTCTGGTGGAGCGGATCGGTCCTTGCGGGGGGCGGACGCATTGAAGCCAGACCGGGACCGCCGGGAACGCCCTTTTGCGACGCCCGCACGATGCGCAACAGGCATGGGCTGAAATCGCCCATGCGGTCTGGACGGGGTCGCTATCCCCTCCACCCGTCGGGGGCCTAACGTCGGAAGCGGGTTAAAACCCCGCGCCCCGAGGGCTCACCGGATAACGGCTGCGCGGAGCGTTCGTCTTCGTCGAAACGGTATTCAACTATCCTATCCTCCGGGCGAGGCCCGGACGCTCCGCGACCCTTCCCACAACCATCGCAGCGAAAGCGCGAGGTCGCGAAGCCGTGCCCCCTACTCCGCCCCTTCCGGATCCAGCAGCGCCTTGGCGCGACCTGACCAGAGCTAGGGATTGGCCAGCCGCAAGACGGGCAGCCACAGGTGGATCCACAGCAGCGCCAGCAGATAGGCGCAGGAGGCCATCAGGAAGAGCGGCATGTAACCGGTGCCATTCGTCAAGAGTATGCCGGCCAGTTGCAAGACGCCCATACCGGCGAGGTTGCCCGCCAGAGCGCCCAGGCTGGTGATGGTGCCGACACGCTTGGCGGGAATGACGTCGGTGATGATCCCGAACACATTGACCGAGAAGCCCTGGTGCGCCGCCAGGGTCATGCCCAGAAGGCCGACGGCCAGCCAGTAGTTGTCGACATAGAGCACCAGCGGCACGGGAACCACCAGCAGGGCGCAGACCAGCATCACCGTCTTGCGGGCGCGATTGACCGACCAGCCCGAGGCGATCAGCCGTCCAACGATCGCGCCGGTGATCAGCGAGCCGCTGGCGGCCATCAGATAGATTACGGCCAGAGGGACCGCGAACTCCTTGATGCTGAGGCCAAACACCCGGTGGAGCAGGTCCGGCGTCCAGAACAGCAGGAACCACCAGACCTGATCAAACAGCGCCTTGGCGCCCATGATCGCCCAGGTCGCCCGGTCCTTGAGAACCTCGCTCCACTTGACCTTGGCGGGGGCCACAGCCTTTTCGGGCTCAGGCGCATTGAGGGCTGCGGCGTTCCAGGCTCCGGTCAGGAACCAGACGGCGACCCAGACCAGACCAAGGCCGCCGACGATCGAGAAGGTATGTCGCCAGCCGACAGCGGCGGCCAGGAACGGAACGAACAGCGGGGTAATGACGGCGCCCAGATTGCCCGCCGCGTTGAGGATGCCGATCGCCATTGACCGCGACTTGGCCTCAAAGGCGGTGGCGATGGTCTTGATGCCGACCGGCGTGCCCAGAGCCTCGGTCGCCCCCAGGGCGATCCGCGCCAGGGTGAATTGTCCCACCGTGTGGGCGAAGGCGTGGGCCATGGCCGCCAGGCTCCAGGACCCCACGGCGAAGGGGTTGGCAAACTTCAGACCAACCCGGTCGATGAACCAGCCGACAAACAGATAGGCCACCGCCGCCGAGAGCTGGAACATCGCCGCCAGGTGACCGTAGTCGGCGTCGGTCCAGTTCAGATCCTCCTGCAGCATCGGCTTGAGGATCGCGATGATCTGCCGGTCGGCATAGTTGAGGATGCTGGCCGCGATCAGCATGATCAGCAGGAACCTGCGGTCGATCTTGAATGTCGGCATGGCCATCAGAGGCTCCGCAGGGATTGGAACAGGTCGGCCTGGGCGGCGCCGGCGCGATGGAAGACCGGCGGCTGACCGAACGGCGCGGCGATATCGACTGACTGACCGCCTTCGAACGTCTCGCCCGACCAGACGTGAATCCAGCCTGCGCCCGTCGGCAGATAGACCGAACAGGCGCTCACACCGGCCTCCAGCACCGGTGCGACCAGCAGATCGCGGCCGAACAGATACTGCGTCTGCTCGGTATAGGTCCGGGGGTCATCCTCATGGTGCAGGAAGAGCGGCCGTTGCAGCGGCAGCCCTTCCTCCGACGCCTCAACCCGCAGGTCGCGGATATAGGGCGCCAGATGGCGATAGACCTGGGTCATGCGGGCGAAGTGCGCCAGCACCTGCGGGTCCTGATCCAGTTGCAGGTTCTGATCGGGCCGGTTGCCCTCGTGCGAGCGCATCACGGCCGTGAACGCCGCCATCTCGCTCCAGCGCATCAACAGTTCGGCCGTCCGAACATTGCCGAACAAACTGGTGTAACCGCCGATATCGCTGTGGTGATAGGCGTTGCCCAACAGGCCCGAGGAGAGCGCAGCGCAGACCACCGTGCCAATGCCGTCGTGGCGCGTAAAGTCCACCGACTGGTCGCCAGCCCACAGCAGCGGGCAATAGCGTTGAACGCCGCTATAGCCGGCCCGCATGAAGAACAGCGCCTCGCCCGTCTTGCCACGCCGCTCAACGGCGTCGGCATTGACCTTGGCCCAGATGGTCGGCCAGGCATTGTGCATCAGCATGCCGTCGACGCCGTTGGCCAGGCGCACATCGGTGGGCAGGTATTCGCCGAAATCGGCCATCCAGCCCGACAGACCGAAGTCCAGCATCTCCTTGCCGATGATGGCGTCGGCGAACCAGTCGGCGGCCTCGGGATTGGTGAAGTCGACCACGCCGCAGTCGAACTCGCCGAAGTCGACCAGATAGGTCTCGTCGCTATCCTGGCGCAAAGCGAGGTAGCCAGCCTTTTCGGCGATCGGGAACAGCGAGCCGTCGACGCAGAGATAGGGGTTCACATAGCCCAGGAAGCGGATGCCCTGCTGGGCCAGTTCGCCGATCTTGCGATCCAGGCCCGGATAGCGCTCGGCGTTCCACTTCCAGTCCCAGAACAGGCGCTTGCCGAACGAGGTGATGCGCAGACCCACCCAGTCCTCGCACCACAGACCCGACAGGGCCGCGCCCGAGGCGATGAAGGCCTGAAGACGGTCGAAGCTCTCGTCGCCCTGCTTGAGGCCGACGATGGCGCCGTTCAGCACCCAGTCGGGCAGCGGCGGCTGGCGGCCAAAGCGATCGGACAGCGCGCCGACCAGGGCCACGAAGGTCTCGGCGGCGAAGACCTCGATGCGCTCGGGGACTTCCCAGACCTCGATCTCGTGGAAGTCGGCATGGCGGAAATCGAAAGCCGAATAGGCCGTGGTCTCGACGTGCAGCGCATAGCGGCGCGACGAGATGAAGGTCGGCTGGGGATAGTTGGTGTGGAAATAGTCGCCGCCCGCGCCGGCCTGATCGGCCATCCAGGTCAGCTGGGTCGACTTGTCCCGACCGACGCCCGGCTCGGAGGTCCACAGCGGGAAATGACGGCCGCGCATGTCGAAATAGGACAGCTGCTCGCCGCCGCCCCAGACGTTTTCGGCAACCTCTGCGGGCACACGCAGCCACAGGCGGTTGATGGGTTCGGCGCCGGGCATGAAACGGATGTGTCCGCTCTCGACGACCTCGATCGCGAGCAGTTCGGGGCCACCGCTGGCCGCGGCGAAACCGATGCGAACACGGCCCTCGCCCTTCGAAGGCGTCGCCGAGCGCAGGGCGATCCGCTCACTGACATAGTCAGAGATGGCGAAATTGCCGCGCTGCATTTGAACGTCGGCCTCGCCGCGTCCGATGAACAGGCACGGCGCGGCCGGCGCATGACGCAGCACGGTTTTGCCAGCCGCCTGGATTTCGAAACCATCCGCGAGGGCGATAAGCTTGAGCACGTCTCTACTCCGCACGGCGGGCGCATCGTCACGCGATACGATCTGAAAAAGAACGGGCCCGGCTTGGGGAAAGGTCGCCGGGCCCGTTTGCAGGATAGGCGGACTAGAAGAGGTTGTAGCGGAGGCTCGCGCCGAAATAGCGCTCGGCGTCACGCGGCGTGATCTGCCGCAGGAACGACGCGCCGTTGGGGATGCGATTGATGACGAACTGCTGGTCGGCCAGATTCTTGCCGATCAGAGCCAGGCGCAACCTGTTGTCCTTGCTGACAAAAGCGACGCTGGCGTCGATGGTGCCATAGCCCTTCTGGACAGCGTTAGGGTTCTGATTGATGTCGAAACCCATCTTGCTCTGGTATTGCGCGCCGACATTGAAGTCCAAGTCGAACTTCTGGCCTTCCAGCGGCACGAAGTAGCTCGTGTTCAACGAGACCTTGTGCTTGGACGACAGGGGCAGAGGCTTGCCGTTGATCGCCAATGCCGGGCAGGCGCCGGTGGGCGGGCATTTGAACTTGTCGATCTTGGCGTCGATATAGGCGTAGCCGCCGTTCAGACGCAGGTTCCGGATCGGCTCCAGCGTGAAGTCGGCCTCAAAGCCCTGGGTCTTGACCGTGCCGGCATTGGTCAGGCGCGAAACCACCGTGGTGCCGATCAGATCCAGGTTCGTGGCCTGGAAGTTGTCATAGGTCGTGTTGAACGCCGACAGGTTCAGGATCAGGCGGCCGTCCAGAAGGCGCGACTTGGCGCCGATCTCGTAGGCGTCCGAGGTTTCCGGCGCGATACCGAAATTGTCCGTGGCCTGCATGTTGAAGAACACGTTCATCGCCGGGCCCTTGTAGCCCCGCGTATAGCTGCCATAGGCCAGAATGGTCGGCAGGACATCGTACTGCAGGCCGACCTTGCCCGACCAGCCGTCAGCCTTGGTGCCGCCCGTTCCCGAGAAGGTCGGGTTGACGCCGCTAAGGGCTGCCGCGCCCGAGGTGCGCAGGCGACGATGGACAAACTCGATCTTGTCCTGGGTCCAGCGCGCGCCGACGATGCCGCGCAGACGTTCGGAGAAGTTCAGCGTGCCCTGCCCGAAGGCGGCGTAGTTGGTCAGGGTCGCGGAGAACTCGCCGATGCCCTGGTTGGCGGCATAGGTCGAGGAGCCCGGCGCGCAGGGCGTTGCCGCCCCCAGAGCGCCCAGGGTCACCGGCGCCAGGGTTGAACTGGTGCAATTGGTGACCGTACGGGTGAAGTAGTTGCTCTCCCAAGTATGGTAATAATAGAGCCCGCCGACATATTCGAAGAACTGGCCGGTCGGGGACGCGAGCCGCAGTTCCTGCGTGAACTGGTCGAAGTTCAGCCGTCCATAGTCGGCAGTCCGGATGTCAGCCGCCAGGGCTCCAGTCGCGACGTATTTTGGAGAGTCAGAGCGGAAATCACCGTCCCGCGCCTGCTGGTTCTTCCAGTTGCGATAGGCCGTGATCGAGGTGACCGTATAGTCGCCCAACGAGTAGTTCACCTGGGCCGAGAAGCCGCTGTTGATGTCCTTGGTCGACGGTGACTGGTCGTTGTCGATGTCCTTGTTGCCGGCGCCCGGCGTCAGCGGCTTCAGCGACGGCGAGAACACGGCGTCGTTGTAGGCGCTCGAGAACACCGTGCCGATGCTGTCAGCATAGCCGGTGTCGACGTTGTGCGAATAGTCGGCGATCAGATCGACGGTAAGGTCTTCATTCGGCTCCCAGCGCAGGCGGCCGCGCAGGCCATTGTGCTCGTAGCCATTCACGTCTTCGCCGTTGAAGACGTTCTTGCCGTTGCCGTCATAGTGGCTGAAGAAGCCGGCCAGCGACCCGGCAAGCGTATCCGAGAGCGGACCCGAGATTGCGCCGCGCAGCCTGTACTCGTTGCCCTCGTAGTAGGAGGCGTCGATATAGCCGCTCTTTTCTTGCTTCGGCGCGCGCGTGATCAGGCTGATCACGCCGGCGGAAGCGTTCTTGCCGAACAGGGTGCCTTGCGGGCCACGCAGGATTTCGATCCGCTCCAGGTCCAGGAAATCGGCGGTGGCCTGGCCGCTACGGGCATAGACCACGCCGTCAACGATGGTCGAGACCGAAGGCTCAACGCCCGATGCGAAGGAGACGGTGCCCACGCCACGCACGGTCAGGGCCGAGTCCTTGTTGGTGTTGCCCTTCCTGAAAGTCAGGGACGGCGCCATCTGGATCAGCTGTTCCGCCGAATTGACGTTGGCGCGCTCCATGGCTTCGCCGCTGACGACGCTGATGGAGATCGGAACCTTCTGCAGGTTTTCCGAGCGCTTCTGTGCGGTAACGATCACTTCAGCGATGACCGGCGCGTCGTCATTGGACTGGGCCAGGGCCGGCGTGGCCGCGAAGCCACCCAGAACCAGCGTCGTGAGCGCCGTGCCGACCAGCATGCGCGCGCGTTTCGTGTGAATTTTCATGTCTCAATTCCCTCCCACTTTTTAATTCCTACCTCTTGGGTAGGCTTATTCGCCTCTTGTTGAGGCTTGGTCTTTCTAGAAAAACTGAGAGGCCTTTCAGCACCCTCCCAGGGCGGTCATGCCGACTTCCGATGCAGTTGCAGAAAGTCGGCGACCTGATCGCCGATCAGGCCCAATTGTGCTGTAACGGCAGGATCCTCGCAGGTTCCGTCGTCTCCGAACCGCGACGCGGAGGTGTTGATCGCGGCGGCCATCGGCGTGGGCCAGCCACGCAACGCGTGCACGATTGATCGCAAAGCCGATATCGTGCTGCCCGTCGCCTGCCAGCCATAGGCGGTGACCACCAGGCCCACCGGCATGCCGCTCAGATAGACCCGACTGTCGCGCGCGGTTTCCTCGAGGAGGTCCAGCGCATTCTTGATCATGCCCGAGACGCTGCCGTGATAGCCGGGCGAGGCGATCACCAGGCCGTCGGCACGGCGCACCGTCTCGACGAACTGGATCTCCTCGGCCGTCCGCTGCGGCGCCTTGGGCACATAGATCGGAAGCCGCGCCAGGAACTCGCCGCCGAACATCTGGGTGTCGACACCGCGCGCAGCGGCGGCCTTCATGGCGATCGCCAGGGCGCGCTCGGTCGAGGACGTACCGCCGGCCGTGCCGCCGATGCCGACGACGAAAGGCCGGCTCCCAGCGTGGTGATCGTTGGAGGCGTGCACTAGACCAGCGGCCCATGGTCGATGTGCGGCAACACATGGCGGGCAAACAGGTCCGCCTCTGCCGCGTGCGGGTAGCCCGATAGAATGAAGGCCTCGATGCCCATGTCGCGGTAGTCGTTGAGCTTGGCCAGCACCTGATCGGGATCACCGACGATCGCCGCGCCGCAGCCCGAACGCGCCCTGCCCACCCCGGTCCAAAGGTTTGCCTCGGCGTAGCCATCGTCCTTGGCGCCTGCGCGCAACGCGGCCTGGGCCTGGACCCCAACCGAGGTCGAGTCCAGAGACTTGGCGCGGATGGCGGCGCCGGCGTCTTCGTCCAGCTTGCTTAGCAGCCGGTCGGCGGCGGTGCGGGCCTCACTCTCGCTGTCGCGAACGACGACGTGGGCGCGGTAGCCGTAGCGCAGCGCACGGCCGTACTTGGCGGCGCGGGCGGTCATGTCGGCGATGATCTCGGCGACCACCTCCTTCTTGTCCGGCCACATCAGGAAGACGTCGCAACCCTTGGCGGCGGCCTCACGGGCATCTTCCGACAGGCCGCCGAAATAGAGTAACGGGGCCTTGCCCGAGACTGTGCCAACGCGCGGCGGATCCAGCTTCAGGTTCCAGAACTCGCCTTGGTGATCAAGCGCCTCGCCGTTCAGCATGGTCTTGAGAATGCTCATCGCCTCGACGGTGCGAGCATAGCGCGGAGCAGAGGCCAGCTTCTCTCCTGGCATGTCAGAGGAGATGATGTTGACGGTCAGGCGGCCGCCCAGCATCCGGTCGATCGTCGCGATCTGCCGCGCCAGTTGTGGCGGCCACATTTCGCCGATCCGCACGGCCATCAGCAGGCGCATTCGACGCAGCAGCGGCGCGACGCCGGCGGCGAAAGCCGTGGTGTCGATGCCCAGCTCATAGCCGGACGGCAGCAGGATGTTGTCAAACCCACCGGACTCGGCCTGCAGGACGATATCACGACAGTGTTCCCAGCTGGACTTCAGCTTCAGATCCGGAACACCCAGGAACTCGTAGTCGTCGTCGCAGAGGGCGGAAAACCAGCTGATCTCGCTAGGGGGACGGTTCATGGCAAGGGCGCTCCCATGGAGGCGACGAGGACGCGATACCAGTCAGTGCGCGTCCAGCGCGGCCGATAAGCGTCGGGGATTTCGGCAATACGGGCCGGAGTTTGCGTGCCGACGATTGGAATGGGGTGGGCGGGATGCGCCATGATCCAGCTATAGGCCGCCGCCGACCGGGACACGCCGAACGTCTCGGCGATCTCGTCGAGAATGGCGCTCACGGCGCGAGCGCGGTCATCCGTCGGCGACGCCAGACGTCCGCCACCCAAGGGCGACCAGGCCAGCACCGTCATGCTCCGCGCAATAGCCTGATCCAGGACACCGTCACTTAGGGGGGCGATCGCCAAAGGCGAGAACTCGGGCTGGCAGGACACGACCGGCAGCGACAGATGCGCCGCCAGGGCCTCGACCTGCGAGGGTGTGTAGTTCGACACCCCCACTGCGCCAATCTTTCCGGCCTTGTGCGCGGCTTCCAGCGCGCGGGCGGTCTCAGCAGGATGGGTCAGGATGTCCGGACGATGGATCTGCCACAGCGCGACGTGTTCAACGCCCAGGCGCTGCAGCGACGCATCGATGGCCGAAGCGACGTAGGCCTCGCTGGAGTTATAGGGCGTTCCGATGACGATGCCGCCCTTGGTGGCGACAACCATTCGATGGGCCAACTCAGGCGACGCCGCCAGGACTTGACCCAGCAGAGCCTCTGAAGCGCCAAAGCCTTCGCCGTTGTCGGGACCGTAGATATCGGCCGTATCAAAGAGGGTCACGCCGGCGTCAAGCGCGGCCAGAATCAGCGATCGCGCCGCGCGGACATCAGCGCCGCGAAAGCGCCACATCCCCCAAGCGACCGAGGATACGCGCGGGCCACCCTCATACAGGGGGCGGCTTTCAGGAGGGGCAATCAGGTATGTCATCGCTGTCATACTAGCGAAGAGCGACGTTATGGCAACGCTGCTTCGCATCCAAAAAATTTCACCGCTAACGCAAAAAAATTGGCGAAACGAACTGGACTTACTTATAAAGTTCATCACAGCGAGTCAATTTACTCAGAAAAGTCAATATATATTTGTGCATCGAGCCCAAATGCGATGTATTAGAATTTTTCAAAGCGAATTGTATTTTCAAAATCTTATATTTGACAATTCACAGACGAAATCCGTCCGATTGTTGCACCGAGTATTCCGAATTCTCGGGTGACGTCGCTTCATCCGGTTGCCCAGCGCCTCCGATATGATAACGGTGTCACATTGGTGTATGGCGACTTGCGCTGCGAAATTTGCGTGAATCGGGACGATTCCGGGGAAAATCGATGATCCGAGGCAGCGTCTATGCGCCCGGCCTAGCTGTTGCGACCCTGGCGACCCTGGCTGCAGCCTATGTCTCAGACCACTACGGCGCGCCGCTCACCCTGATGTGCCTGCTGTTTGGCCTGTCGATGAGCTTCCTCGCCGAAGACACGCGACTCGAGCCTGGCCTGGCCATCGCCTCGCGCACCCTGCTGCGCTGGGGCATCGTGCTGGTCGCCACGCGCATCACCTTTGGCCAGATCGTCCAGCTGGGTCCCGCCGCCCTGCTCGCGGTCGTCGCCATCGTAGCCATCACCCTGAGCAGCAGCGTATTCCTGGCTCGACGTTTCGGGTTCTCGGGGGCGTTCGGCGCGCTGTGCGGCGGCGCCGTGGCGATCTGCGGGGCCTCGGCGGCCATGGCCTTCGCCAGCCTGCTGGGTGAGCGCCGCACGCCACAGGCCCAACTGACCCTGGTGCTGGTCGGCATCTCGGCGATGAGCACACTGGCCATGACCGTCTATCCGATCCTGGCGCGCCACCTGCACTTCAGCGACGTCCAGGCCGGCTTCATGCTGGGCGCTTCGATCCACGACGTCGCCCAGTCCCTGGGAGCCGGCTATTCGTTCTCGCCGGCCGCCGGAGAGAACGCCGCCATCGTCAAGCTGACCCGCGTGGCGCTGCTGGCCCCGGCGATGATGGTGGTAGCAGTGTTTTTTCCCAAGGATCCCGAGGCCAGGATCTCCACGTTCATCCTGCCCTGGTTCGTGGTCGGGTTTTTCGGCCTGGCGGCCATCAACTCGTTCGGCCTGATACCTGCCGTGGTGGCCGAGGGCTCCAGCAAGGCTGCCGCCGCCCTGCTCGCCTGCGCGGTGACCGCCACAGGCATTCGTTCGAACATGAAATCGTTGACCGAGCATGGCTTGCGCCCTCTGCTCATCATCGTCATCGCCACGGTGATCGCCCTGATGTTGAGCATCCTGGCGGCGAAGTTCCTGATCCCGGCCTAGGCTTGGCCCTCTACGAAGAGGTCTTGGGCGCGGCGGTCGATGCGCGCAGCACAAGCTCGTGCGGCAAGCGGCGGTGGGCCGGGCTCCCGACGCCCTCGAACAGCAGGCTGGCGGCGGCATAGGCCAACTGCCGCGTCGGTTGTCGCACCGTGGTCAAAGGCGGCCAAAGCTGTCCGGCAAGGGCGATATCGTCAAAGCCGGCGACCGAAAGGTCCCCCGGCAGCGCCATGCCCCGCCGATGGGCTACCGTCAGCACGCCGGCGGCCATGTCGTCATTGCTGGCGAAGATCGCGGTTGGCGGATTGGGCAAGTCGAGCAGGGTTTCGGCCGCCTCCACGCCCGAGGCGAAGTCGAACAGGCCCGGCCGGACATATTGAGGCTCGAACGCCAGGCCGGCGCGGTCCAGCGCCCGGCGATAGCCGAACAGCCGCAGGTCGCTGGCCGTGTGATTGGGGTGGCCGACGATAAAGCCTATCCGCTTGTGTCCCAGCGCGATCAGGTGGCTGGTCATGTCGTCGGCGGCCTGGACGTCGTCCATCGACACCGACGGACTGCGGCCATGATCGGTGCCGGGCGAGATGCGGACATAGGGCATGCCGCGCCGGTCCAGTTCCTCAAGCGCGGCAATCGAGTCGGTGACCGGCGAAGACAGGATCACGCCATCCACCTGGGTCTGGTCGATCAGGCCACCGACTTCCAAGGCCAGGCTGGGCGAGGCCGCGTCACTGGGCTGAGCCAGGAGCCGCACACCCTCTTCAACGCACCGTTCCCAGATCCCGGTCTGGATCTGATGGATGTAGTGAGGGCCCTGATTGTCATAGAAAAGCGCGATCTGATGGCTGCGTTTTCCAGCCAACATGCGCGCCGCCGCGCTGGGCTGAAAGTTGAGTCGCGCCATCGCGCCCTCGACCCGCTGCCGCAGTTCCGCCGAAACGTATTTCTCTCGATTGAGCACACGCGACACGGTCTTGGTCGAGACGCCGGCGGCCGCTGACACATCCTTGATCGTAGCGCGCATCCGGTAGGATCATCCTCGACTCTGGATAGGAACCCTAGGACATATCGGTGAAATCTGCACATCGTCTCGATAGCGTGACGACGCAATTGACCACGCCAGAACCAAGCTGCGTCCCGGAATCAAGCCGCTGGCGCTACCAGTTCGGCGGCGTCGCCATTGGGAGGACGTCAAAGTTCCAACCTGGCGCGCCCGCAACGCGGCCGACCTGTATTCCTTCGATTGAAAGCTGTAGGAGAGGCCAAATCGGTAGCATCCAGGTCTCGGCTTTGGCGTCTGCACCTTCGGGTCAGGCCAATCGCACATCGAAGATGCGATACAGAGGGGCACATCATGATCCATCGCCGCCAACACCTCGCCGCCAGCGCTTTAGCGCTGTTGTTCGTCGCAGATCAGGCTCTTGCCCAAGCGACGCAGGCCGCACCGACGGTGAGCGTCGCTGCTGTAGGTGCGACCGTTCCCACCGAGCAAGGCGGGGGCAACGCCGCCGCCCTACTCTATAACAGCGCTGACCCCGGCAAGAGCATCATCGCCGCGACCGGAGAACTGGGCGGGCTTGAGTTCCATAGCCTGGACGGCGCCCGCAAAACCGCCCTGCCCGGCGGCGAAACCTATGGCGTCGATACGCGCGAGATCGGCGACCAGACGGTGCTGGCGGTTCTGGATCGCCAGGCCGGCCGCATCCGCCTTTCCAGCTATGACTTCACCTCTGGCCAGGCCCAGGCGATCGACGCGCGCCCGCTGATGCTGGGCTATGCCGGCGAAGGCCTGTGCCTGCACAAGAGCCCCCGCGACGGCTCGCTGTACGCTTTCGCCCTCGGCGGCGACGGTCAACTGGATCAGTGGCTGCTGTATCCCACCGCTGACGGCAAGCTGGACGGCCGTCTGGTCCGCCGTCTGCACCTGTCGTCGGAAGCCAAGTACTGCGTCGCCGACGACCCTTCGGGCGCCCTCTATGTCGCCCAACAGGCGGTCGGCATCTGGCGCTATGACGCCGACCCCGAGGCCGAGACTGTGGCCACCGTGATCGACATCAACCGTCTGGGCCGCATCAAGGGCGAGGTGGGCGGCCTGGCTATCCTGAACGGCGGAGACCAGGGCAATTACCTGGTCGCCGTCAACGCCGACGCCGGCGACTACAACGTCTATGACCGCAATGCCGATGACCGGTTCCTGGGCGCCTTCCGCGTCCAGGCCAAGGGTGCGGACGCCATCGAGGGCCCCGCTGGCCTGTTCGGCCTGCGCGCCCCCGTCGGCCCGGGCCTGCCGGCCGGCGCCCTGTTGGTCACTGACGACCGCAAGGTCGGGGCCAACACCCAGGTGCTGTCGTGGCAGGACGTCGCCAGCGCCCTGAAGGTCTCGCCCGGACAGGCCGCGCCCCAGGCGACGCCCAGCACTCTGGCCCTCGTCCAGGCGACCATGGAGACGCCGCCCGTCGAGAACGGCGGCGACGCGGCCGACGACCCGGCCATCTTCGTCCACCCGACCGATCCGACGAAAAACGCCATCATCGCCACCGACAAGAAGGGCGGCTTGCTCGTCTATGACCTGTCGGGCAAGCTGCTGCAGTCCCTGCCCGACGGCAAGATGAACAATGTCGACCTGCGCGGCGGCTTCAAGCTGGGCGGCAAGACTGTCACCCTGGTCACGGCCAGCGACCGCACCCGCAAGGCCATCGCGATCTACACCCTCGATCCCGACACGCGGCTGCTGACCAGCGTCGCCGACGGCCTGCAGGCGACAGGCCTCTCCGATCCCTACGGTTTGTGCATGTATCGCAACAAGAGCGGCGCAACCTTTGTGTTCATCAGCGATCCCGACGGCGGCGTGCGGCAGTGGAAACTGCTCGCCACCCCAGGCGGCAAGGTCAAGGCCCAGCAGGTTCGCGATCTGAAGTTCGACACCCAGACAGAAGGCTGCGTCGCCGACGACGAAACCGGCGCGCTCTACATCGCCGAGGAAGACACCGCCCTGTGGAAGCTGGGCGCCGAGCCCTCGACCGGGACGGCCCGCAAGTCCGTGGTCCGGGTGGTCGACAACTCCGCCCTGAAGGACGATCTGGAGGGCGTGGGCCTTTACGCGCAAGCTGGCGGCAAGGGCTATCTGGTGGTCTCCAGCCAGGGCAACAACAGCTACGCCCTGTTCCGGCGCGAGGGTGACAACGCCTATGTCGGCTCGTTCGCCGTGATCGCAGACGGCGCGACCGGCATCGACGGCGTCTCGGAAACTGACGGCCTGGAGGTGACCAGCCTCTCGCTGGGCGCGGGCCTGGAAGGCGGAGCCTTCATCGCCCAGGACGGCCGCAACGTTTCGCCACCCGAGAATCAGAACTTCAAGCTGGTTCCCTGGTCAACGATCGCGGGAAAAATGGGGCTCCGCTAAGCGCAAAGCGCGAACTGAAGTTTCGCCCCGAAATCCCGTTGGTCTGGCAAGATCAACGTCTCCCCAATGCACGACCGATCCCGCCGCAAAACCTGAGCGTCAGGTCACGAACGGAAAAGGCGACAGGGCCTTGCTGGACTCCTCAACCAGCAGGGTCCTGTTGATCGGAGCTGCCGCCCGCTGTGGACAGGCGGGACGCTCGCAGATCCGGCATGACGGGCCGATCTCGACCGTCATCGGCGAGGCCATGTCGAGGCCCCGGGCATAGACCAGCTTACTGGCGTATTTCAGCTCGCACCCCAGCCCCACGACCAACTCGTCTTCCAATCCGGCCTGCAGGCCCGAGACGCGGCGCACCGTCCGCGACAGCGTGAAATAGCGCTGACCATCCGGGGTCTCGATCACCTGGGTGATGATCCGCCCCGGCGTCTTGAAGCTGTCGTGGACGTTCCAGCGCGGACAGGCTCCGCCAAAGCGCGAGAATGGAAATGGACCCGCCGCGAAGCGCTTGGAGATATTCCCCGCCGCATCCAGGCGCATCATGAAGAACGGAGTTCCACGCGACCCGGGTCGGCTGAGTGTGGTCAGGCGCTGGGCGGCCTGCTCATAGCTGATCCCAAACCGCGAGCGCACCCGCTCAATGTCGTAGCCGCTGGCCTCCATGGCCGCCAGAAACGGCTCGTAGGGCGTCATGATCGCCGCCGCCAGGTAGTTGCCGAGAAAGACCTTGAGCAGCTGACGCGTGGCGCGGTCCGGCGCCTGGAAACGATCGGCCAGGGTCGACAGCGTCTCGTCAGCCTCCATCAGACCCAACTGATAGCACATGGCGAAGATCCGGCTGGCCGGCGCCAGGGTCTCAGAGAGCATCAGGCGCTTGCGGTGATGGTCATAGCGACGCAGCGAACTGGCCATAGCCTCTACCGGCATGACCCGCGCCTGGATCTCGAAGCGCTCCAGCAACCGCGCCCGCACAGCCGGTCCGAGGTCCTGATGGTCAGCCTTCATGGCCGCAACGATGGCCTCGGCCGCCGTCTCCAGTTCGGCGAAATGGTTACGCTGTGATCCGACCAGATCGCGCACCCAATCGGTCGAAGTCTGCGATGAGGACGTCACGGAGCCATCCGGCCGCTCGAAGACGCCCAGATCGATCAGACGGCCCCGATCCAGATAGGCGCGATACAGACGCGACATAGCCTCGGCCATGCCCGGCGACAACTCGGCGACCTCGGCCGCCTCATGTCGACTGACCCCCAGATCAGCGAACATCCGGTCGGCCAGTATCTCCTCCAGCCCGGCCCCGCCGCCGGGATCATCCGCCGACAGGCTTCGCAGGTCGAGATCATAGGCGTCGGCCAGACGCAGCAGAATCTGGGCCGTGACCGGCCGCTGATTGCGCTCCAACAAGTTCAGATAGCTGGCCGAAACGCCCAGGTTCTCGGCCATGCGGCTCTGGGTTACGCCCATGTCGCGGCGAAGCCGCTTTAGCCTGCCACCGAGAAACAGCTTTTTGTCATGTGTCGCCATTCAGTCAATTTGTCACAGATTTACAGAAAACACAAAGTCGGACTGTGACAAATCACCTTCAATAGGTTCGACGCCCGAGCGGTCGCGACGCTAGCTCTCCCTACAAACTTTTCTTCGACCGCCCAGCGGTCGGCCGACGATGGGGATCAGACCAATGACGCTGCGCAAAACCTACGCTCAACACCGCGAAACCGTCCTGGCCCGCTATCCGCAGGGCGTAACGCCCGGCGGCGTCGGCATCGACGACATCATTCAGCTGAAGCTGCAGAACACCTTCTCGACCCACCTGGACATCGCCCGCGAAATGGCAACCGTCATGCGAGCCGATATGGCGGCATACGACGCCGATAGCAGCAAGTTCACCCAGTCGCTGGGGTGCTGGTCGGGGTTCCACGCCCAGCAGATGATCAAGTCGGTCAAACGTCTGCGTGGCACCACCAAGGGCGCCTATGTCTATCTCTCCGGCTGGATGGTCGCGGGCCTGCGTAACCGCTTCGGCCACCTGCCCGACCAGTCGATGCACGAGAAGACCGCCGTCGTCGATCTGATCGAAGAGATCTATGTCTCGCTGCGCCAGGCCGACGAGGTCGCGATCAACGACCTGTTCAAGACGCTGAAGACCGCTCGCGACGCCGGCGACAAGGCGGCCGAAAAGGCCGCAATCGCGGCCATCGACGGCTTTGAGACCCACGTCGTTCCGATCATCGCCGACATCGACGCGGGCTTTGGCAACGAGAACGCCACCTATCTGCTGGCCAAGGAGATGATCAAGGCTGGCGCCTGCTGCCTGCAGATCGAAAATCAGGTTTCGGACGCCAAGCAGTGCGGCCACCAAGACGGCAAAGTCACCGTGCCGCGCGAAGATTTCATCGAAAAGCTGCGCGCGTGCCGCCTGGCCTTCGAGGAACTGGGCGTCGACGAGGGCGTCATCGTCGCCCGTACCGATAGCCTGGGCGCGGGCCTCACCCAGAAAGTGCCCGTCAGCCAAGAGCCGGGCGATCTGGCCAGCGACTACATCAAGTGGCTGAAGACCGAAGCCATCACGCCGGACAATCCGATCCTGCCGGGCGAACTGGCGCTCTATCGCGGCGGCCAGTTTGAAAAGCCGGTGCGCATGCCCAATGGCCTCTTCGCCTTCCAGGACGGCACGGGCCGCGCTCGCGTGATCGAGGACTGCATCGCCTCGCTCACCCAGGGCGGCGCGGATCTGCTGTGGATCGAAACCGACACCCCCAATGTCGACGAGATCGCCTCGATGGTCTCGGAAATCCGCAAGGTCGTGCCCAATGCCAAGCTGACCTATAACAACTCGCCATCGTTCAACTGGACCCTGAACCTGCGCCGCCAGGTGCGCGAGCAGTGGATCGCCGAGGGCAAGATCCACGCTGACTCCTATCCTGACGGTATCGCCCTGATGTCGGCCGAGTATGACGACGCCGACCTGGGCCGCGAGACCGACGCCCGCCTGGCCGCCTTCCAGACCGACATCTCCGCCCGCGCCGGTGTGTTCCACAACCTGATCACCCTGCCGACCTTCCATCTGACCGCCAAGAGCATGGACGAGCTGTCGCGCGGCTATTTCGGCGATGACAAGATGAAGGCCTATGTCAATTCGGTGCAGCGCGAGGAAATCCGCCGCGGCGTCTCGGCCGTCAAGCACCAGCACGAGGTCGGCTCGGACCTGGGCGACACCTTCAAGGAAATGGTCGCCGGAGAGCGCGCCCTGAAGGCCGGCGGCCACGGCAACACCATGAACCAGTTCGCGGCCGAATAGGTCGCGACCAACCCCACCGATAGGAGGACTGCCCTATGTCTGCTCCCGCCTTCACCCCCGCCGCCATGCCCAACCCGACCGCGCAGGAACGCGCGGTTGACCGGGTGGCGGAAGCCTCGCACCGTCTGAACGAAGCGGTGCGCCGCGCCATCGACGCCGGCTATTCGGTGGAACTGGTTCGCTCTTCCCGCTTCCATGACGGCGCGGGCAACTGGGGCGACCAGATTGTTCCCACGGTCCGACCCAAGGGCGCGCAAGAGAGCGCCTGACCCTATCCTAACGGCCACAACGACGACTTCTGACTACAGGATCTCTCCATGCCCCTCGACATCGCCGCCCACATTGAGATCACAGGCCCTGTCGAGGGTCGCGCGGTAGAGATCCTGACACCCGAGGCCCTGGCCTTCGTGGCTGACCTACACCGTCGGTTCGACGCGCGTCGTCGTGAACTGCTGGCGGCGCGGGTCGCTCGCCAGGTCCTGTTCGACGCCGGCGAAGCTCCGGACTTCCTGGCCGAAACGGCCGACGTCCGGTCAGGCGACTGGACCGTGGCCCCGATCCCGGCGGACCTGCAAGACCGCCGCGTCGAGATCACCGGTCCCGTCGATCGCAAGATGATCATCAACGCCCTCAACTGCGGGGCCAAGGTGTTCATGGCCGACTTCGAGGACGCCACCTCTCCGACCTGGGCCAACCTGATCGAGGGCCAGGTCAATCTGAAGGACCGCTGGGCCGGCGCGCTGACCCATGTGGATCCCAAGTCCGGCAAGAGCTACGCGCTGGGAGCCAACCCCGCCGTCCTCGTCATTCGTCCGCGTGGCTGGCATCTGCCTGAACGCCACATGGAGGTCGATGGCCTGCCCGTCAGCGGAGCCTTGTTCGATTTCGGCCTGTATTTCTTCCACAACGCCAAGGCGTCGCTGGCGCAAGGCTCCGGCCCCTACTTCTACCTGCCCAAGCTGGAGAGCCACCTGGAGGCGCGCCTGTGGAACGAGGTGTTTGTCCACGCCCAGGCCGCGCTGGGCATCGCCAATGGCACGATCAAGGCCACGGTGCTGATCGAGACCATTCCCGCCGCCTTCGAGATGGACGAAATCATCTTTGAGCTGCGCGACCACATGGCCGGCCTCAACTGCGGCCGCTGGGACTACATCTTCTCGTTCATCAAGCGCCTGGGCCGTCGCCCCGACTTCCTGACGCCGGACCGCTCGGCCATGGTGATGGGCAAGGCCTTCCTGGGCGCCTATTCGCTGAAGCTGATCCAGACCTGCCACCGTCGCGGCGCCTTCGCCATGGGCGGCATGGCGGCCCAGATCCCGATCAAGGGCGATGAGACCGCCAACCAGGCCGCCTTCGCCAAGGTTCGCGCGGACAAGGAACGGGAGGCCGGCGCCGGTCATGACGGCACCTGGGTCGCTCACCCCGATCTGGTCCCCGTGGCCATGGAGGTCTTCGACCGCCTGATGCCGACGCCAAACCAGCTGGACAAGCGCCTGTCCGACCTGACCATCACCCAGCCCCAGATGCTGGAACTGCACGAGGGCGTCCGCACCGAGGCGGGCGTGCGCGAGAACATCCGGGTCGGCGTGCGTTATACCCAGGCCTGGATCGAAGGCCGGGGCGCGGTGCCGCTCTACAACCTGATGGAAGACGCGGCCACGGCCGAGATTTGCCGCACCCAGCTGTGGCAGTGGATCAAGCTGGGCGCCGATCTCGATGATGGCCGCGAGATCACTTCGCAACTGTTCGTCAGCCTGCTGACCGACGAGATGGACGGCCTGCGCCGCGACTTCGCCTCGCCGCGCCTCGAAGAAGCCGCCCTGCTGTTCTCACGGATGGCCCTGTCCGAGACGCTGGAGGAGTTCTTGACCCTGCCGGCGTATGAGTTGCTCGCCTGAGGGAAGCCGCGCCTGCACGACCCGATCCGGTTTAGGTTCTGGCGGACAAGAACGACCTCCTTGTCCGCCAGAACCGGTCGGGGCTCTTGGTTGCAAACGACCCCGCAGCGGCGCCCCCGTTCTCAGGGCGCGACGTTGGCGGGGTCCTGGCCCAGGCGCGCCGAGACGTCCTTAAAGCGACGCCTCGTTATTCCCACTCAATCGTGCCGGGCGGCTTGCTCGTCACATCATAGACGACGCGGTTGACGCCCCGGACCTCGTTGATGATCCGGGTCGCGGTCTTGCCCAGCACGTCCCAGGGAAACTCGAAGAAGTCGGCGGTCATGCCGTCGGTCGAGGTCACGGCCCGCAGGGCCAGGACGTTCTCATAGGTGCGGGCGTCGCCCATCACGCCGACCGTCTTCACGGGCAGTAGCACGGCGAAAGCCTGCCAGATCTTGTCGTAGAGGCCCGCCTCGCGGATGGCTTCCAGATAGATGGCGTCGGCCTGTTGCAGGACGGCGACCTTCTCGGGCGTGATCTCGCCGGGGATGCGGATGGCCAGGCCCGGGCCGGGGAACGGGTGGCGGCCGACGAAGGCGGGAGCCAGGCCCAGCTCGACGCCCAGGGCGCGGACCTCGTCCTTGAACAGCTCGCGCAGCGGCTCGACCAGCTTCAGCTTCATGAAGTCAGGCAGGCCGCCCACATTGTGGTGGCTCTTGATCACCGCCGAGGGGCCGCCGCGCGCCGAGACGCTCTCGACCACATCGGGATAGAGCGTGCCCTGAGCCAGGAAGTCGGCGCCGTCGATCTTGGCGGCTTCGCGGTCGAAGATGTCGATGAACTTGCCGCCGATGATCTTGCGCTTGGTCTCCGGGTCGCTGACGCCGGCCAGGGCGCCCAGGAACTCGGCCCCGGCGTCCACATGCACCAGCGGGATGTTGTAGTGGTCGCGGAACAGGGTGACGACCTGCTCGGCCTCGTTGTGGCGCAGCAGACCGGTGTCGACGAACACGCAGGTCAGCTGGTCGCCGATCGCTTCATGGATCAGCACGGCGGCGACGGAGCTGTCGACGCCGCCCGACAGGCCACAGATCACCTTGCCGGTCCCGACCTGGGCGCGGATCTTGCCGACCATTTCCTGGCGGAACGACGCCATCGTCCAGTCGCCCTTCAGGCCGGCCAGCTTCAGGAAGTTGCGATAGACCTGCGTGCCGTTGACGGTGTGGACCACCTCGGGGTGGAACTGCACCGCGTAGATCTTGCGGGCGTCGTCAGCGATGGCGGCATAGGGCGCGCCGACTGACGTGGCGATGACCTCGAAGCCTTCGGGAATGGCGGTGACGCGGTCGCCGTGGCTCATCCACACGGTTTCCAGCTCGCCGACGCCGGCAAGGCCTTCGAACAGCGGATTGGCCTTGCCGATGGTCAGTTCGGCGCGGCCGAACTCGCCGGCGTGGCCGCCCTCGACCTTGCCGCCCAGCACGTCGCACAGCAGTTGTTGGCCATAGCAGATGGCCAGCAGGGGTACGCCCAGGTCGAACAGCTTCTTGCCAATGCGGGGGCTGTCGGCCTCCAGCACACTGGCCGGGCCGCCCGACAGGATGATGGCCGAAGGCGCGTAGTCATCGACCAGGGCCTCGGCCTTGTCGAAAGGATGGATCTCGCAATAGACGCCCGCCTCGCGCACCCGGCGGGCGATCAACTGGGTCACCTGGCTGCCGAAATCGACGATCAGAACGCGCTGGTGATTGGCGGGGGCGGTCATGGGCGATGGGTCTCCGGCGTTTTCTGATCGGACCTTCTCCCCATGGGGGAGAAGGCTATTGCGGCGTTCGTTCCAGCACGGCGGCGAAGAAGCCGTCCGTGCCAGCGGTGTACGGGGTCAGGCGCAGGAAGCCCTGGGCGCTGACGTGGTGGGCAATGGCCTCAAAGGCGATCGGCCTGACGGCAAAGTCGGAGCGACGAGCCAGGAAGGCCGCGACGCGGTCCTCGTTCTCCTCGACCAGCAGCGAGCAGGTCACATAGACCAGCCGTCCGCCGACCTTTACGAAGTCAGCGGCGTCGATCAGCACGCTGTCCTGCTCGAGCTGGCGCTTGGCCAGCTGGTCGGGCGAAAGCCGCCACTTGGCGTCCGGATGGCGGCGCCAGGTGCCAGAACCGGTGCAGGGCGCGTCGACAAAGACGACGTCCAGCTTGCCCTCAAGGCCCTTCAGCGGCTCGGCCTCGATCGGCGAGCGGATCTGCAGGTTGCGGACCCCTGCCCTCTGGCTGCGACGGATCGTGTCGGCCAAACGGCGGGCGTCGCTGTCATGGGCGAAGATCTGGCCAGTGTTGTTCATCGCGGCCGCCAGGGCCAGCGTCTTGCCGCCGCCGCCGGCGCAGAAGTCCAGCACCTGCTTGCCCTTGATCTCGCCGGCCATCGTCGCCGCGATCTGGGAGCCCAGGTCCTGCACCTCGAACCAGCCCTTGGAGAAGGCCGGAACGGCTTCCACCGAAGGCGTGCGATCGGCGGCTTGCGGCGCGGGAATGCGGAAGGCGTTGTCCAGCACGCCGGCCGGCTCGCCGCCGATCAGGGCGACGGCTTTAGCGCCGCGCCCGGCGTCGGTCTTGATGGTGTTGATCCGCAGATCGACCGGGGCCCGTTGCGACAGGGCCGCCATCTCGTCGCGAACGCTGTCGCCGAGGGCGCGGGCCAGAAAAGGCTCGAGCCAGTCGGGATAGTCGCCGGCCACGGGCGCGGGGGCATCCTCGAGCGAAGCCGGCGCGGCCAGGGCCTTGATCTCGGCCTCGGCCAGAGCGCCCGCGCCATGTTCTTCGCCAGCCGCCTCGGCGACGCGCTCGGGCGACCAGCCCCAGACGTGGGCCAGGACGCCCAGCACCACGCCGCGCGCGGAGCTGTCGCCCATCATGAAGCCCAGCGAGCGCTTGCGACGCAGGGCGTCCAGCACCAGGCCAGACACGAACGCCCGGTCCTTGGAGCCCGCGTAGCGCGCGCTCTCGCCCCAGCGCTTGAGCGCCATCTTTACCGGAAAATGCCGCGCCTCGATCTCGGCCAGAACCTCGATCGCTGCTGAAACCCGTCCACCGTCGCGCATGGGGTCAGACCACCATGGCCGCGAGGACCATCCCGATGCCGATGAAGGAAATCAGCCAGACGATGCTGCGCGCGACAGGAACGCCAAAAGCATAGAGCGGCATGTAGATCGCGCGCGCCACCACATAGAGCAGCGCGCCGTGGGCGCTGATGAAGCCGATCCGGCCCGACAGATAGACGACGATCACGGCGGCGGCGAACAGCGGAAAGGTTTCGCGAAAATTGGCGGAGGCGCGCTCAAGGCGCCCCGCCATGCCCGTCAGGACCACCGGTTCGTCGCGCGGGCCGACATTCCACTTCAGACCCCGCTGCGGTTGCGCGGCGACGCTGGCCCACAGCAGGTGGACCAGTCCGATCAGGACCGCGACGGCGAGGAGCTGAAGTTCGATGGCGACCCGCATGATCTAGACCGCGCTCGGATAGTTGGGCGCCTCGCGCGTGATCATCACGTCGTGGACGTGGCTTTCCCGCAGACCGGCGCCGGTGATGCGCACAAAGCGGGCGCGGCTCTGGAACTCGGCGATCGTTGGGGCGCCGACATAGCCCATGGCGGCGCGAAGACCGCCCACCAGTTGGTGCAGCACCGGAGCGATGGCGCCCTTGAACGGC
Source organism: Caulobacter sp. ErkDOM-E (assembly GCF_048541895.1). Classification (GTDB taxonomy): domain Bacteria; phylum Pseudomonadota; class Alphaproteobacteria; order Caulobacterales; family Caulobacteraceae; genus Caulobacter. Next base: position 1,961,091 of record NZ_CP183331.1, on the reverse strand, counting down.
GTCTGGCCCTCGATGCCTTCCGGCACCAGCTTGAAGCTGTCGGTCACTTCTTTCTGGAAGTAACGGTCGGCCGAGCCGCGGGCCATGGCGCCCACCGAGCCCATGCCGCGATAGCTCTTGTATGAGCGGCCCTGGTACAGGAACACCTCGCCGGGCGCCTCTTCGGTGCCGGCGAACATCGAGCCCATCATGGCCGTGCTGGCGCCGGCGGCGATGGCCTTGGCCAGGTCGCCCGAATATTTGATGCCGCCATCGGCGATGACCGGCGTTCCGCTTTCCCTGGCGGCGCGGACGGCCTCCATGATCGCGGTGAGCTGCGGCACGCCGACGCCCGCGACGATGCGGGTGGTGCAGATCGAACCGGGACCGATGCCGACCTTCACCGCGTCGGCGCCGGCGTCGATCAGGGCGCGGGCGGCGTCATAGGTGGCGATGTTGCCCGCCACGATCTGCACGCGGTTGGCTTCGCGCTTCAGGCGGCTGACGGCCTGAGAGACCTGGCTGGAATGGCCGTGGGCCGTGTCGATCACAACGACGTCGACGCCGGCGTCCACCAGACCCATCGAGCGCTCGAAACCAGCGTCGCCGACGGTCGAGGCCGCACCGACCAGCAGGCGGCCCTTGTCGTCCTTGGCCGCCAGGGGGTGTGCCTGGGCCTTTTCGATGTCCTTGACCGTGATCAGGCCGACGGCGCGATAGGCCTCGTCGACGACGATCAGGCGCTCGATCTTGTGCTTGCGCAGCATCTCGCGCGCTTCGCGATGATCGATGCCCTCGGACACCGTAATCAGGTTCTCGCGGGTCATCAGCGCCGAGGCCGGGACCTTGTCGTCGCCCTCGAAGCGCATGTCGCGATTGGTCAGGATGCCGACCAGCTTGCCCGTGTCGCGCTCGACAACCGGGAAGCCCGAGATCTTGCGGCGCGCCTTGATCTCGCGGATCTCGGCGAGCGTGGTTTCCGGGTTGATGGTCAGCGGATTGATGACCATGCCGCTTTCGTAACGCTTCACCTCGCGCACGTGATCGGCCTGTTCGTCGACCGTCATATTGCGGTGCAGGATGCCCATGCCACCAGCCTGAGCCATGGCGATGGCGAGGCGGCTTTCGGTGACCGTGTCCATGGCGGCGGACACGAGCGGGATGTTCAGACTGATTTCACGCGTGAACTTGGTCTCGGTCGTCACCTGGGTCGGCATGACGTCGGACGGACCGGGTTCGAGCAAAACGTCGTCGAAGGTGAGCCCTTCGCGAATCTCCATTGGAGTCTCCATTTTGCGGCGCGGGTATAGCGGCGGGGCTCAGGTTTGTCGAGCCGCTCAAGACACTTGACGGTCTGGTTCTAGGCCGAGACCGCAGCGGCTTCCTCGAACAGGCTGTCGAGTGCGCCACGCCCCAGCTTGGACAGCAGCACCACGCCATCTCCAGCCTCTATGGGATGGTCGACGTCGGGCTTGGTGATCACCGTCCCGTCGGGACGATTGATCTGCAGCAGGAAGGCTGCGCCGGCGCGGCGTTCTATGTCGCCAGCGGTCAGAGCCCCGTGGGCGACACTGCGCGGAACAACGAGGATTTCCAGATCCAGACCCAGACGGTCGAGGGCCTTGTCGAGGGTCGCGCCGGCCTGTCCCCCCCGAAAAATCTGCGCCATCTCGGGAAACAGGATCAGTTCGGCGATCCGCTCTGCGCCGATGTGGGTGGGCAATACCACGCGGTTCGCGCCGGCCTGCAGCAGCTTGCCCTCGGTCGACGGACGTTCGCCCCTGGCGATGATGTGCAGCTTGGGGTTCAGACTGCGCGCCGAAAGCGTGATGAACACATTGGCCGCGTCGTCGGCAAGCACCGTCGCCATCACCTTGGCGCGCTCGATATGCACCGCTTTCAGCATCGCTTCGTCTGTCGCGTCACCCTGCCGGCAAAGATGCCCCAGCTCGAGCGCGTGCTGGGCGCGCGCCTCGTCGCGCTCGATGATCACCAGCTTCGAGCCGGCCGCCGCCAGCTCACTGGCTAGCATCATGCCGATCCGGCCAAAGCCACAGATGATGGTGTGGCCTTCCAGCCGCTCGATGGTCTTTTCCACGCGTTTACCGAAGAACTGTTCGAGTTGAGTCTGGGTCAGGGCCTGCACCAGCGAGCCGGTGACGATGATGACCCCGGTGCATCCGAACACCATCGTGGCCATGGTGACGAGGCGCAAGTAGTCGGTGTCAATCGCGCGAACCTCGCCATAGCCGACCGTGAAGATGGTCAGGGTGACCATGTAGAGGGCGTCGCCGAACCGCCAGCCTGCAGCGCCATAGGCAACGATCGCGCACGCGCCGACCAGCAGGACGAAGGCGATCGAAAGCGCCAGATTTCGAAACGGCCGCGCGACCAGACCCTCGATGCCCCCGCCCGGCCTGGTCACCGCCCCCGGAACCCCGTCGCCACCAGAAACACCTCCGAGCTGTCCGCGCGGCTGGCCTTGGGCTTGTAGTGCACGACCTTGTCGAAGTTCTTCTTCAGCCGGGCGATGACGTCAGCGGTCTCGCCGCCCTGGAAGGCCTTGGCCACGAAGGCGCCGCCGGGCTTCAGAACCTCGATGGCGAACTCGGCGCCCATCTCGATCAGACCGACGATCCGCAGGTGATCCGTCTCGCGATGGCCAACGGTGTTGGGCGCCATGTCGGACAGCACCAAGTCCGGCGCCCCGCCCAGCAGCTCGATCAGCTTGGGAGGGCAGGCGTCGTCGGTGAAGTCCATCTCCAGGATGTGGGCAGGCTCGACGGGATCGACGGGCAGCAGGTCGACGCCGACCAGTTGGGTGACGCCGCGCTCGACCGCGATCTGCAGCCAGCCGCCGGGCGCGCAGCCCAGGTCGATGACGCGAGCGCCCTTCTTGAAGAAGCCAAACTTCTCGTCGATCTCGCTGATCTTGAAGGCCGCGCGGCTGCGATAGCCCATGGCGCGAGCCTTGGCCGAGAACGGGTCGTTGATCTGCCGTTCCAGCCACGCCTGCTGCGAGGTGGTGCGGCCATAGGTCTTCTTCAGGCGCGCAGGCTTGGTGCGGCCGGCGTCGGTGCCGCCGGCCGGCGGCTTGACCATGCGCTTGCGGGGCGGTTCTTCTTCGGTCATTCGGACACCGGCTTCAACTTGGACGCCCCGCCACGGCGGCGCCGACGCGGGCGACGCTGCTGTTCGGACATCAGGGACATCAGGAGCCCCTCTCTAAGCCCTCGATCGGCCACACGCACGCGCGAACACGGCCAAAGCTCCTGAACGGCCTGAAGAATCGCCGCGCCGGCCAGAACCAGATCGGCGCGATCGGCGCCAATACACGGCTCCAGCGCGCGTTCCGCCGCCGTCAGCCCCAGCAGATGGTCGGCAGCGGCCTCGCAATCCTTGCGTTCCATCCACAGCCCGTCGACGACATTGCGGTCATAGCGTTGCAAGCCCAGGTGCAGGCCGGCCAGGCTGGTGATCGCGCCCGACGTCCCGACCAGATGCGCCCGGTCCTGCGCGAACAGGTCCCGCATCGGCTCGGCATGCGGAAAGGCCTCGATGCGGCCCTTCACGTCATCGACCATGGCGCGAAACCAGCCCTCCTGGGCCTGTTCGCCCTCGGGGAACCGCTCAGCCAGGGTTACGACGCCCACGGGGATCGACAGCCAGGCCTTGATCGGCAGCTTCCAGGCCGCGAACTGACGGGGCTTGGCGTCCAGCCCCTCGCCTTTCAGATCAACCCAGGACAGCTCGGTCGAACCGCCGCCCACATCCACCACCAGGGCGGCGTCGGCCTCGCGGTCGAACAGGCTCATGCAGCCGGCGACCGACAGCTGGGCCTCCTCGCGCGGGGTGATGATCTGCAGGCGAAGACCGGTCTCCTCGGCCACGCGCTCAACAAAGGCCGCGCCGTTGTCGGCCCCGCGACAGGCCTGGGTGGCCACGGCCTTGATCTTGATCGCCTTGCGACGGCGGATTTTTTCCGCACAGACCTTCAGGGCCGCCATCGAGCGGTCCATGGCCGCCTCGGACAGCAGGCCGGTCTGCGACAGGCCCTCGCCCAGGCGCACGATGCGAGAATAGGCCTCGACGACGCGAAATCCGCGCGGCGAAGGTGTCGCCACCAGAAGGCGGCAATTATTGGTGCCCAGATCGAGCGCCGCATAGCACGACTGCTCGCCTGGCGGCCGCCGACGCCGCCCGCTCTCCGCACTGGAAGAGATGGACGCGTCGGGCGCGCGCGGCGCCTCCGACATGGTCTTTCCACCTTGTCTCGCAGACGCCGCAAATCACGGTGCCTCACTTCGAGGCCGAGCATAGCAACGCGGCGACGGCGGGCGGAAGCCTTGTTATCCGTCTGCGGAATTCTACGTTCAGGATTCAGTCAGGTGGGACTGCTATCCTCGACCCCATGAATTCGAGATTCGCCAAATTCGCGATCGGTCAGGTGGTCAAGCACCGGATCTTCCCGTTCCGGGGGGTCGTGTTCGACGTCGACCCCGTGTTCGCCAATACCGACGAGTGGTGGGAGTCGATTCCCGAAGACATCCGGCCGCTCAAGGACCAGCCGTTCTACCACCTGCTGGCCGAGAACGACGAGAACACCTACGTCGCCTATGTGTCGGAGCAGAACCTGCTGGCTGACGAGACCGGCGAGCCGGTGCAGCATCCCCAGACGGCGGTGATCTTCGAGTCCTTCGACGAGGGCGCCTACAAGCTTCGCCCCCGGATTTCGCACTAGACGCAAGATCTGGCCGGAAACACTGCCCTTTTCGGCAAAATCCGAACGACACTTGCCGCCAACGAGGCGTAGCGTCTCTTCATGAGCGCTGACGGTTTTACCCCCTCACCGCCGCCCGGAGCCCGGGCGGACTGGACCATCAACCAGGCTTGGGAAAGCTATTCCCAGACCGAGCACGAGGTCTGGATCACGCTCTATGAGCGCCAGACGGCCATGCTGCCCGGCCGAGCCTGCGACGCCTTCCTGCGCGGTCTCGACGCCCTGGACCTTCACCGGTCGGGGATTCCCGATTTCACTCGGATCAATGAAGAACTCCAGCGCCTGACGGGCTGGAGCGTGGTCGCCGTGCCGGGCCTGGTGCCTGACGACGTGTTCTTCGACCACCTCGCCAACCGCCGATTCCCCGCTGGACAGTTCATCCGCAAGCCCGATGAACTGGACTACCTGCAGGAACCCGACATCTTCCACGACGTGTTCGGCCACGTGCCGATGCTGACCGATCCGGTGTTCGCCGACTACATGCAGGCCTATGGCCAAGGCGGGCAGCGGGCGCTGGAACTGGGCCGACTGGCCAATCTGGCCCGGCTGTACTGGTACACGGTCGAGTTTGGCCTGATGCAGACGCCGCAGGGCCTGCGGATCTATGGGGCGGGCATTGTTTCCTCGCGAACCGAGTCGATCTTCGCCCTAGACGATCCCTCTCCGAACCGCATCGGCTTTGACCTTGAGCGGGTGATGCGCACCCCCTACCGGATCGACGACTTCCAGCAGGCCTACTTCGTCATCGACTCGATCCAGACCCTCCAGGCGGTCACACTGCAGGACTTTGCGCCGATCTATGACCTTCTGGCCAATGCCGGCGACATCGGTATCGCGCAGATCCTGCCCGGCGACACCGTGTTCACGCGGGGGACCCAGGCCTATGCCAGCGCCGGCGGTCGGCTGGCCTCGGCGCGCGGCTGAGACTTCAGACCAAACAGCCAGCGCACCCCCGGGATCCGGCGGACGATTTCGTAGGTCGCAAAGCAGCCCGCGAAGGTGGCCAGGATCAGGATCGCCGCTTCCAGCCCCTGGGGTAGGTTCAGCTTGGCCAGATGATGGGCGATGACCACGATCAGGGTCTGGTGGACGATGTAGAGCGGAAACACCGCCAGGGTCAGATAACGCAGGACCGGCGCGTCACGGTTCAGGTGCTTGGCGCCAAACCCCAGGATGGCGGCGATCGCGCACCACTGGTCGATCGAATAGACGCACCGCATGACGAGCCGCAGCCCCCCAACCGGATTGGCGTCGTCGGCGCGATAGATCCAGGCATAGGTCGCCCACGCCGCCCAGCAGACAACCGCCAGAACCAGCGCGAGCCAGCGCGCGCTGATCAGCCGTTCGCGCAGGGTCTCGGACTTGGCCAGGCCAAAACCCAGCAGGAAGGCCGGGAAAGACACCGCGTGATTGTACCAGTCGTCGGTCAGGGCGTGGGTGACCTCGAACAGCGGCATCAGGAACATCCGCGTCACGGCCAGGAAGGCGATGGGCCAGATCAGTAGGCCGGGTCCCTTCATAGCGCGCTCAAGTCCGGCCTGAAGCTTGGCGCCCAGCCTGGGAATCAGCGCCAGCATCAGAGCCAGGATCAGGGAATAGACCAGCAGATAGGCCACGAACCACATGTGGTTCCAGGTCGGCGTAGTGAGGCAGCCATCAGCGTCGCACCAGCGGCCGGACGCGGTGGCGTATTTCACCCAGAACGCGCCATAAGGATCGACGACAAGCCCGGCGGCCGGACTGGCCGCAGCCGCTTCCACGATCTCGTAATAGCTCTGCGGCGGCACGATCACGAACATGGCGAAGACCAGCGGTGGCAGCAGCCGGGCGATCCGCGCGCCGGTCAGCTTTCCGACGCTGACCTTGTCGGCCATGAACCGGGTCGCGGCGCCGGAAACCAGGAACAGCAGGGTCAGCCGCCAGGGATTGGTCAGTTGCATCAGCGGCTCAATGGCCTCGACCGGATGCGGCGTCTTCACGTGCCACTCCCACGGTACGTAGAACATGCCGACGTGGTACAGAATCAGCAGGAAGAACGCCCCGACCCGGATCCAGTCCAGGTCGTAGCGACGGTCAAAGGATGAAGCGGTCGTGGTCATAAAGAGGCGCCCGGCTTGAAAAGGGATGCACAGGTCGTGCCCCGCGAAGCCCGGCCCAGCCAAGAGCCTCGGGATCGGCGGGCCTTGCCGGGGACGAGCGGAAAACCGGCTGGGACCAGCGGCGTGCTTTTCGGGATGAGCGGCGAAGAGCGACGCTCGATCCTGCGGGCCTGGCTGCTGTGGATCGGCCTCATTGCCACCATCTGCGTCGTCAACATCCTGACGATCCAGCACGACGATCCTGATCTGGCGCCCTTGTTTCCAGCCCTCTGGGAAGGCAGCAGCGCGCTGGTCACCCTGGTGATCTTCGCCATTCCGGCCGCTGTCGCGCTGTGGGGCCATCGCAACCGGCCGCCGTGGTGGCAGGCCGCGTCGGTCCATCTCGTCGCGGTCCTGGCCTATTCGGCCCTGCATGTGGCGGGCTTCGTCGCGCTGCGGAAGCTGGCCTATCTGGTCGTCCTGCGGCAGACCTACGATTTCGGCGATATCTCCAGCGAGTTCCCCTACGAGTTCCGCAAGGACGTGCTCGCCTATGGCATCGCCTGGATCATCTTCTTCCTGTCGCTGCGTCAGGGCCGCCAGCCGGCCTCCGCCCTCGCCTCGCCCTCCTTGGCGACCTTCGACATCCAGGATGGCGCGCGGCTGGTGCGGGTGCCCATCGACGACATTCTCGCCGTGCGCTCGGCCGGCAACTATGTGGAATTCGTGCTGGTCGACAGCCGCCGACCGCTGATGCGCACGCCGTTGGCCACCGTCCAGAGTGACCTGACCGAGCACGGCTTTGTGCGCAGCCACCGGTCGTGGCTGGTCAACAAGGCCAAGGTCACGGGTCTGCGTCCGGAAGGCTCTGGCGACTACGCGGTCGAGCTGGGTGAGCTGGAAGCCCCGCTCTCGCGCCGCTTCCCCGAGGCCCTGGCCGCGTTGCGCGGCTAGAGAAGCATGCCCATCAGGATGTCGTCTTCCAGACGGCCATCCGGATAGCGCCCGCGCGAGACCTGCCGGCCCTCGTGCTTGAAACCTAGCCGCTCATAGAGCCGGATCGCGCCGGGATTGCCGGCTCCGGCCGCAAGCTCGATCCGCAGGATCGGCGGGTCCATCGCGCGAGCATGAGCGATGAGCGCCTCGAACAGCCTGGAGCCGATACCCAAGCCCTGGCAATCCGGATGGACGGCGACGGTCAGGTTGGACAGCACATGGGCGAACAGCGCTACGGTCTCGCGGCCGGCATGGATTTCACCCCAGATCGCGCCGTCGGGGCCGACGGCGACGAAGCTGACCCCGGCGAGGAACCGCTCGACATAGTCCCGCGTGATCTCTTCGGGACGGCGCGCCAGACCATCGGGAACAGCCGCGACGGCGCGGTGCAGATCGACCAGCGCCATGACGTCGTCAGGGCGCGCCGCCCGGACCTGGAAGCTCACGCGACCCTCTGGAACGGATAGAAATCACCGCCGAGATCAAGGATGCCCGTCAGCTCGTCCAGGGCCTCGCGCACCTCGGTCAGCAGGGCCGGGTCGGCCAGGTCGGCCGGCGCCAAGCGGTCGCGATAGCGGCGCTCGACCCAGTCTTGGAGGCGCGCATGCAGGGCCGCGTCGAACCGCTGGGCGGGATTGGTCGCCGCCAGTTCTTGCTCGGTCAGCACCACCCGCAGGCGCAGGCAGGCGGGTCCGCCGCCGTTGCGCATGCTCTGACGGACATCGACATAGTCGACGCGACCGATGGGGCCATTGGAGGTCGCCAGGCTCTCGGCCACCGCAAAGGCGCGGGGATTGTCACGGGTCTCGGCCGGGGCCAGCAGCACCAGGCGAGCCTCGCCGGGGATGACCAGCAGCTGCGAATTGAACAGATAGCTGGCCACCAGATCGGCCATCGGCAAATCGGCTTCGGAGATCTCCACGAAGGCCGGCTCGAACAGGCCCTCGGCGGCAGCGCGAACCGAAGCTTCCATGCCGACGCGATCCTCGAAGGCGCGTTCGTGGAAGAACAGGCACTCGCGGGTGCCCACGCAGACGACGTCGTTGTGGAACGCCCCGCCATTGATCGCCGCCTTGCCTTGACGCGGAAAGATCGCCCGCGCCGCCCCGTGGCGACGCTCGACGGCCTCGAAGGCCTCGCGGGTCTGACGGGCCGGATAACGACCGTCCCAGTGCTCCCAGGCCTCGCGACCCCAGACAAACATGTTGACGCCCGGCGCCCCGTGTTCGGCGCACAGCCGCACATGATTGGCTGCGCCCTCGTCGGCGAAGTGCGGCTGGGCTGGCAGCGGCTCATGGACCGCGAACCGGGCTTCGTCCGGAAACAGGCGGCGCAGGCTGCGCGTCGTCTGCGGACCTTCCAGGCTGCGATGCAGATTGGTCAGCAGGTTGGCTGGCGTGAAGTGCACCCGGCCATCGGCCGTATCGGCGCTGGGCGTCACCGTCGCGGCATTGGCGGCCCACATCGGCGACGCCGAGCAGACGGCCGAGGCCAGGGCCGGCGCCTGCTTCCAGGCGCGTTCCAGAACTGCGCCATCGGAGCCGGAAAAACCCAGCGACTTCAGAAGGCTTACGTCCGGTCGCTCATGCGGCGGCAGGGCGAACTGCGGCACGCCAAGATCGGCCAGCATGCGCATCTTGCCAAGGCCTTCCAGCGCCGCACCACGCGGGTTGGACACCTCGCCCGCGTTCTTCTGGCTGGCCAGGTTGCCGGGCGACAGGCCGACATAGGAATGGGTCGGCCCGACCAGGCCGTCGCAATTGGCTTCGATGGCTGAATTCATGGCCGCAAGCCTTTGATATCGCCAAGGGTGTCACGCACGGCATCAGCCTCGAAACTGGCCACCGGATAGGCGCAGTAGTCGGCCGCATAATAGGCGCTGGGCCGATGATTGCCCGACGCGCCCAGCCCGCCAAACGGCATGGAGCCCGCCGCCCCGGTCGTCGGCCGATTCCAGTTGACCACGCCCGCGCGAATGCGGTTGAGGAAACGCCCCCAAAGCTCTGATTGATTTGAAATAAGACCTGCCGACAAACCGTAGCGGGTTGCGTTGGCAGCGGCTATCGCCTCGTCGAAGCTGGCGACCCGGCGGACCTGCAGCAGCGGCGCAAACAGCTCCTCATCGGCCACCTCGACGCCCGTGACATCCACGAAGCCGGGCGATACGAAGGCGTCACTCAAGCCCTCAATCGCACCCAGTGTCCGGATCCGCTGGCCGCCCAGCGCCTCGGCGCCGGCCTTGGCGAGCGCGGCGGCGCGGGTCGAAATCAGCGGCCCCATGAAGGGCTCGCTGGCGCCGTTCCAGGGACCGGCGGTCAGGCGATCCGACAGGGCCGCGACCGCCTCGATCACGGCCTTGCCCGCCGCGTCGTCCGAGACGATCAGGCGGCGCGCGCAGGAGCAGCGCTGGCCGGTGGTGATGAAGGCCGACTGCACGACCAGGGCCGCAGCGGCCTGTGCGTCGCCCGCGCCCCAGACCACCAGCGGATTATTGCCGCCCAGTTCCAGCGCCAGGATCACGTCGGGTCGGTCGGCGAAATGGCGCCGGAAAAATGCCCCGGCCTGGGCCGAACCGGTGAACAGCAGACCGTCGATCTCCTCGGCGATCAGAGCCTGTCCGGTCTCGCGACCACCCTGGACGAGGTTGATGACGCCCGCAGGAACGCCTGCGGCTTCAAGGGCTTCGACCAGCATTTGACCGGCCAGCGGCGTCTCTTCCGAGGGCTTGAAGACCACCGTATCGCCTGCGAGCAAAGCCGGCACGATGTGGCCATTGGGCAGGTGGCCGGGGAAGTTGAACGGACCCAGCACCGCCATCACGCCATGGGCGCGGTGGCGCAGCACGGCCCGGCCGAACGGCATGGCGTTGTCGATCCCGCCCGTGCGCTCGTCATAGGCCTTGATCGACAGATCGACCTTGCCGGCCATCGAGCCCAGCTCGGCCTTGGTCTCCCACAGCGCCTTGCCGGTCTCGCGGCTCAGGGCCTCGGCGAAGGCGCCCGTGCGCTCGACCAGGATCTCCTTGTAGCGACGCAGGATGGCGATGCGCTCCTCGCGCGGACGATCAGCCCAGGGCTGAAAGGCGCGCCGCGCGGCCGCTACGGCGGCGGCGACATCGGCCTGAGACGCCGTGGCCTCGCGCCAGATGGTCTCGCCCGTGGTCGGGTCTATGGAGACCGCTTCGCCGCCCGCGCCCGAACGCCAGACGCCGTCAATAAACACCCCGCCGCTCATGCCTTCACCCGCACCATGTCACCTTCGGAAAGTCGCAGCGCCTGGGCCGCATCGCGCCCTACGATCGCCGTTTCGCCATCGATCAGCACCGGCGCCCGCACGGCCCGGAAGCTGCCGATCTCGCCCGTGGAGACCAGAGCCTCCTCGCCATAGGCGTCCTCGCCCAGCCTGAGGCGAAGCCGCCGCGCATCGCGGACGGTCTTGATGTCATCGCGCCGGGCCGCCACGGTGGGACCCGCGTCGAAGATGTCGATCAGGCCCTGATAGCGGAAGCCCTCGGTCTCCAGCATGGCCCGCGCCGCCTCGCCCTCGCGGTGCACGCGGCCCAGCACGTCGCGCGCCTCCTTGGGCAGCAGCTCGGCATAGATTGGATGGCGCGGGGCCAGGTCGAGGATGAACTGGCCGTCGGTCGAGGCGCTCATCATGTCGGCCTCGTCAAAACCCAGACGGAAGAATTTGTTGGCCACGTGGTCCCAGAACGGACAGCCGCCGTCCTCGTCGAACCAGCCGCGCAGCTCGGCCAGCACCATCTCGGCGAACCGTTCGGGCTCTAGCCCGATCAGCATGTAGCGCGATTGGGCCAGCAGGCGCCCCGCCCCGCCCTTGCGGCGCTCGGGCTTGAGAAACAGCGAGCCCACCTCTGACCAGCCGGCGCATTCATTGACCAAGACCAAGGCCCGGTGATCGAAACGCTTGTCCAGGGTCGGCGACGACTGGGCCAGGGTCACGACGCGGAACGAGAAGTGCGGACGCTTGAGGCCGACGCCGGCCTTGACCCCGGCCACGCCGATGACATCGCCGGCGTCCAGGTCTTCCAGCATCAGAGTGTACCAGGCCTCGGGCGCGGCGACTTCGGCCTGGAAGCTGGCCTGCGACAGGGCGAGTCGCGAACGCAGGGTCTGCTCGTCCTCGGGCAGGCTGGTGAAGCCCCGGCCCGACAGCACGGCCAGCTCCATCAGGGAGTCGAAATCGGAAGGTCCAGCGGGACGGACGACTAGCATTCAGACAGTCTCCATGGCCGCGCGGATCGATCTTCCGTCAATCTCTCCGCTGGCCAGTTTCATCAGGATCAGGGCCGAGAGCTGGGCGCGCTCGACAAAACTTTCGGGCCAGGCGTGCTCGGCCTCGCTGTGGATGTCGCCGCCGCGCACGCCCAGGGTGTCGACATTGGGCAGGCCCGAGGCGAACAGGTTGTTGCCCTCGCAGACGCCGCCGGAAGGCTTCCAGGCGATCTCCTGCCCCAGCAGGGCGCCCGCTTCCTTGACCGCGCCGAACAGGCGCTGCTGGGCGGCGTTGAAGGGCTTGGCGCCGCGGGTGATCAGGCCGTGCAAATGGATGTGCAGGCCCTCGCGCGGCTCTTCGACGATGCGGGCGACCTGGGCCTCGAACCAGGCCGCCGCCTCGGCATCCGGGAAGCGCACATTGAACCGGGCGATGGCGACATCGGGCACCATGTTCAGCGGCGCGCCGCCGTCGATGCGGGCCACATTGACGGTGACGCCGTCGCGCTGGCCATTGAGCGAATGCAGGGCTTCGGCGATCCGCGCTGCGCCGATCACGGCGTTGCGGCCGGCGCCGAAGTCGCGACCGGCATGGGCCGCCTTGCCATGCACGACGATATGGAAATTGCCCGACCCCTTGCGCGACGAGGCCAGCGAACCGTCCGCCAGGGCCGGTTCATAGGTCAGGCCCACATGGCCCAGCCGGGCGAAATCGCTGAGGATCGGACCCGAAGCGATTGAGCCGATCTCCTCATCGGGCGACAGCAGCACACGATAGCCGACCTTGGCCGCATCGGGGTGGCGTTCGAACGCTTCCAGCGCCGCCAGCATGACACTGATCCCGCCCTTCATGTCGGCGATGCCCGGCCCGTGCAGCGCGCCGTCTGGGCGCGTGGTCACAGTCTGGAAGCCGCTCGTCTCGGGATAGACGGTGTCGTAGTGACCCGTCAGCACGACCTGCAGCGGCGCCTCAGGGCGCACAACCACGGCAATGGCGGGCGTATGGTGCTGTTCGCCGAACCGGCCGTCGGGGCCGATCACTTCGGACGCCGCAAGGGGGATCTCGGTCGGCGCGCCCGGCAGCGCCGAGACGGCGTCGAGCAGAACCTGTCTCTGCCGTTCCAGCCCCGCCAAATGCAGGCTGCCGGAATTGATCGCGCACCAGGCCACCGCCCGGTCAATGATCCGCCCGCCGTCCGAGGCGACCGCCTCCAAAACAGCGCGATCCTCGTCTTTGAGTCGCATGGACATGCCGTTCCTCCCCCAGTCACAATAAACCAAGGGCCGCGGGTAAAACGTGTTTCCTCTGACGAGGTAACCGGGCGCCCGCGCAACAGCCTTGCCCTCTAGTAGTCCTTTCGCCAGCGAACGGAAAGCTTTGCGTCACCCTGGCTGCCCAGTCGCGAGACCAGCGAGAGGGTTCGGCGAATCCGCCATTCGACCTGGGCCTCGGGACCTTCGCGCCCGCCGCCGATGATCTCCAGATAAACGTCGTCGGTCACATACTTTCCGCCGGCCACCGTCATGCCTGCGGCGCTCTCGGCAAAGGCCAGGCGGTCCAGCCGCGCGAAGCTGCGCAGGTTGCCGATCACGTCAAAGCCGCCGCCGCCCGCCAGAGCCGCCAAGGCCGAAGCCAGTTGCGCCGCCTCGATCGGCGAAAGCTGGGCGGCCGATTCGCCGAACAGCACCTGGCTCAGCACTTCGTCACTGGGCAGTTCCGGGGTCGAGGTCAGGGTGATCTCGGGCTTGGCGGCCGTGCCCTGGATCCTGACAATCGCGGTCAGGGAGGAATCCTCGCGGCGGGCGCTGAGGTTGAGGCGGATGCGGTCAAGCTGAGTCGACAGGGTGACCACGCCATTGTCGTCGAACTCAAAGCGCTTGCCGGCGAAGTCGTACTCGCCGCGCACCATGCGGGCCACGCCCTCGAGGTTGGGCGCAAACGAGGTGCCGCCCACATGGGCGTCCAGCGACAGCTCGACGTCCAGGCCGCGTCCCCTCACGAACACACGGCGCGGGGCCTTGAGATTGATATCCAGTGCAATGCCGCCGCCGGGGCTGGCGCGGCGCGGCTGCGTGCCCTGGTCCAGATCGGAAGGGCGATTGCGTTCAATGACGTCCATACTGACCACGCCGGCCGGGGTCTTGCTCTGAGCCGACACGTCGGCGCGGTCGATGGTCAGATCGCCGCTGAGCTTGACCTTGCCGTCGGCCGACCGGTTGACGGTGGCCTGTCCGGTGGCGGTCGCCGTGGCCAGGTCGTTGTCGATCAGCCGGAAGCCCCTCAGGTCCAGCTTGAAGCTGCTGACACCGTCGCGGTTGAGGCTGATGCGCCCGCCGCCGGTGAGAGCGCCGTTGAGGCCGTCCTCGGCCGAGGCCTGGCTGACGTCGATGGCGTTGTCGGCCAAGGCCATGCGCAGGGTGATGTTGCGCAGACGCAGCCCCGTTCGGCCTTCCTCGAAGCCACCGCCATCCAGCGACGCCCGCCCGACCAGGCGCGGATCGGCCAAGGTGCCGGCCAGGGTCCCCTCGGCGTCGATCTTGCCCGACAGCGAGCGTTCGGGACCCAGCAACAGGTCCCACAGCGGCTTGATTTCGCCTTGGGCCTTGAAGGTTCCGGTGACCGGCCGGCGACGGTCGATCGCCAGATGCAGCGGCCTGGCCGACGCCTCGGCCGGCAGGGTCAGTCGGGCTTCCGACTTCAGACCCTGACGGTTGGCGCCCTCGGCGACGAGGGTCAGTATTTGATCCTTCAGGTCGCCCTCAATATGGGCGTCCAGCGACTGCTCGATCTTGGAGCCACGCTCGCGTGCGCCGGTCAGCCTGGCCGCAAAATCGCCCAGCAGGGTCTCGCCCTGACCACGCAGGTTGACGGTTCCGTCGATGTCGCCGGCCAGGTCGGGATCGAAGGCGGTCAGGCTGACACCGGCCAGGCGCGCCTTGAGGCTGGCGGTCTCGCCGCCCAGGTCGGCGTCCACGTCGGCCTGACCATCACCGATCAGCAACCGCAATCGCGTGACGGTCGAGGCCCCGCCAAACCGGATCAGGGCCGCCTCGCGGGTCTTGACGTCGGTGCGGCCCATGCGACCGGCGGCGTCCAGCGACAGGGCGTAGTCCTCGCCGGACTGGGCCAGGGCGCCGGATCCCGCCACGCGCCACCGGCCGCCGGGCGCCAGGCCCTGTGCGTCGAGGGTCAGGGGCAGGCTGGCCATGGCGCCGTCGGCCTTGAGGCGGGCCGAGCGCACCGTCCAGCCGCCGCTCGTGATGTCCTCGGCGGTCAGGTCCAGGGTCGCGCGCGCGCCGCCCGGAGCATCGACGATCTTCGCCGAGCCCGACACCCGGCCTTGCGGCAGGAACGCTCCGGGGCCGATGGCCACGGTCAGGTCGGCCGAAGCCGGTCGGCGGCCGCGCAGAGAGACAGCGCCGGTGGCCTTGGCGCCCCCTGCGTCAATGTCCACGTCACTCAGATCAAGCCCGCCCGTCGCGAAACTGAAGGCTGCTCCCGCCCTGGCCGGGCCATAGCTGCTTTGCCCGGTCAGTCGCGCGACGCCGTCCGCGCCGCTGGCCGTGCGGGCGAAGGTCAGCACCAGATGCGCGCTGGTCAGGGGCAGTTTTGGCAGATCGATAGAGTCGAAATCGGCCGTCAGGTCAGCCTTGGGCGCCGACAGGGTTCCGGTCACCGCACCGTCGCCCTTGGCCTTGCCCGTCACCTCGATCGGGCCTGCCCGGAAGGGTCCGGTGGCGGTCCAGTCCAGCTTGAAGCCCAGGCCACCGTCACGCTGCAGGGCGCCGGAGGTGCGAACCTCGGCCGCTGCGCCCTCCAGCCTGGCGTCGGCGATGGAGAGCACGCCGTCGCTCCAGGCGCCCTTGCCGCTCAGGCGCGGGGCCTTGCCCAGCAGCCGGTCCAGCTCGGCCAGGCCGACCGCGAAGTCCTGCCCCCGGGCGTCGACCGTGAAACCCCAGGGCTTGCCGTTGGTGCTGCCGGCAGACCATTTTGCGACCAGCCTGCCGCGCGCGCCGGCGCGGATCGGCGCCAGGCTGGCGACCTGCGCCTCACCCTTGAAATTCAGCCCACCCAGTATGCCGCGATCACCCTCGCCGGTGACCACCAGATTGGGTCCGGTAATCGTCGCCGAGCGGATCAGGAACCGCCCGTCCTTGAGACGCGCGCCTTCGAACGTAGCCTTGGGGCTGGCGCCCAGCACGGCCAAGACGCCGCGTCCGCCGCCGCCCTGCGCTGCGGCCTGCGCCTTGATCGTCAGCTCGCCCTTCGACCACCGCACCATGGCCGGACCCTTTGCCCGCGCCAGTTGGTAGCCCAACAGCGAAAGATTGGAGACGTCGACGTCGCCCTCGACCGAAAAGCCGCCCGGCTCCAGCCGGAAACGGCCGTCGACCAGACCCGTCCCCATTTCCGGGATCGATACGATCTTCTTTAGCGAACCGATGCGCGCGGTGAACGGCAGGCCGTCTGGACCGGTCCGCCTCTTGCCGATGTCGGCCAGTCCCCGGGAGTCGAGCACCAGGTTCTCGGCGCGAATCTGGGTGGTCAGGTCATAGAGGCCGCCGGTCGCCTTGCGCCCGTCGACGGTGAACGCCGCCTCGGGTCCGAACATGGTCTCCAGCCGACGCGTCAGGCTGGAGGCGCCCAGATCGATCCGCCCCCGCGCAGAACCGCCCTGCGGCGTCCATGATCCCGTCGCATCCAGCGGAATGTCTTTGCCGGTTTTCGCCGTGACGCTGAACGCGCCCTTGTTCATCGCCCCGTCGGCCCTGGCTTTCAGGTCGAAGGGACGGTCGACGGGCAGGCCCAGGGCGCCGGCGATGGCGCCGCCATTGGCCTCCACCGCGTCAGCGCTCAGGCGGAGCGTGTCGTTGCGGCCCAGATCAAAGTCCAAGGTCAGATGGTCGCCCCGATGCAGACGGCTGGCGACGCCGATGCGGCCCTTGTTGCCGCCCTGTCGCGCCATCTCGTAGGCGCCCACCACATCGAAGTCGCCCGCCTCGCGGCTGAACTCGGGCCGCGTGATCAGCCGCAGGGCGAAGGCGTCCAGATCCACCGAGACCGGCGCGGCCCCCGACTTGCCCTTGGGCGTCAGGGTCGGGCGGCGCAATACGATCACATCGCGCGCGTCGATGCGTTCGGCGTGGAAGCGACGACTGAACAGCTCAGCGGGACGCCAGGCCACCCGGACATCATGAGCCTCGAGCCAGACGCCCTTCTCGTCGACAATGGTCAGGCGGCGGACCGCGAAATCCTTCCAGATATCGCCCGACAGCCCCTCGATCTTGAGCCGGCCGATGCGACCCAGCTTCAGGCCGCTGGCCCGGGCCTCCAGGAACATGCGGCCCTGGGGCGTGATGGGCGCGTAGCGCAGGCCGCCGAAGAACACCGCGACGATCACCACCGCCACGATCGACACGATCATCAGCCAGCCGGGGCCGCCGACCTTTTTGGCGACCTCGACGACGGTCTCGACCGCCTCTTCGATGGGATGTTCAGGCGCGTCGGTCAAAAGCTTTGCCCGATGCTGAGATAGATCTGGAAGGCCGGGTCGCCGGCGCGCTTGCCCAGCGGGATGGCGATATCTGCGCGGATCGGGCCAAAGCCCAGGTCGTAGCGGACGCCGATGCCCGCGCCGAAGCGGAAGTCCTCGGTGTCGGGCTTGCGCTCCGGACCGATGGCGCCCGCGTCGATAAAGGCCACCCCGCCCCAGCGCTGGGTAAAGCGGTGACGCACCTCGAACGAGGTCTCGACCAGCGACACGCCGCCCTGGGGTGTATTGTCGGCCAGGCGCGGCCCGATGGCCTGATAGGCATAGCCACGCACCGAGCCACCGCCGCCCGAGAACAGACGCCGCGAGGCCGGGATTTCCGAGACCAGGGCCCCAAAGATCGCCCCGACCTTTACCCGGGCGGCCAAGACCGTGCCGGCCTGCTCTCCGAACGGCAGATAGGCCGAGCCCTGAACCTGGGCGCGCAGATAGGCCAGGGTGGTGTCGCCAAAGCTGGCGGTCGGCTCAGCCCGCGCCTCGAAGCGCCAGCCCCGCGTCGGATCCAGGATGTCGTCCGACTGATCCCACGCCATAGCGCCCAAGGTGGTCAGGGTGGCCAGGTTGAGGGTTTCCTTGACCGAGCCGGCGCTGGTGGTTTGCAGCTGCTCGGACTGCGACAGGTCCAGCGCCACGCCATAGGTGCGATACGAGGTAGTCTTGCGGCGCTGGGTCAGGTCGGCGCTGATCGTCGCGCCGGTTTCGTCATAGGCGTCAGTGGTTTCGCGGAACACCGCGCCGTTCAGCTTGAGGGTCTGCTGGGGCCTGCGCCAGTGCGGCAGGGCCACCTCGCCCTCAAGCCGCTGCTCCAGCTTGGCCAGGCGCGCCGTGTAGGTGGTAGTGTCGGCCCGGCGCAGGCGGTTGTAGCGGATCAGGCGCGCATCGACGCCCGGCCCTTCACTGGTCGAATAGCCCGCGCCCAGCTCGATGGTACGTTCCGGGCGGTCCGTCAGGTTCACGACCACCGGCCGGCGGCCATCGGGAAGAATCTTCTCAAGGGGCGCGATCGAGACGGAGACCGAGTCATAGACGGCCGTGTCCCTCAGGCGCCGCTCCAGCTCGGCGATATCCTCGGGATCATAGACGTCGCCGGCCTGCCACGGTGTCAGATGGGCGACCCAGGCCGGGTTGCTGCGTCCCGTGGTGATCAGCTCGACGCCGTCCAGGCGGGTCAGGTCCCCGGCGGCGATATTGAAGGTGGGGCGCACCGTGTGGTCGGCATGGTCGACGACGACCTCGCGCGGCTCGGCGGCGACATCGGCATAGCCCAGTTGCTGGACCTGAGCGATCACCCGGCCCTCGGCGCCCAGGATGTCGGCAGCGCGGCCCGGCTCGCCGCGTGTGAGGCTCATGGCCGAGACGGCTCTCTGGGTCACGCCTTCGTCGGGCGGCGCGCCGCGCCAGACGATGGTGGGATCGGCCAGCACGAACACCGGCCCTGGCAAGACCTTGACGACGCCGCGCGGCGGATCGCCTTCGCTGATGTCGGGCTCGACGGCATAGGCGTAATAGCCCTCGGCGCGCAGCACCGCGACCACATCGTCGCCGGCGTCGCGGGCGCGGCGTCGGGCTTCTGCGCGGCTTTGAGGCGCAGTCTTGGAAATCGAGAGCACGCGCAGAATGGCTTCGCGCAGCGCCTTGTCTTCAACCCCGGTGATCGTCGCCGCCGGCTCATCCGCCCACGCGCCGCCCGCAGCCAGCAAAGCCGCTGTCGCGATCCCGAGGGCCAATCGTCTACGCACCAAGCCGTATATCCCCGCGCGGAGCGCCCCCGCTCCCCTGTAGTCGCCGGTCTCGCCGCTGTCACGGCCGGAAATGCAGGGAACGGAAGACAGCGAGCGCTTCCCTCCCCGCCGAAAAGGCGCCCAAATGATGGGCAGTCGTGCGCATTGACGCGGCGGCGGCGAAAATCGCCGACTTCAGACGCCGCGACGTTCTAGGGTTGGGGGCGGCGCGTCTGACTCGACGGAGCCCAAGGCAAGACAAGCGTGGACGAAGGCGTGGCTGCGAAAATTCAAGATCTGGATGCACCGACCCTTCCCCTGACGGAGGCGGCCTACCTGCCCGGTGTCGCCTACGACGAGATGTTCGCGCCCGGTGGCGCGGTGCGCTCGCACTACGATCCCCTGCATGCCCGCATGTCGACCCTGGGCGGGGCCGAGCTGGCAGGGCGCCAGCAGACCCTGGAGCGGTCGTTCCTGCTGCAGGGCATCACCTTCACGGTCTATGGCGGTGGCGAGAACACCACGGAACGGATCATTCCGACCGACCTCTTTCCGCGGATCATCCCCGCCCAGGAATGGGCCAAGATCGAAGCCGGCCTGACCCAGCGCCTTCTGGCCCTGAACCTGTTCCTCGCCGACATCTATGGCGACCAGCAGATCCTGATGGACGGGGTCGTGCCGCGCGAACTGGTGCTGGGCGCGCCGTCCTATCGCCGCGAGATGCAGCACATCTATGTGCCGCACAAATCCTACGCCAATGTCTGCGGCAGCGACCTGATCCGCTGCCAGGACGGCCAGTTCGCAGTGCTGGAAGACAATCTGCGCGTGCCGTCGGGCGTCTCCTACATGCTGGCCAACCGCGACGCGGCCAAGCGCACCTTTCCGGGCACCTATCGCGCCGCCGGCGTGCGTCCGGTCGAGCGCTATCCCGACCTGCTGCTGGCCACACTGAAGAGCATGAGCCCCGAGTGGCGGCCCAATCCCCAGGTCGTGGTGCTGACGCCTGGCGTCTACAACTCGGCCTATTACGAGCACGCCTATCTGGCGCGGCTGATGGGCGTGCCCCTGGTCGAGGGCCGCGATCTCGTGGTCCACGACAACATGGTCTACATGCGCACGACCACGGGCATCCGCCGGGTGGACGTGATCTATCGCCGGGTGGACGACGACTTCATCGATCCCCTCACCTTCCGGCGCAACTCCTCGCTGGGCGCGGCGGGCCTGTTCAACGCCTATCGGGCCGGCAATGTGGTGATCTGCAACGCGCCGGGCACCGGGGTGGCCGACGACAAGGCCGTCTATGCCTATGTGCCCGCGATCATCCGCTACTATCTGGGCGAAGACGCCATCCTGCCCAATATCGAGACCTTCCTGTGCCGGGAGGCGTCGCAGCTGGGCTATGTGCTGGCCAATCTGGACAAGCTGGTGGTCAAGGCCGTCGGCGCTTCGGGCGGCTACGGCATGCTGGTGGGCCCGCACGCCACCCAGAAGGAGCGCGACGACTTCGCTATCGCCATCAAGGCCGATCCCGAGAACTATATCGCCCAGCCGACCATCCAGCTGTCGACCGCGCCCTGCCTGGTGGATGGCCGGATCGAGCCACGCCACGTCGACCTGCGCCCCTTCATCCTGTCGGGCGAGAAGACCATCGTTACGCCCGGCGCCCTCACCCGGGTCGCCCTGAAGCGCGGCTCGCTGGTGGTCAATTCCAGCCAGGGCGGCGGATCCAAGGACACCTGGGTTCTGACCGACGATGGCCCCGCCAACGGCTCCAACGGTAATGGGAGCACACGCCCATGATGCTCGCCAAGTCCCGCAAGAAGGGGTCGCTCGCATGATGCTCGCTCGGGTCGCTGACAGCCTCTACTGGCTGGGCCGATACATCGAACGCGCCGAACACCTGTCGCGGCTGTCCAGCGTCATGCTCAACGCCACGCTCGACCAGACCGACGCCGGCGTCCAGGCGGTCTGGATCGCCCTGTCGGCGGTCGGCGAGCCTGAAATGAGCAGCGCCGTCGGCTCGTTCGAGGCGGCAGAGGCGCTGGTTCTGGATCGCGCCGATCCCAATTCGGTGGTCTCGTCGCTGTCCCGCGCCCGCGAGAACGCCCGCCAGGTGCGCGACCAGATCACCACCGAGACCTGGGAGCGGCTGAACCTGCTCTACCTGAAAGTCACCGACGAGAACGCCAAGCGCGACTTCGCCGACGCCTCGACCACCTTCCTGCACGACGTGATCGCCGACCTGCACCTGTTCAAGGGTGCGGCAGACACCACCATGAGCCACGGCGAGAGCTGGCGGTTCATGATGCTGGGCATGTATCTGGAGCGCGCCCAGCTGGTTTCGCGCCTGCTTGAGGTGTGTTTCGCCGAAACGCCCGGCCGGCAGATCAATGACCACATCGCCCTGGTCAGCCTGCTGCGCATGGCCTGCGCGCTTGAGCCCTATCTGCGGGTCTACACGGCCGAGATCGAGCCCCGGCACATCCTGGAGTTCCTGGTCTTCGACGAGGACTTTCCGCGCTCGATCCGCTTCGCCACGTCGCAGATCGAGGCCAATCTCAGCGTGCTGGCCCGCCGGGCCGGCGGCGAAGGGGCCGGGCCTGAACGCATCGCCGGGCGCCTGAAAGCCCGCCTGCAGTTCGCCGACATCAACGAACTGGAAAACCAGGGGGCCGGCGCCCTGCTGGCCACCGTCGTCAACGAGTGCGCGCGCATCCACGAAGCGATCTATGAGACCTTCGTGGCCTATCCGCTCGAAATGCGTCTTCCGGCCTAGGACCGCGAGCGTGACAGCCGAAAGTGTCAGCGGTTTCGGCGCCCGTCACGCGACCAAGTAAGGACATCATCCCGTGCTGCTCGAAATCCGCCACGTTACCCAGTACCACTACGAGCGCCCGGTTCGCGAAAGCCTGATGGAGCTGTGGATGCAGCCCCAGAAGACCGCCCGTCAGCGCCTGATCAGCTTCGAGCTGGACATCAATCCGGCCGCCCAGGTGTTTTCCTACGCCGACAGTTTCGGCAACGCCGTCTATCACTTCGACGTGCCCCAGCCGCACGACAAGCTGACCATCGTCGCGCGCTCGGCGGTCGAGACCGAGTCGCCCGGCGACCGCCCTGACGCCCTGGACATGGGTGAATGGGACCGGCTTCGCAGCGAGTTCGTGCGTGGCGAGTGTTTCGACTTCTTGCGGATGCACGGCTTCGTCGAGACCACCGAGGCGCTGGACGCCTTCGTCAACGAGCACAATCTGGACGACCTGCGCCGCAGGGATCCGCTGACGGCGATGCGGATGCTGTCGGAGACCATCTATCAGGCCTTTGAATATCAGCCCGGCGTCACCGACGCCGACAGCCCCATCGACCTGGCCCTGAGCGCCGGCCGCGGGGTCTGCCAGGACTTTGCCCACATCATGCTGGCCGTCTGCCGCTCTTGGAACGTCCCGGCGCGCTATGTCTCGGGCTATCTGTTCACCGACCGCGACGCGGGTGACCGCTCCGATCCGGACGCCACCCACGCCTGGGTCGAGGTGTTCCTGCCCAGCCTGCGCTGGGTGGGCTTTGACCCGACCAACAACATGATGACCGGCGAGCGCCATGTGGCCGTGGCCGTGGGCCGCGACTATGCCGACGTCACGCCCTCGCGCGGCGTTTACAAGGGCGACTCAGACAGCGAACTGGCGGTGGGCGTCTCGGTGCGGCGGGCCCGCGCGGCCTTGGCCGAGCCGGAGTTCCTGCGCATGGCGCGACCCAACTTCGCCGGCGGACGCCGTCGCCCTGACAATGCCGCCGCCCTCCGCCACGATATCCACCAGCAGCAGCAGCAGCAATAGCGGCCTATGCCGGGAAGACGTGGGCCTTGCGGGCCGACAGCTTTACCGCGCCGGTAAACTGCTCGGCCTGGTCGCGTGACACCGTCACCTCAATGCGGCGACCGTCCGGGGTCAATCCGTCGACGGTCGCCAAAGCGCCCTGGACATGAACGCGGTTGACCTGGACGGCGAAGCCCGCCTCGTCCAACACCAGATCGTGGGGCCGCACGAAGCCGACAGCCTTGCCGTCCGGCAGGCCTGCGGCTGGCAGGAAGATCGAACCCGCGCTGAAACGCCCCTTCGAGATTTCGCCCTCGAAGCGGTTGGCCTCGCCGACGAAGCCGCAAACGAACGGCGAAACCGGTTCATCATGCACCTGGGCCGGCGTGCCGACCTGCTCGATGACGCCATGGTTCAGAATGGCCACCCGGTCGGCCAGGTCGAGGGCCTCTTCCTGGTCGTGGGTCACGAAGATGGTGGTGACGCCGGTGGCGTCATGCACCCGGCGCAACTCCTTGCGCAGCGACTTGCGGACCGTGGCGTCCAGGGCCCCGAACGGCTCGTCCAGCAGCAGCACGCTGGGCTGTACGGCCAGGGCCCGCGACAGGGCCACGCGCTGGCGCTGGCCGCCCGACAGCTGTGACGGATAGCGACCGCCCAGGCCTTCCAGCTCGACCAGGCGCAGCAGATCATCGACGCGCTTGGTGATCTCGGCCTTTGACGGCTTGTCCTTGCCCTTTCGGACATCCAGGCCGAACGCGATGTTGCGGGCCACGGTCATGTGCTTGAACAGCGCATATTGCTGGAACACGAAGCCGACCCGGCGCGCGGCGGCCGAGGCGAAGGTGACGTCCTGGTCGTGGAACAGCACCTGGCCCGCGTCGGGGAACTCCAGACCGGCGATCACGCGCAGCAGGGTCGTCTTGCCCGAGCCCGAAGGCCCCAGCAGGGCCAGCAGCTCGCCGTCGGCGATCTCGAGCCCGACCTTGTCCAGCGCCGGATAGCGACCGAACTTCTTTTCGACGGAACGGATGGAGATGGTCATGAGGTCTGGCGTTCCGATCAGTGGCCGCCGCGCCGGCGCGAGCCGGGCT
This sequence comes from Caulobacter sp. ErkDOM-E, assembly GCF_048541895.1. Taxonomy (GTDB): domain Bacteria; phylum Pseudomonadota; class Alphaproteobacteria; order Caulobacterales; family Caulobacteraceae; genus Caulobacter. Next base: position 1,936,847 of record NZ_CP183331.1, on the reverse strand, counting down.
GGGCGACTTCAAGCGCGGTCTTGAGGACGAGGGTCACGATCGCCAGCAGACACAGCAGGGCGGCGACGGCGAAGGCCCCGACGAAATCATACTCGTTATAGAGGATCTCGACGTGCAGCGGCATGGTGTTGGTCAGGCCCCGGATGTGGCCGCTGACCACCGACACGGCCCCGAACTCACCCATGGCGCGGGCGTTGCACAGCAGCACGCCATACAGCAGGCCCCAGCGCACGTTCGGCGCGGTCACCCGCCAGAAGGTGTAGAGGCCAGAGGCCCCCATCGAGACGGCGGCCTCCTCCTCGCTGGTTCCCTGCTCCTGCATCAGCGGGATCAGTTCGCGGGCGATGAAGGGGAAGGTCACGAAGATGGTGGCCAGCACGATGCCGGGCACGGCGAAGATGATCTTGATGTCGTTATCGACCAGATGGTCGCCGAACCAGCCCTGCAGGCCAAACACCAGCACATAGATCAGGCCGGCGACGACCGGCGAGACCGAGAACGGCAGGTCGATCAGGGTGATCAGCAGGCTCTTGCCCGTAAACTCGTGCTTGGCCACGGCCCAGGCGGCGCACAGGCCAAACACCACATTGAACGGCACGGTGATCGCGGCGGTTAGCAGGGTCAGCTTGACGGCGGCGATGGCATCGGGATTGGCGATGGCGTCCAGCGCCGGCTGGAGGCCCTTGCGCAGGGCCTCGGCGAACACGGCGGCCAGCGGCAGGATCAGGACAAGACCCAGGAACGCCAGGACCAGGGTAATGATCAGAACCTTGGCCCAGGCGGGATCTTCAGTGGAAAGACGCGGAGCCGCCATCAGGAGAACCTTCTCGCCCAGGCCTGCACGGCGTTAATGACCAGCAGCATCAGGAACGACACGCCCAGCATCACCACGGCGATCGCGGCCGCATTGGCATACTCGAACTGCTCCAGCTGGATGATGATCAGCAGCGGCGCGATCTCGGACTTGTAGGGCATGTTGCCGGCAATGAAGATCACCGAGCCGTACTCGCCGATGCCTCGGGCGAAGGCCAGGGCGAAGCCGGTCAGCCAGGACGGACCCAGGGCCGGCAGGATGATGCGCAGAATGGTGTCAATCCGGCCCGCCCCGAGGCTGGCGGCGGCCTCCTCCACATCGTTCGAAAGGTCGCGCATCACCGGCTCGATGGTGCGGACCACGAACGGCAGGCCGATGAAGATCAGGGCGATGGTCACGCCGATCGGATTGTAGGCCGCCTTGATCCCCAGAGGCGTCAGATAGGCGCCGATCCAGCCATTGGGCGAATAGAGCGTGGCTAGGGCGATGCCGGCCACGGCCGTGGGCAGGGCGAACGGCAGATCGACCAGGGCATTGACCAGCGCCTTGCCCGGAAACTCGTAGCGCACCAGCGCCCAGGCGGTCAGCACGCCGAACACGCCATTGATGGCGGCGGCGACGAAGGCTGCGCCAAAGGTCAGGCGATAGGCCGCAAGGGCCCGCTCGGAGAAGGCCGCAGCGACGAACTGGGCGGGTGACAACTCGGCGGCTTTCAGCGCCACGGCCGACAATGGGATCAGGACGATCAACGACAGGACCGTCAGGGTCACGCCCAGGGTCAGGGTGAAGCCCGGTATGGCCGAGCGACGTCGAAACAGCGGCCTTCGGGCGACAGGGGCGCCCCCCGGAAGTCTTGGGCGGATCGCGGCGGCGGTCTCGGCGGTCATCGTCTGATCGTCGTCCTGGTTCCGGCGAAGTCCGGTGTGAAACGCGCCTGGCCCAGAAAGAGGTCCACGGGCCGCAAAGCTAGGCTGCTTAAATCCCTACCGCATCGGTGGGGTCAATTGAGAATTCTCCCCCGACGACCTCAGAAAAACTTACCATGCAAATCAGCCGCTCGGTGGTTGAACTTGGTTGCCGCTGCATCACGACCCTGCGCGCGCGATACGAACTTCGGGGGAGTTCAAAAGGTGCTGAAGCTGGCCTTCGCAATCATCCTGATCCTGGCGGCCCTGTTCGCATGGCCCTTTGTCGAACCCGCCCTCGAACGTTGGCGGCGAAGCCGTGCGGCCAGGCGTCGACGCGAGCGACAGGACTAGACTCGCGCCCAGCCGCAGTTGCGCAACCGGCTTGTCAGATCTGGCGTTCGTAGGGTCGGAAGCGATCCGCGCGGAACCTTGCCCGCGATCAAGACGCCTGCTTCCTGGTGAAGACGCCAACTCAAGATCAGAGGGTTGGATTGGTAGGCCGGGTGGGGTTCGAACCCACGACCATTCGATTAAAAGTCGAATGCTCTACCACTGAGCTACCGGCCCGCTCACGACGCGGCGACGCCGGTAGAAGCGGCGCGGAACATAGTCGGGGGTCGCCGCAGCCGCAAGCGGGGTTTCGCCGGTTGTTTGACATGACGCCGCCTCTTTTGCCGCGATATGGTCGGTCTATGCGTGAATTCCTGCTCGTCGCCCTGATATTTCCGCTCTCGCTGGCCGGCGCGCCGGCGTTCGCCCAGCAGCAACCCGCGCCGACGCCGCCCGCTGATTCGAAAATCCAGACCACATCGGACGCCAACCGGGACGGCATCTCCGGCGCGGTCAGCGCGCCGTTGCGTGACGTCAATATTGTCCGCACCAAGATCCCGCCGACCCTCATCGAGGCGATGAGCGATCCCTACGCCCGGCCGCAGCGCGTCAATTGCGCCACCCTGATCGGTCTGATCTCGCCGCTTGATGTGGCCCTGGGCGAGGACCTCGACGCCCATCCCCCCGAAGAGAACGAAGACCTGATGGATCGCGGCCGCAAGGCCGCCGGCAGCGCCGCTCTGGGCGCGGTGGCCAGCGCCGCGCAGGACATGATCCCGATGCGCGGCTGGGTGCGCAAGCTCAGCGGCGCCGAGCGTCACGACCGGCTGGTGCAGAGCGCCATCACCTCGGGCAATGTGCGCCGCGCCTATCTGAAGGGCCTGGGCGAGGCGCGGGGGTGCAATCCGCCGGCCACGCCGCAGCACAAGCCGCCCGCGCCCATCCCCGTGGTCGATCCCGGCATGCCGCCGCCGCCCGAAGGCTTCAAGCCGCGCTTCCCGATCGTTCAGACGCCGCCGGCGCCCAAGCCCAACTAGCCCGCAGCGTTGTGCCGCGCCGCGAAGTCGCGGCGGAAGGCCTCGAACCGGCCCTCCGCGATCGCCTCGCGCATGGCCGCCGTCAGGGCCTGGAAGAAGGCGATGTTGTGCCAGGACAGCAGCACCTGGCCCAGGATCTCCTCGGCCTTGAACAGGTGGCGCAGATAGGCCTTGGAATAGTCGCGGCTGGCCGGGCAATCGCTGCCGGGATCCAGCGGCGTATCGTCGTCGGCGAATTTTGCATTCTTGATGTTGATCGCGCCGTCCCAGGTCCAGGCCTGGCCGTGGCGGCCCGAGCGGGTCGGCAACACGCAGTCGAACATGTCGACGCCGCGGGCCACCGCCTCGACCAGATCGATCGGCTTGCCCACGCCCATCAGGTAGCGCGGCTTGTCAGCGGGCAGCAGGTCGGGCGCATAGTCCAGCACCTCGCACATCGCCGTGTGCCCCTCGCCTACCGCCAACCCGCCGATGGCGTAGCCGTCAAAGCCGATGTCCTGCAGCCGCTGCGACGACTCGCGGCGCAGGTTTTCAAACGTCGAGCCCTGCTGGATGCCGAACAGCACCTGGCTGTCGCGCGTGCCGAACGCCGCCTTGGAGCGGATGCCCCAGCGGGCCGACAGCTCCATACCCTCGCGGGCCCGCTTCTCCTCGGCCGGCCAGGCGACGCACTCGTCCAGCTGCATGACGATGTCACTGCCCAGCAGGTCGGCCTGGATCTCCATCGACCGCTCTGGTGACAGGACATGCTTGGAGCCGTCGATATGGCTGGCGAAGGTGACGGCCTCTTCGGTGACCTTGCTGATCCCCGACAGGCTCATCACCTGGAAGCCGCCGCTGTCGGTCAGGATCGGCTTGTCCCACCGCATGAACTTGTGCAGCCCACCCAGGCGCTTCACCCGCTCGGCCGTCGGCCGCAGCATCAGATGATAGGTGTTGCCCAGGATGATGTCGGCGCCGGTGTCCTTCACCTGATCGACGGTCAGGGCCTTCACCGTGCCCGCTGTACCCACGGGCATGAAGGCGGGGGTGCGGATGTCGCCGCGCGGGGTCTTCAGTACGCCGGTGCGGGCCTTGCCGTCGGTGGCGGAGATCTCGAAGGGGAACGCCATGCTCAGGTCTCGTCAGGCTCGGCGGGGAACAGCAGCGAGCTGTCGCCGTAGGAATAGAAGCGATAGCCCGTGGCGATGGCCCGCTCATAGGCCTCGCGCATGGTCTTCTGGCCGGCGAAGGCGCTGACCAGCATGAACAGGGTCGACTTGGGCAGGTGAAAATTGGTCATCAGCACGTCGGCGGCGCGGAAGCGGTAGCCGGGGGTGATGAAGATCGCGGTCTCGTCCGCGAAGGGCCGGATGACGCGATCCTCGCCGGTGGCGCTTTCCAGCAGCCGCAAGGATGTGGTGCCGACGCAGACGATGCGCCCGCCGGCGGCGCGAACGGCGTTGAGGGCGTCGGCGATCTCGGGGGTCACCTCGCCATATTCGGCGTGCATCCTGTGTTCGGACACCACGTCGGTCTTCACCGGCAGGAAGGTGCCGGCCCCGACATGCAGGGTCACGAAGTGCAGCGATACGCCCCTCGCCTTCAGTCGCTCCAACAGATCGGGCGTGAAATGCAGGCCGGCGGTCGGCGCGGCCACCGAGCCGTCCTCACGGGCATAGACGGTCTGGTAATCGGCGCGGTCGCGGTCGTCCTCGGCCCGCTTGGCGGCGATATAGGGCGGCAGCGGCATCTCGCCGTGGCGGGCGATGCCGATATCGAGGTCTGGCCCCGCCTGGTCGAAGGCCAGCAGCACCTCGCCGCCCTCGTGCTTTTCCAGCACGGTGGCGTCCAGGCGATGCTCGTCCGAGCCGAACGCCACGCGGTCGCCGACCTTCAGGCGCTTGCCCGGACGCATGAAGGCTTTCCAGCGATCCGGCGCGACGCGCTGGTGCAGGGTGGCCTCAACCGGCACCGGCGCGCCGTCGCCGCCACCGGTGGTGCGCGCGTCGCGCAAACCCGCCAGCCGCGCCGGGATCACCCGCGTGTCGTTAAAGACCAGGGCGTCGCCGGGGCGCAGGAAATCAGGCAGGTCGCGCACGACCTGGTCGGCCACATCCTCGCCCGGCCGCACCACCAGCAGACGCGCGGAATCGCGCGGCTCGGCTGGGCGCAGGGCAATGTTGTCCTCGGGCAGGACGAAATCGAAGTCGGAAAGGCGCATGGGGCGGCTTCAAGGACACGGCGAGGCCCGCAGGTCAAGATACTCGCCGCCACGCGAGCGCCATGGACAAGCCGGGAGCGGCGGCGCCAATCTCCCGAATAACCATAGTCTTCGGGGGGAAGATCGTCATGAAACGCCTGCTGGCCTGCGCCGCGCTGCTGCCGTTTCTGCTCGTCGCCTGTGACAACCGGCCTGCTGCGCCCCCCGGCGCGCCCGCCGCCACAGCGCCTGCCACGCCGCCCGCCAAGCCCACGACCGATCCCGCCGCGGCCAATTTCCAGCGCGACGCCACGCTGGACGTCTTCGGCTACTACTTCACGCAGACGCCGGTTCAGGTCGGGAACTGGAAGCTGAAGTCCGTCAACATGGGCTCGCCCAGCGACTTCGCGTCCTGGGAAGAGGGCAAGCGTCCCAGCAACTTTGGGCCCTTCTTCCTGGAATTCGAGGATGTCACCAGCCCGACGGCCGAGAACGAACTAGGACAGGTCTATCACACGGTCAGCTTCCGCCTGTTGCCCAACAGCTATCGGGTCGACGGTCAGGAGGTCGTGTTTCGCGGCCAGGATCCCCGCGTCGGCGAGGTGGTGTTCGCTGGCGTGTTCGATCTCGCCGCCCTGAAAGCCGCCAGGGCTGCGGGCCCGCCCGGACCGCCGCAGAGCGTCCTGACCGGCGGCCTGCGGATCGGCGCCGAGCCGATGCGCAATATCAGCTTCCTCTACTTTGCCGGCGACTGAAGTCATCGCGGTCGCACGCGTCCGTGTTATGGGCTGGCCATGGATCTTCTGCTTCGACTCCTGAGCCTTTTCTTCCGCGGCACTGGCCTGATGCTGGGTGTAGTCGGCGCGGGCTTCGCCGTCGCCTGCCTGGGCGGCGTGTTCAGCGATCGCCTGGACGCGTTCACCCACCTGACGCCGCTGTGGCTGGCCATGGGCGTGGGCGCGATCGTTCTGGGCTGGATCTTCGCGCGTCATGGCGAGCGCTCGGTGATCGTCGGTCTGGGCGGCGCTGCGGTTATCGCCAGCGCGATCCTGATGGGCCCCGAACTCTTGGCCGCCGCCGGCGCAAAGCGGATGGCGTCGCGGCCCGACGATCTGAAGGTCATCCAGTTCAATATCTGGCACGAGAACGAAACGCCCGAAGTGGCCCTGCGCTGGCTGCTGGACCAGAACGCCGACGTCGTGGTGATCGTCGAGGCCGGCGGCATGTCGGGGCCGGCGGTCAAGGGCCTCAAGGCCTACTACCCCTTCTCCGTCACCTGCGATGGCAAGAAGCGTTGCGGGACCATGATCTTCAGCCGCAAGCGCATGCTGGCGCGCAATGGCTTCTATCCGGAGGGTCGCGACCTGGCCGGCGCCTGGGCGACCCTGGCCGACCCCAAGGGCGACTTCACCATCGTCGGCATCCACTATGTCTGGCCCATGCCCGCCGGTCCCCAGCAGCAGCAGGGCAAGCGGCTGGTCGACGCCGTAGCCCGCTTCGACAAGTCCGACATGATCCTGACCGGCGACTTCAACTCCACGCCCTGGTCGTTCACGCTCAAGCGCCAGGACAAGGCCCTGGGCCTTGAGCGTCGCACCCGCGCCGTGCCCTCCTGGCCGTCCGGCCGCTTCTCGCGCCTGGCCAATGCCCCGGCGCCGTTCCTGCCGATCGATCACGTCTATGCGGGCAAGGCCTGGAAGACCGTCAGCGTCACGCGCGGGCCGGCTTTGGGTTCGGACCACCGGCCGATCATCGTCAAGCTGCGGCGGGATTAGGCGTTCGGCGTCTCGCTCCTGAATAGGGGCGATACGGCAGCCGGTGATCTTCCGTCCGCGCCGACAGCGGGCGTTGCGATCGTCCTCTGGGGGGAAGACGACCTTGAGAGCGGCGCGGTTTGCTGAAATTCCCGTCGGCGGCCGAACGGACCTTTACGACGCTACTCTTTGGGCTTTGCAGCGCCCTTCGTTGCCCGCTCCACCACGGCCTTGCCTGCGTCTGTCTGAGCCAGCCCCTCCAGCATCGCTCCGAAGGCTTGGCCGCCCCTCGCGCTGAACACGTCGGTGATGCTGCTCATGCCCCCGGGCACGTCGCCGCCGGTCACGATCACCTTGATATCGGCGGCGCTCAGGGCCTCGGCCTGGGCGACACCCACGGCCTGGCCGGCTTTGATCTGCTCAACGCGCACCAGGTAGGTCTGGTAGCCGTCATTGCCGCCGATCTCCCTGGCGAGTTCAATCTGCGTCGAGACCGGCGCCAGAAGCAGGAGCCGCTCGGCTTCGGCGCGGCTCTGGCCCTGCGCCAGTAGTCCTTCGGCGTCGAGCTTCTGCTGCGCCAGCGTTCCCTGCGCGACCAGCTCCAGCCGTTGACGTTCAGCCTCTGCGGCGATGACCTGCTGTCGGCGCTGCCCCTCCGCCCGGATGATCATGACCTCGCGCTCCTGGGCGGCCTGAACTTCCGCGACCCCCTTGGCGATGTCGGCGGAGCGCGTATCGGCGACCCGCTTCACATCCATCTCACGTTCGGTGGTGTCCTTCTGGGCGACCAGAACTTCCTGCTCGGCGACCTGCTTGGCGATACCGACCTGCTTTTCCTGCTCGGCCGTCCGCATTCCGACCTGCTGCAGAGCGTCCTGCTTGTTCACCTCGACGATCCGTTGGGCCTCGATCTCCTTGGTCTGGGCAAACTGGCTGTTCATCGCCACGGCCTCACGGCTCTCGCGGTCAATGCGGGATTTTTCCTTCGCCATGATGTTGGCGATGACCTGCGAATTGGCGCTGTCGCGGATGTCCATGAACTCGATGTTCTTGACCGTCTCGACGCCCCAAGCCAGCAGCTGCTTGTCCACCTGGGCGGTAAAGGCCTCGGCCAGGGTTGATCGGGCTTCGAGGATGTCTTCGAGCTTGTGGGTGGCCAGCACGTTCCGGACGGCGCCCTGAAGGATGCCAGACAGCTGATGTTGCAGTTCGTCGAAATTGGCGACCTTTTCCGCCGCCGTGTCCGACTTTGCGATCCGCATGAACGCCTGCACGTCCACCCGAAACGGGAGGCGCCCGGTGTCGTAGGCTTCGTAGTCTTTCAGGTTCACGTCGAAGATGGAGACCGGGAACTTGGTCACCAGGACACCGATCCTGGGCAGGAAGGCGGGCCACTCGTAGTAGACGTTTCCGGCCGACTGACTGGCGCCGTAGCTGACGCGAGACCGCCCGCGCTGGACGATGTGAACTTCGTTGGTTGGGACCACACGGCGCAGAACAAGCGCGATCAGGAATCCAATGGCGAAGACGCCGAGCGCTACGCCGCCGGCGACGAAATACATGTTCATGTGATCCCCCGATACTGACCGAACTATGTCGATAAAGTCCGGGCGGCGCAACTATTGCGAGAGGCTGCGCACCCGCCGGATCGGCGACTGGCGCCCAAGGCGAACATCGCAAATGGCAGGGTGGGGTCGTGAGCGGTCTTCGGCTCCGACGCCGGTTTCGGACCCGGCCAAGCCCCAACAAAAAACGGCCCCGGATCGCTCCGGGGCCGTCTTCGTATTCAGCAGAAGCCCGATCAGGCGTCGGCGGCGATCTTGGCGCTGACGATCTTGCCCGGCGTGCGCGGGGGCTCGCCCTTGGGCAGGGCGTCGACGTGGTCCATGCCCTCGGAAACCTGACCCCAGACGGTGTACTGACCGTCGAGGAAGGTGGCGTCGTCCAGGCAGATGAAGAACTGGCTGTTGGCCGAGTTGGGATCGGGGGTGCGGGCCATCGAGCAGACGCCGCGCACGTGGGCTTCCTTGGAGAACTCGGCCTTGATGTCCGGCTTGTCGCTGCCGCCGCGGCCGGTGCCCGACGGATCGCCGCCCTGGGCCATGAAGCCCGGGATCACGCGGTGGAAGACCACGCCGTCATAAAAGCCCTCGCGGACCAGTTCCTTGATGCGGTCGACGTGGCCGGGGGCCAGGTCGGGGCGCATCTGGATGGTGACCGGGCCGCTTTCCAGCGTGAGGATCAGGGTGTTTTCGAGGTCGGCCGACATGGTCATCCCTTGGGTGCGAAATGGTGAAGGCGCTTCTAGCGCGCTTTTCCCCCCGCTGTGAACCGCCACGCGCCCCAAAAGGGTGAGAGACTAGCGGATATCGACCGGGATCTTCAGATCACAGACCGAGAAATCCGCGCCCTTGATCGCGCGCTGGCGGCGAATCTCGCCCGCAAACCACGCGCCCTGGGTGTTGATCACCCGCACCCTGGGACGCTCCTTCTCGGGAATGTCCGACAGCATCCGCACCTTCTCCATGCGGTCCTGAGGCGCGGCCACCGGCTCGCCGGTCTTGATGGCGCGGATGGTCTCCAGTCCGCTGATCACCCGGCCAAAGGCAGTGTAGCGCTTGTCGAGTGAGGGATAAGGCTGGCGCATCAGGAAGAACTGGCTGTTGGCCGAATTGTTGTCGTCGTCTCGGGCCATGCCCACCACGCCGGGGCAATAGGTGCCCCAGGCCGAGACATTGCCGTCGGCCGTGACCTCGTTCCAGCTCCAGTGCTGGCTGAACACCGGCAGCGAACCCAGCAGTCCCACCTGCAGCCCTGACGGCGCGGCGGCCGGCGTAAAGGGCGTCGCAGCCGTCCGCCGGAAGGTGAACTCGGCCTTCAGGTTGGGCTTGTCGGTATTGCCTTCGCCATTGTCCTTCGGGTCGCCGGTCTGAGCCATGAACCGGTCGATGACCCGAAAGAAGGTGCGGCCGTCATAGACGCCAGCCCGGGTCAGTTCGCGCATCCGGGTCACGTGGCCGGGCGCGACCTCGGGGGTCAGTTCGACGACCACCCGGCCCTTGTTGGTGTCGATCACCATCACGTTGTCGGGGTCGGGGATCCGCCAGTCGGCCGCCGCAGGCGGGGCGACGCCCCGCGCCTTGCCCTTGGACCTGGCAGCGGACAGCGCCGGACTGGCCAGCAGGGCCAGGCTCAGGCCCAGGACGACAACGGCGGATGGCTTCATTTGATCTGCACCGGGATTTCGACGTCGCAATTGCTGAAGCTGGCTCCCATCTCGGCCCGGCGCTTGGCGGCCAGGGCGGCGAAGGCGGGGCCGCGGGTATCCATGACCTGTACCGAGGGGCGCTTGTCGGCCGGCAGATCGGCCAGCAGCCGGACGCTGATCATCCTGTCCTGCGGATCGGGCGCCGGCTCGCCGACCTTGATCGCGCGGATCACGTCCAGGCCCGACAGGGCCCGGCCAAAGGCGGTGTAGGTCTTGTCCAGCGAGGCATAGTACTGACGCATGAAGAAGAACTGGCTGTTGGCGCTGTCGGGATTGCTGGCCCGGGCCATGCCCAGCACGCCAGGACAGAAATTGCCCCAGGTGGCCACCTTGCGGTCGGCGGTCATCACCGCCAGGGCGGCCGGCTGGCTGGTCACAGGCAGGACACCGACGAAACCGGTCTCGTTGCTGCCGGTCTTGCCCGGCGTGGCCAGGGGCGTGTCAGCGCCACGGCGGAAGGTGAACTCGGCCGTCATGTCGGGCTTGTCCGAGCCGCCGGCGCCGGTGTTGTCGGGATCACCGGTCTGGGCCATGAAGCTGTCGATGACGCGGAAGAAGGTCAGGCCGTCATAGAAGCCGGCCTGGGTCAGCTCGCGAATGCGCGCCACATGCGCCGGGGCGGCCTGCGGGCTGAGCTCGGCGATGATCCGGCCCTTGTTGGTCTCGATGACCAGCACGTTCTGGGGATCGGGCGTGCGCCAGTCGCCAACCTGGGCGGGCGGCGTCTGGGCCGACGCCGTGTGCGCGACAGCGGTCGTGGCCAGCAGCGCCAGAGCGGCGACGGAATACGCAAGCTTCATGGAAATCCCCGAACAGAAAGGCAGACGGGGCGTAGAACGACGACGCCCCCGCGACAAGTCCGCCGTGTTGAAGCCTATGATTTCGACAGCTTCACGGCAAACCCGCTGATTCAGGTCTTGCGCAGCTTGGCGACCAGTTGCTCGCCCACCCCGGCGGGCACGAACTTGGAGATGTCGCCGCCCAGGGCCGCGATCTCCTTGACCAGCCGCGAGGCGATGGCCTGGTGCCGGGGATCGGCCATCAGGAACACCGTCTCGATCTCGCGATCCAGCTGCTGGTTCATGGCGGTCATCTGGAATTCGTACTCGAAGTCGGCCACGGCCCGCAGGCCGCGCACGATCATCTGAGCGCCGACCTCGCGCGCGAAGTGCATCAGCAGACTGTCGAAGGGCCTGACCTCGATCACCGCCAGCTTGTTGAGGTGCGCGGTTTCCCGCTCAAGGATTGCGACCCGCTCTTCCAGCGAGAACAGCGGCCCCTTGCCGATATTCACCGCCACGCCGATCACCAGCTTGTCGACCAGCTTCACTGCCCGACCGATGATGTCGAGATGGCCGTTGGTGACCGGATCAAACGTTCCGGGATAAAGCCCGACCCTCATGCAACCCCCTGCGTTATCGGCGCTCTACGGGGTCTAGTCCGCCCCGCTTGATTCGCCCTGATCGTCGTCGCCGCCGCCGGCGTCAGCCAGCCGCTCCACGCTCACGACATGTTCGTCCTTCGCGGTGCGGAACACGGTTACGCCCTGAGTATTCCGCGCTGCAACACGAATTTGCGAGACGGGGCACCGTATCAACTGTCCGGCGTCTGTCACCAGCAGGATTTCGTCGCTGTCCTCGACCGGGAACGAGGCCGCCAGGCGGCCGCCGCGCTTGGAGAGATCCTGGGCCGTAAGCCCCTGACCGCCCCGGCCCGTGCGGCGATAATCATAGGCGCTGGTGCGCTTGCCGAAGCCTTCAGACGAGACGGTGAGGATGAACTCCTCGGCCGCGCCCAGCTGGGCGATGCGTTCCGGCGTCAGGCTGGCCTCGCCAACGTCCTCGTCGGACTCTTCCGGCGCCGGGGCGTCGTCGCCCTCCTCGCCGGCCGCGCGCAACATGGCGCGGGCATGTTTCAGATAGGCGGCGCGCTCGGCCGGCGTGGCGTCGACGCCGCGCAGGATGGCCATGTTGATCACTTCGTCGCCCTCGGCGAGCTTCACGCCGCGCACGCCGGTCGAATCACGGCTGGCGAAGACGCGGACCTCATCGGCCGAGAAGCGGATGCAGCGGCCGACGGCCGTGGTCAGCAGGATGTCGTTCTCGGTCCCGCAGACGCCGACGCCGATAATGCCGTCGCCGTCATCGAGCTTCATGGCGATCTTGCCGTTGCGGCGCACGTCGACGAAGTCCGACAGCTTGTTGCGACGCACGCTGCCCGAGCGGGTGGCGAACATCACGTCCAGGCGGTCCCAGGTGCTTTCGTCCTCGGGCAGGGTCAGGATCGAGGTGATGGTCTCGCCCGGCTCGATCGGCAGCAGATTGACGAACGCCTTGCCGCGCGAATTGGCGGCGCCCAGCGGCAGCCTCCAGACCTTCAGCTTGTAGACCTTGCCGCCCGAGGTGAAGAACAGCAGCGGCGCGTGGGTCGAGGCTGAGAACACGCGGGTGACCGCGTCTTCGGTCTTGGTGGCCATGCCCGACTTGCCTTTGCCGCCCCGGTGCTGGGTGCGGTAATTGGCCAGCGGCGTGCGCTTCACATAGCCGCCCATGGTCACGGTGATGACCATTTCCTCGCGGACGATCAGGTCTTCATCTTCCACGTCGGCGTCGCCGTCGACGATCTGACAGCGGCGCGGCACGGCGAACTTCTCGCGCACCTCGACCAGCTCCTCGCGGACCACGGCCATGATGTTGGCGCGGTCCGACAGCAGGTCCAGATAGCCGCGGATGGCTTCGGCCAGGGCTTGCGCCTCGTTGCCGATTTCCTCGCGGCCCAGGCCGGTCAGACGCGACAGGGTCAGGGCCAGGATGGCGCGGGCCTGCTCGTCGGTCAGACGGATCAGACCGCCCTCTTCGTGCAGGCTGCGCGGGTCGGCGATCAGCTCGACCAGGGGCATCATGTCGCCGGCCGGCCAGGCCTTGGCCACCAGGCGCTCGCGCGCCTCGGCCGGATCCTTGGACGAGCGGATGATGTGGATGAATTCGTCGATATTGGCGACGGCGATGGTCAGACCCACCAGCACGTGGCCACGATCGCGCGCCTTGCCCAGCTCGAACTTTGTGCGCCGGACGACAACCTCTTCGCGGAACTTCACGAAGATATCGATCAGCTGGTACAGGCCCATCTGCTCGGGGCGCTTGCGGTTCAGCGCCAGCATATTGACGCCGAACGAGCTTTGCAGCGCCGTGAAACGGTACAGCTGGTTGAGGATCACGTCGCCCGAGGCGTCGCGCTTCAGCTCGACCACGATGCGCATGCCGTCGCGGTTGGACTCGTCGCGGATGTCGCTGACGCCCTCGATCCGCTTGTCGCGGACCAGTTCGGCTATGTACTCGACCAGATTGGCCTTGTTCACCTGATACGGGATCGCGGTGATGATGATGGCTTCTCGGCCCTGGCGGATCTCTTCCACCGAGGCGATGCCGCGCATGATCACCGAACCGCGACCGGTCAGCAGGGCCTGGCGCGGACCGCTGCGGCCGATGATCTCGCCGCCGGTCGGGAAGTCGGGACCGGGCACGATGTCCAGCAGGGTCTCGGCGCTGACCTCAGGGTCATCGATCATGGCCAGACAGGCGTCGATGATTTCGCCCAGATTGTGCGGCGGGATGTTGGTCGCCATGCCGACGGCGATGCCGCCCGCGCCATTGACCAGCAGGTTGGGAATCCGCGACGGCAGGACCGTCGGTTCCTGTTCCTTGCCGTCATAATTGTCCTGGAAGTCGACCGTGTCCTTGTCCAGGTCGGCCAGTAGCGCCAGCGCCGGGGGCGCCATCCGGCACTCGGTGTAGCGCATGGCGGCCGGCATATCGCCGTCGACCGAACCGAAATTGCCCTGGCCGTCGATCAGGATCAGACCCATCGAGAAGGGCTGGGTCATCCGGACCAGGGTGAAATAGATCGAGGCGTCGCCGTGCGGGTGATACTTACCCATCACGTCACCGACCACGCGGGCCGACTTCACATAGGAGCGATCGGGCGTATGTCCTTGTTCGTGCATCGAAAACAGCACGCGACGGTGAACGGGCTTGAGACCATCGCGCGCGTCCGGCAGGGCGCGGCTGACGATCACGCTCATCGCGTAGTCGAGATACGAGCGACGCAGTTCGTCCTCGATGAAGATCGGGGCGATATCCCCTCGCGGCCCTTCGGGAGGGGTAGTGATTTGATCGTCGCTCAAGGGGATTTTTCGCCGTCAGAATCGAACACGGAACTGTCTTTAACTGTTAGCATTCCCCCAAGGGCGGCGCCACCTTTCCGGGACAGCAGCCTCCCCCGTCCGCTTGTTTTTGAAGGATTTCCCATGCGTTCCGCCGTTGCCGCCGCCACCTTCGCCACCCTCCTCCTCGCCGCCCCCGGCGCTGTCTCCGCCCAGACCGCCACCCCGGCCGCGGGGGCCAAGACCGCAACCGCCGCCGTCAAGGCCGGTGATGGCAAGGATCTGGGGACGGCAACCCTCACGGAAGCGCCGCACGGCGTGCTGCTGCGTCTGGAGCTCAAAAGCCTGACGCCCGGCTGGCACGGCGTGCACTTCCACGAGAAGGGCGACTGCGGCACGCCAGACTTCAAGTCGGCCGGCGCCCACGTTCACACCACCGCCTCCGTCGTCCACGGCCTGCTCAACCCTGACGGCAACGACAATGGCGATCTGCCCAACATCCATGCGAGCGCTGACGGTTCGGCCATGGCCGAGCTCTATTCGCCGCTGGTCTCGCTGAAGGGCGCCGACGGCCGCCCGGCCCTGCTCGACGCCGACGGCTCGGCCATCGTCGTCCACGCCAACCCCGACGACCACAACAGCCAGCCCATCGGCGGCGCCGGCGCCCGAGTGGCCTGCGGCGTGGTGAAGTAGCTCCAGCGGCGCCCGGCGCGGGGATAACCCGCGCGCTATCCCCTGATGGGCACGGGGATAGACGCCTCGAATCCTCTCCCTGGCGGGGGAGGATCACGAGCCCGCCAATACAACCCCGTCATCCCGGGACTCGTCCCCGGGACCCATCGTTCCGTTGCCCTGTAAGGGGTTTGTAATCCGCCGACCGTGCGGCCGACCCATGGGTCCCGGGGACGAGTCCCGGGATGACGGGCGTTGTTGAGCGTCACGCTCCTGGGCGCCGAAGCGGGCGTCCAGACAATCGACGCAGCCCCCTGAAAACCGCCCGTATTCTTGTCCCACCTCGTCGCGAGGAAAGGGCGCAAGGCCAGCGACCATTGCGGCGGCGGGGTGTGATCGAGCGGGACTGGGGTCGAGGGGGATACTCGACCGGTCCGGGGATCTGGTTGCTGGCCAGACCCGCCCGCCGTCGGCGTGGATGAGGGCAGACGGGTGTGTTCATTAGTCATTTGCTTGGCTCGCCCGCCTCGACCGCCGGCTTCTTGCGGAAACGCGAGAGACCGGCTCCCGGTAAGGCCTGAACAGGGCCACCTGACGGGACGCTGATGGATAACGACCACGCGGAGCGGACGGCTTCGTCGAAACGGTATTTTCTATTTTCCTCCGGGCGAGCCCGGAAGCTCCGCGACCCTTTCCGTCACCCTCGCAGCGACAGCGCGGGGGCGCTGAAACGCGCCTCTAGACCGTCTCCGCCGTCATCGCCTCGGGCTTGGCCGTCCGCTTCTCGGTCAGGGCCACCAGGGCCACGCCGGCCAGGGTCGCCGCGCCGCCGATCAGCAGTTGCGGGGTCAGCCGGTCGCCCAGGAACAGGATGCCGATCGTGCACGACACCAGAGGCGTCAGCAGGAAATAGGGCGTCACGCGCCCCGCCTCGCGGCGCTGGACCAGCCAGAACAGCAGCGCGCTGGCCCCAATGGTCGAGACAATGCCCGCGAAGGCTACGCAGGCCCAGGCGATCGCCGGGGCGGCCATCACCCGCTCGACCACGTTGGACTCGAACGTAAAGGACATGGCGATCAGGGTCGGGGCGGCGACGATGGCCGTCAGCCCCTGAACCTTCAGCGGCTTCACCCCCGGGGTCATCCTCACCAGCACCGTCGCCACCGCCCAGCAGGCGCAGGCTGCAATGACCAGGGCCACGGCCGGAAGATCCCCGGCCCCGTGCGGGTCCAGGCTCATCCAGGCCACGCCGACGAAGGCGATCAACAGGCCGATCACGGCGGGCAGGCGCATGGTCTCGCCCAGCATCCGCCAGGCCGCGACGGCCGTGAACGGAATCCACAGCTGGCTGGCCACGACCAGCGGGCTCAGCGACTGGCCCATGCCGAAGGCCACGTAGATCAGGCCAAAATGGATGGGCCCCGACAGCAGGATGATGCCCAGCAGCTTCTTGGGCTCGGGAAACGGCGGCCGGATGAACGGGATCAGGAAGATCAGGGCCAGGCCAAACCGCAGGCCGCCCACCATCATCGGCGGCAGGTGCTCGGTCGCCACCTTGGCGGCGGCGTTGTTCACGCCCCAGGTCAGGATGATCGCCAGAATGGCGAGGCGTTCCAGACCAGACAGGGACGAATTGGAGGACATGGCCGCTTGGACCAGACGCGCCCCTGAAGGTCAATCGGCCCCGATGACGCGGCGCACCGCCCGGGTCAGCAAGGCCAGGTCGGCATCGGGCGTCGTGAAGGCCGGGGTCAGATAGATGACCTTGCCCATCGGCCGGATCCAGACGCCCTCTTCCGCGAACCGGGCGCACAGATCGCCGACCGCAACCGGCGCGTCGAACTCGACCACGCCGATCGCGCCCAGCACCCGAACATCCACGACGCCCGGCGCGGCCCGGCAGGGCTCAAGCCCTTCGGCCAGGGCGGCCGAGACCCGCGCCACATCGGCTCGCCAGGCGCCATCCTCGAACAGGTCCAGCGAGGCGTTGGCCGCCGCGCAGGCCAGCGGATTGGCCATATAGGTCGGGCCGTGCATCAGGGCGGCTTCGGGATCGTCCGACAGGAAGGCCTCGAACACCCGAGTGCTGGCGACCGCCGCCGACAACGGCAATGTTCCGCCGGTCAGGGCCTTGGACAGGGTGACGATGTCGGGCTCGATCCCGGCCGCCTGCATGGCGAACATCGATCCCGTGCGGCCAAAGCCGGTGAAGATCTCGTCGAAGATCAAAAGCAGGCCGTGGGTGTCGGCTAGGCGGCGCAGGGCCCGCAGAGTGTCGGGACCATGCAGCAGCATGCCGCCGGCCCCCTGGACCAGGGGCTCAACGAGGATGGCGGCGATCTCGCCGCCTCGCTCGGTCAGCAGGGCGTCCAGCGCCGCCTCGCCCTCGGCGTCGCGCGGCAGGTCGGCGATCACCTGGGCCGGCATGACACCCGAGAACAGGCTGTGCATGCCCTCCTCCGGATCACAGACGGTCATCGTCGCCAGGGTGTCGCCGTGATAGCCGCCCCGGAACGACAGGAACCGCGTCCGGCCCGCTTCGCCGCGATTGATGTGGAACTGCAGGGCCATCTTCATGGCGATCTCGACCGCCACCGAGCCCGACTCGGCGAAGAAAGCATGGTTCAGGTCACCCGGCAGCAGGTCGGCCAGCCGCTTGGCCAGTCGGTAGGCCGGCTCGTGCGCCAGGCCACCGAACATCACATGCGGCATCCGCTCGATCTGGTCGCGCAGGGCCTGGGCGATATGCGGATGATTGTAGCCGTGGCAGGCGGTCCACCAGGAGGCCAGGCCATCGACCAGCTCCCGGCCATCGGCCAGCACCAGCCGCGAGCCCCGCGTGGCGACCACCGGCAACGGCGGCCGGGCGGTCTGCATCTGGCAATAGGGCCGCCAGACGTGGGCCGCGCCGGCGCTCATCCAATCGGGGGTCATGGCGATCCTGCGTTGCGTCGAAAGGGCGCCTTGCCTATGCCCTGCGCCCTGCCTTCGCAAACGGGAAACAGCATGCAGAGCCTCGACGCCTTCGCCGGCGACAAGCTGACCGCCCTCGACGCCCAGAGCCTGCGTCGCCGTCTGAAGCCGACCCGCCGGCTGGACGGCGCGGTCGTGGAACGGGACGGCCGGCGGCTGATTTCGTTTTCCTGCAACGACTATCTGAACCTCTCGCACCATCCGGCTGTGCGGGCGGCGGCCGCCGAAGCGGCGCTGAACTATGGGGCCGGCGCGGCGGCCTCGCGCCTGGTCACCGGCGATCACCCGCTGCTGGGCGATCTGGAAAAGCGCCTGGCGCGGCTGAAGGGAACCGAGGCCGCCTGCGTGTTCGGCTCGGGCTATTTGGCCAATATGGGCGTGATTCCCACCGTCGTCGGGCCGGGCGACCTGATCCTGATCGACGAACTGGCCCATGCCTGCATCTGGGCCGGCGCCAAGCTGTCCGGCGCCCGGACGATCGCCTTCAAGCACAATGACATCGCTGATCTGCAACGGCTGCTGACCAGCGAGCGCCCGTCGGCACGTCACGCCCTGGTCGCCACCGACGGCGTGTTCTCGATGGACGGCGATATCGCGCCGCTGGACCAGCTCTCGACCCTCTGCAACGCGCATGACGCCTGGCTGTTGTCCGACGACGCCCACGGCGTGGGCGTGCTGGCCGAGGGCCGAGGCTCGGCGGCGCTGTTCCCCGGCGCCGAGATCCCGCTGCAGATGGGCACCCTGTCCAAGGCGCTGGGCTCTTATGGCGGCTATCTGTGCGGGTCCCAGGCCGTGATCGACCTGCTGAAGACCCGGGCCCGCACGCTGGTCTACGCCACCGGCCTGCCGCCCGCCTGCGCCGCCGCCGCCCTGGCCTCGCTGGACATCATCGAGACCCAGCCGGCCCTGACCGCCCTGCCTCTGGCCAAGGCCCGCGCCTTCACCGAGGCCCTGGGCCTGCCGCCTGCCCAAAGCCCGATCGTCCCCGTCGTGATCGGCTCGGCCACAGCGGCGCTGGCCGCTTCTGCGAAGCTCGAGGCCGAGGGCTATCTGGTCGTCGCCATCCGGCCGCCCACCGTGCCCGAGGGCACGGCGCGGCTGCGGATCGCCTTCAGCGCCGCCCATTCGGACGCCGATGTGATGCGACTGGCGGATCTGATCGCCGACATCCGCCGGGACCCTGCCGCATGAAAAGCCTGTTCGTCGCCGGAACCGGCACCGACATCGGCAAGACCCATGTCGCCTGCGCCCTGATCCGCGCCCTCCGCCTGCGAGGCCAGAGCATCGACGCCTTCAAGCCGGTGGTCAGCGGCTTTGATCCCGACGATCCGGATGTCAGCGATCCCGGCCGCCTGGCCCAGGCGCTGGACGAGCCGGGCGCCCTGCACCGCATCTCGCCCCGCCGCTATCGCGCCCCACTGGCCCCCAACCTGGCCGCAGCTCTGGAAGGCGACGTGCTGAGCCTGGATGACCTGGTTGGCGACTGCCAGGACCGCCTGGCGCGACCCGACCGCGATCTGCTGCTGATCGAGGGCGCCGGCGGAGTGATGTCGCCCATGACCGACACGGCCACCAATCTGGACCTGATGGTCGCGCTGAACCTGCCGGTCCTACTGGTCGCCGGATCCTATCTGGGCACGGTCAGCCACGTGCTGACGGCGCTGGAGGTGATCCGTTCGCGTGGCCTGAGCGTGACCGCCATCGTCATGAGTGAAAGCCTCGCCGCGCCCGATCTGGGCCAGACCGGCCGGATGCTGCGAGGCTTCGAGACCCGCGCGCCGCTGATCCTGGCGCCCCGCGACACAAGCTGGAGCGCGACCGAGCTTGCCGACCTGACCTTCCCTCAGGCGACCAAAGACGAGGCCGCCAAGGTCCACTAGGGTGGCGCCATGCGCACAGACTATCTCGGCAACCCTGTCTCCGCCGCCAGTGACGCCGCCCAGGCTGCGGTGGACGATTTCATCGCCGGCTTCCTGGCCTATGAGACCCGCGCCGCCAACATCCTGGCGGCCGCCGACGCCGCGCCCGGCGAGCCGCTGCTCAACGCCTATGCCGCCGTCCTTTGGCTGCTGCTGGAAGCGCCGGACGCTGCAGCCCGCGCGGCGCCCTATCTGGCGCGCGCCCAGGCTGCCCTAGACGGCGCCCATGAACGCGAGCGCCAGATCGTGGCCTTCGTCTCGGCCTGGTCCGCCGACGACATCCCCGGCGCGCTATCGATCGCCGACGCCATTCTCGAGGCCTGGCCGCGCGATCTGCTGATCCTGAAGCTGCGGCAGTACCACGACTTCAATCGCGGCGACTTTCCCGCCATGCTGCGCGCGGCCAGTCGCTGCCTGCCAGCGGCCGGCGACATTCCCTACCTGCACGGCATGCTGGCCTTCGCCTACGAGCAGTGCCACCTGCTGGAAGAGGCCGAGGCCGCCGCCCGCCATGCCCTGTCCCTGCAGCGCAAGGAGCCCTGGGCCCAGCACGCCCTGGCTCATGTCATGCTGACCCAGGGCCGCATCGACGAGGGCGTCGCCTTCCTGGAGGGCGTGCGCGACACCTGGACCGACCTGAACTCGTTCATGGACACCCACCTTTGGTGGCACCTGGCGCTGTTCTATCTCAGCCAGGGCCGGTTCGAGGCGGCGCTGGCGGCCTATGATGAGCACTGCTGGACGCAGTCCAGGGACTATTCACAGGACCAGGTCGGGGCGGTGTCGCTACTGGCCCGTCTGGAGCTGGCCGGCGTCGATGTCGGACCGCGCTGGAGCGATCTGGCCGACCATCTCGCCGCCCGCGCCGATGACATCGTGCAGCCTTTCCTGTCGCTACAATATCTGTTCGGCCTGGCCCGAGCCGGTCGGCCCGAGGCGGACCAGCTTCTGGCGGCGATCCGGCGGGCGGCCGTCGAAGCGCCAGACTTCGTTCGCGCCACCTGGCGTGATGTCGCCCTGCCCGCCGCCGAAGGTCTGGTCGCCCATGTGCGCGGCGACTATCCGGCCGCCCTGCGAGGCCTGCGCGCGGCCCTGCCCCGTCTGGCCGAAGTGGGTGGCAGCCACGCGCAGCGCGATCTTTTCGACCAGATCGTGCTGGACGCCCTGATCCGGTCCGACCGCCTGTCCGAAGCCCAGCAGATGCTGGAGTTGCGCCGCGGCTTCGATCCCGACGGCCTGCCCGTCAACCAGGCGCTTGCGGACCTGTATGAGCGCCTCGACCTGCCGGCTCAGGCCGCTGTGGCCCGCGAGCGCGTGGCGCGCCGCCGCGCGGGCCTCTAGTCTCGCGACCCTAGGCCTCGATATCGACGTCCTTGGTTTCCTTGAGGAACAGGATGCCGATCACGGCCGTCACGCCCGCCACCACGATCGGATACCAGAGGCCGTAATAGATATTGCCCGTGGCCGCGACCATGGCGAAGGCCGTGGTCGGCAGAAAGCCGCCAAACCAGCCGTTGCCGATGTGATAGGGCAGGCTCATCGAGGTGTAGCGGATATTGGTCGGGAACATCTCGACCAGCATGGCGGCGATCGGCCCGTAGACCATGGTCACATAGATCACCAGCAGGGTCAGGATCCCGACCACCAGCGGCTTGTTGACCAAGGCGCTGTCGGCCTTGGCGGGATAGCCGGCCGTCTTGAGCGCCGCGCCAAGCTGGGCCTCCCAGGCCTTCTTGCGGTCCTTGAACGCCGCCTTGTCCAGCGTGTCGCCCGCGAAGGACGGCAGGACGGTCTCGCCGATCCTGACCTGCGCCACGGTCCCGGCGGGAGCCGCTGCGTTCGTATAGGTGACGCCGGCCTTGGCCAGATAGGATTTGGCCAGGTCGCAGGAGGTATTGAACACCGTCTTGCCGATCGGATCGAACTGGAACGAGCAGTCGGCCGGGTCAGCGAACACGGTCACCGGCGAAGTTGCTACGGCGGACGCCAGTTGCGGGTTGGCGGCGACGGTCAGGGTCTTGAACAGCGGGAAATAGGTCAGGCAGGCCAGAATGCAGCCGGCCATGATGATCCACTTGCGACCGATCTTGTCCGACAGCCAGCCAAACAGCACAAAGAACGGGGTGCCGATCAGCAGCGAGATCGCCACCAGCATGTTGGTCAGGCCGCCATCGACCTTGAGCATCTTCTCCAGGAAAAACAGCGCATAGAACTGACCCGTGTACCAGACCACGGCCTGGCCGGCGGTCAGGCCCACCAGCGCCAGAATGACGATCTTCAGGTTGCCCCATTTGCCGAAGCTGTCCGCCAGGGGCTTCTTGGAGCCCTTGCCCTCGTCGATCATCTTCTGGAACGACGGACTTTCGGAAAGCTGCAGGCGGATCCACAGCGACACGCCCAGCAGCAGCACCGAGATCAGGAACGGAATGCGCCAGCCATAGTCCTTGAAGGCGTCCTCGCCGATGACGTTGCGAGTCGCCATGATGACGATCAGGCTGAGGAACAGGCCAAACGTCGCGGTGATCTGGATGAAGCTGGTATAGAGCCCGCGCCGATTGGCCGGCGCATGCTCGGCGACATAGGTCGCCGCCCCGCCATATTCGCCGCCCAGGGCCAGACCCTGCAACAGGCGCATCAGCACCAGGGCGATGGGGGCGATGATGCCGATCTGCTCATAGCTGGGCAGCAAGCCGACCACGAAGGTGGACAGGCCCATCAGCAGCATGGTGACCAGGAAGGTGTTCTTGCGGCCCCACAGATCGCCCAGGCGACCAAAGACCAGGGCCCCGAAAGGGCGCACCGCAAACCCGGCCGCAAAGGCCAGCAACGCGAAGATATAGCCCGTTGTCTCGTTCACACCGGAGAAGAAATGGTGGGTGATATAGGTGGCCAGCGAACCGTACAGGTAGAAGTCGTACCACTCGAAAACCGTGCCGACCGAGGCGGCGCCGATGACCAGTCCGTCCTTGCGACCGACGACAACGCCGTCCTTCGCGCCCGTATGCCCGGCGTCCGCCATGCGTATCCCCCAATTTCTGTTATCGCTACCATGGCATGAGTTGAGCGTCACCACGCTCAGACCCGCAGATCTCGGCATGTTGTCAGAGTTTTACAGGCCCGGGGAGGTGAACCTTGCCTTTCGTGACGCAGAAATGCCCGTATTTGCTGGGATGACGTGACAAATCCTTCCCGGTTCGTCAGGCTCGACGCTCCTTGATTCCACATTGGATGAGCTATCAAAATGAACGTTTCCGATCTGGTCGACGCCGCAGTCGCCGCTGACGACAAGCTGACCAAGGCTCAAGCCAAGGCAATCATCGACGGCGTGTTCAAGGCCGTGACCGAAGCCGCCGTTAGGGGCGAAGAAGTTTCGATCCCGAGCTTTGGCAAGTTCAAGGTCCAGGCCAAGCCGGCCCGCACCGGCCGTAACCCGGCCACGGGCGCGGCTATCGAGATTGCGGCCTCCAAGAAGGTCGCCTTCACGCCTGCCAAGCAACTCAAGGACGCCGTCAACGGCTGATCCTCTGGGATTTGAGACGACCGGCTCGCCAGAGGCGGGCCGGTCGTTGTCTTCACGCCTTCTGGCTCTGGCGTGCCGAGTAGCGCAGCTGCGAGCCCGTCGAATATCTCTTGGGAGTCGGCTCTGACGGGATTAAGCCGATAGCTCAACGCTTTGCGTACCGGCTGTCATGACCTCGTTTGCTCCGTCCTCAGTCCTCGTCACGAGGCGCAAGATTCGCCCTCGCCGCCGCAAGTCGGTCAGCGCTCTGCGCCTTGTCTTGCCTGCTGTCGCAGTGATGGTCAGCGGGGCCATCCTGACGCAGGCCGCCATCCACGCTGCCGAAACCAAGGCGTCGAGTGTCGTCGCGGGTGCGCCGTTGCGGATGGAAAATCCGCGCTTTACGGGCTCCATGAAGGACGGGCGCGCGTTTCTGATCGTCGCCACCGCCGCCGTGCGCGACAAGGTCGACCCCAATAAGGTCGCCCTGGAATCCCCGAAGCTGACGCGCGGCTACGGCTCGGACAATCCCACCCAGATCGTGGCAAGGCTGGGCAATTACGACGAGTCCGGGGGCGCCCTTCTGCTGACGGGCGACGTCGAGATCCAGAATGGCGACGGCTACGCGTTCAAGACCGAAAAAGCCGTGATCGATACGCGCACCGGCGAGGTGATGGGCGACTCCGCCGTGCGCGGCGCGGCCTCGGGCAATCAGGTGCAGGCCGACAGCTATTCGGTGACCGACAAGGGCGACCGGGTGATCTTCAAGGGTCGGGTGCGCTCGCGCCTCAATCCCGGCAATTGATCGGGCTGGCGAAACGCTCATGAGCCCCGTCAGGTCCGCGCCACCCAGGCCCAAGGTCTGCTTTCTCTACATCGCCCAGACGCATCAGATCCTGCACAGCCTCCCCATCGCTGTCGCCCTGGCCAGGGGCTGGCCCGGGATCGAGGTCGAGATCGCCGCCACCACCCAGGAACACCTCGACTACGCCCGCCAGCTTCTGGACGCCCTTGGCGGCGCCCCCATCGCCTCGCGCCTGCTGCCGCCGGCCTGGCTGCGCCGGGTGCGCCTGAAGGAGGCCTCGACGCCGCCCAAGGCGCTGATGCTGGCCGCCAACGCCATGGCCCTGGGCAAGATGGACGCCATCGTCACGCCCGAGCGCACCACCGCCCTGTTGCGCAAGTTCGGCGTTCGCAAATCCATGCTGGTCTATACCCAGCACGGCGCGGGCGACCGGGGCGGGGTGTTCGAGCCGCGGCTGCGCCTGTTCGATCTGGTCATGGCCGCCGGTCCCAAGCAGCGAGACCGCATGGTCGAGGGCGGCTGGGTGAAGCCGGAAAACTGCGCCATGGTCGGCTATCCCAAGTTCGACATCATCGACGCCCTGCCCGGCTCGCCGATGCCGGTCTTCCCCGGCGCAAAGCCCATCGTCGTCTACAATCCACACTTCCACGCCACGCTGGGCTCGTGGCCGCAGTTCGGCGTCAGGGTGCTGGAGCAGTTCGCGGCCGATGACCGCTTCAACCTGATCTTCGCGCCGCACATCCGGCTGTTCGACGGCGCCGGCCCGGCCATGCTGGCCGCCCTGGAGCCGTTCAGAAATCACCCGCGCATCCATATCGACCTGGGCGGTCCGGCCGCCATCGACATGACCTATACCCGCGCGGCCGACATCTATCTGGGTGACGTCTCCAGCCAGGTCTATGAGTTCCTGCGCACGCCCAAGCCGTGCCTGTTTCTCAATCCCGGCCAGGTCGCCTGGCAGGGCGATGAAAGCTTCCACCACTGGCAGTACGGCCCAGTGCTGACCTCGGTCGATCACCTGACCGACGCCGTCGAGGCCGCCCGTCTGGGTCATGGCGACTATGTCGAGATCCAGAAGAGCGGCTTCGCCGAGAGCTTCGACCTGACGGCCACGCCGTCGTCGGAACGCGCCGCCCGCGCCATCGCCGAGCGCGTGCTGGCGCGGACCGCCAAAGCCGCATGACCGCCGAGCGCTCCGTCTTCGCCCGCGTCCTGGCCAATGCCGGGACCCTGCTGGGCGGCCGCACGGTCAACGCCATTGTCGGCCTGGCCTATATCGCCCTGACCGCCCGGGGCCTGGACCCGGCCCAGATGGGCGTCCTCTACCTGATCACGACCTTCGCCCAGTTCCTGGGCGAGGTGGTCAAGTTCCAGTCCTGGCAGACGGTTCTGCAATATGGCGCCGAACCCCTGCTCAAGAACGACCGCCAGGGCTTTCAGCAGGTGGTGCGCTTTTCGCTGTTTCTGGACCTGAGCAGCGGCCTGGTCGGCGTGACGCTGGGCGTGGTCGGCGCCCTGCTGTTCGGCTCGCTGCTGGGCTGGTCGCGGGAGCTCGCGCCCGCCGCAGCGCTCTACGCCCTGACCATCGCGGTGATGACCTCGGCGACATCGGTGGGCCTGCTGCGACTGTTCGACAAGTTCCGCTATCTGGCGGGCGAGCAGGCGGTCAGCTCGATCGTGCGGCTGGTGGGCGCGGGCATCGCGTTCGCCCTCCACGCGCCGCTGTGGGCGTTCCTGCTGGCCTGGGCGGCCGGCCCGCTGGCCTCGTTCCTCTATGTGGGCGCCATCGCCTGGCGTGAGCTTGCCCAGCGCAGGATGCTCGACGGCTTCAGGCTGATCGGCCCCTTGGGCGAGGGCCTGCCCGGGGTGTGGAAATTTGCCTGGGCGACCAATTTCAGCAGCAGCCTGGATGTGGCCTTCACCCACGTCATCACCCTGATGGTCGGCTCACTGCTGGGGCCCACCCAGGCGGCGCTGTGGCGAATCGGCCGCCAGGTGGCCGACGGCATGGCCAAGCCGGCCCGGCTGGTGGTCCCGGCGCTCTATCCCGAACTGGCCAAGCTCCGCGCGCTCGGCGGCGACGCGGCGATGCGCAAGCTGGCCGGGCAGGTCGCCCTGCTGGGCGGCGCGGTGGCCGGTCTCCTGCTGCTGGTCACCACCCTGTTCGGCAAGCCCCTGCTGAGCCTGATCATGGGCGAGGCCTATGTCGGGGCGTCCGGCGTCATGACCTGGCAGGTGACCGCCGCCGCCATCGGCGTGCTGGCCCTGCCCCTGGAGCCGATGCTGGTCTCGATGCGCGCCGCAGGCGCCGCCCTGCGGGTCCGGATGGTGGTCAGCGTGGTGTTTCTTCTGGCGCTGGCGCCGCTGGTCAAGATGTTCGGCATGAACGGCGCCGGCGCAGCGCTGGTCGGGGCGGCTGTCGCCATGGCCATCGGGATGTTTCTGACACTCCGCGTGCGACTTGCGCGATCGTCCGTCCTCAGTGACAACGAACCCTCTTGCGCCGATGACGCAAACGACGCCAAAGGCGGCAGGTGATGATGATGACTCCGACTGGCGCCGGGCGAACGGTTCGTTTCGCTGATTTCCCCACCCTGACGGCCGCGCTCGACTTCGCGGCTCAGGGCGAGACGGGTGTGAACCTCTATTCGCTGCGCGGCGAACTGGTCGAGGCCCTGCCCTATGCTCGTCTGCGCGAACAGGCGATGGAGTTGGCCCAGCGCCTGCTGGCCGCCGGCGCCCGGCCCGGCGATAGCGTCGGCCTGATCGCCGAAACCGACGCCGACTTCGTCCGCGCCTTCTTCGCCTGCCAATATGCCGGCCTGCCGCCCGCGCCCCTGCCCCTGCCGGCGCCGCTGGGCGGTCGCGAAGCCTATATCGCGCAGATCGCCCGCATGCTGGCCTCGGCCAAGGCCTCGGTCCTGATCGGCCCGAGCTCGATGGCCGCCTGGCTGCCCGAGATCGCCGCCAAACAGCCGCTGAGCTTCGCCGGGACCCTGGCCGACCTCCCGCCCGCCGCTGGCGCCGAGCTGCCGGTCATCGCGCCTGATCGCACCTGCTATCTGCAGTTCTCGTCGGGCAGCACTCGTTTCCCGACCGGCGTGGTGGTCACCCATCGCGCCCTGATGGCCAACGCCCAGGCGATCACCCGCGACGGCCTGCAGGTTCGCCCCACCGACCGCGCCATCTCTTGGCTGCCGCTCTATCACGACATGGGTCTGATCGGCTTCCTGCTGAGCCCCATGACCAGCCAGATGACGGTCGACCTGCTGCCGACCGGAGCCTTCGTGCGCCGGCCGCTGATGTGGCTGGACCTGATGACCAAGAACGGCGGCACCATCAGCTACAGCCCGACCTTCGGCTATGAGCTGTGCGCCCGCCGCGCCGAGGCCGCCTCGATCGAGCATCTGAACCTGTCGGGTTGGCGCAGCGCCGGCCTGGGCGGCGACATGATCCGCACAGGCCCGCTGCGCGCCTTCGCCGAGCGCTTCAAGACGGTCGGCTTCTCCGAAAGCGCCTTTGTCGCCAGCTACGGCATGGCCGAGGCCACCCTGGCCCTGTCGATGTCGCCGCTGGGTCAGGGCCTGAAGGTCGAGACCCTGGACGTCGAGCAGCTGGAACAGGGCCTGGCGGTCATCACCGCTGACACCGATCGCGCCCGCGACTTCGCCCGCAACGGCCCCGTCCTGCCGCACCATGAACTGGAAGTCCGGGGCCAGGACGGCGCGGCCTTGCCCGAGCGCGGCGTGGGCCGAATCTACGCCCGCGGACCCAGCCTGATGCGGGAATACTTCGAACAGCCCGAAGAGACCGCCCGCGTGCTGTCGGCCGATGGCTGGCTGGACACCGGCGACCTTGGCTATCTGATCGACGGCGAGATCGTCATCACCGGGCGCGGCAAGGACCTGATCATCCTCAACGGCCGCAACATCTGGCCGCAGGACCTGGAGTGGACTGCCGAGGCCGAGATCGAGAGCCTGCGCAGTGGCGACGTCGCCGCCTTCTCCACGCCCGGCGAAGGCGAGGAGGTCGTGGTCGTCCTGGTCCAGGCGCGCGGCGGCGATCCCGAGACCCGCAAGGCCCTGGCCGAACAGGTCGCCACGGTCCTGCGCCTGCGCCACAGCGTCGAGACCCAGGTGCATCTGGTCGGCGCCCACGCCCTGCCCCAGACCTCGTCGGGCAAGCTGAGCCGCTCCAAGGCCAAGGCGGCCTTCCTGGCAGGCGCCTACGCCGAGCGCGCCTGAGCATGAGCCGGGGTGTCGTTGCGGTCACCGGCGCCACCGGCTTCCTGGGCCGTCACCTTGTCCGCGCCCTGGTTGCGGACGACTGGACCGTGCGGGTTCTGTCCCGTCGCGACATCATCGATCCGGACTGGCAGGGGCTGGAGCCCCGGATCGTCATCGGCGGCCTTTCGGATCGCGCCGCCCTGGACCGGCTCTGCGCGGGCGCAACCCTGGTCATCCATGTCGCGGGCCTGATCAAGGCGCGGTCGCGGGCGGACTTTGATCGCACCAATGTTGACGGCTCCAGGGACGTGGCCCTGGCCGCACGGGCCGCCGGCGCGCGGCTCGTGCTCGTCTCCAGCCTGGCGGCGCGGGAGCCGTCGCTGTCGGACTATGCCGCCAGCAAGCGCGGCGGCGAGGAGGCGGCGCGAGAGGTGATCGGCGACAGCCTGACCATCGTCCGCCCGCCGGCCATCTATGGGCCAGGCGACATGGAAACCCTGGGCCTGTTCAAGGCGGCCCAGACCGCGCCGTTCCTGCCGGCGCTCGATCCCGCCGCCCGGATCGCCATGATCCATGTCGAGGACGCCGTCGCCGCGATCGCGGGTCTGGCCATCGATCACCGGTCTGGGGTCTTCGCCCTGTCGGACGCGCGCACGGATGGATACAGCTGGACCGAGGTGATGACTGCAGCCGCGCGCGCGGTGGGCAAAGCGCCCTACATCGCCCGCGTGCCCACATGGCTAATCAGCGCCCTGGCGCAACTGTCCGAAGGCGTATCACTCGCCAATGGGAAGATTTCGATTTTCACGACTGGCAAAGCGCGCGAAATGCTCCATTTGGATTGGAGCGTCTCGGACAGCGAAAGTCTTCCCAGCGCTATCGCTCCGCGATACGGGATCGACTCAGGTTTCGCCCAAAGCGTGCAATGGTATCGCGCAAAGGGATTTTTAGTTTCTATGGACTGATTGTAGCAGCCAATTTTGACAGAAATCCGACAATGAGGCTGTTACAATTGGAGCCAGTCAGACCCGCTAACGGGGGTTTCAGCGAGTCGATATGAAAGCGGTTACAGATCTTACCTTGCGTGAAATCGGCCTGGCGGCGTCCTCGGTGCTGGGACGCACCGTTGAGGTTTCCGACGAGACGCATATCGGCCGTGACCTTCAGGTCGATTCCCTGGCTCTGATGAACATCATCATGGAGCTGGAAGACGCGTTCGACATCTCGATCCCGCTTGATCATCTGGCCTCGGTCGAGACGGTGGGCGACTTGTCCAATCTGATAAAAGATCTTCGGAATAAGGGATAACTATGGGGCTGTTCGACAAACATCTCGGCTACCGCGATGCCTATCAAGCGATCCGGGCAGCCGGGGCTGATCCCTTCAACGTCCGGCTCGATGCGGTAGTTTCACCGACCGAGGGCGTTATCGACGGCCGCCCCACGATCCTTCTGGGCACCAACAACTATCTTGGTCTGACCTTCGACGCCGAAAGCATCGCGGCCTCGGTCAAGGCGGTGCAGGAGCGGGGCACCGGAACGACCGGTTCGCGGATCGCCAACGGCAGCTTCGAAGCCCATGTCGAACTCGAGCAGGCCCTGGCCAAGTTCTATCGTCGCAAGCACGCCATGGTGTTCACCACCGGCTACCAGGCCAATCTGGGCGTTCTGTCGACCCTGGTGGGTCGCGGCGACCACCTGATCCTGGACGCCGACAGCCACGCCAGCATCTATGACGGTTCGCGCCTTGGCCACGCCGAGGTCATCCGCTTCCGCCACAACGACCCCGAAGACCTCTACAAGCGCCTGCGCCGCATGAAGGACATGCCCGGCGAGCGCCTGATCGTGGTCGAAGGCATCTATTCGATGATCGGCGACACCGCGCCGCTCAAGGAAATCGCCGCTGTGAAGCGCGAACTGGGCGGCTACCTGCTGGTCGATGAAGCCCACTCGATGGGCGTGCTGGGCGAGAACGGTCGCGGCCTAGCCGAACAGGAAGGCGTCGAGGACGATGTCGACTTCGTGGTCGGCACCTTCTCCAAGAGCCTGGGCGCCATCGGCGGCTTCTGCGTGAGCAACATGGACGACTTCGACGTCATGCGCGTCGTCTGCCGTCCCTACATGTTCACCGCCTCGCTGCCGCCGGCCGTGGTCAGCTCGACCTTGGTCGCGCTGCGGCGCCTGGAAGAAATGCCTGAACTGCGCCATCGCCTGATGGCCAACGCCCGTCGCCTCTATGACGGCCTGACCGAGCTGGGCTTCCAGACCGGCCCGACCGCCAGCCCGATCGTCGCCATCACCATGCCCGATCAGGAACGCGCGATCGGCATGTGGAACGCCCTGCTGCAGAACGGCGTCTATCTGAACCTGGCCCTGCCGCCGGCTACACCCGACAGCCGTCCGCTGCTGCGCACCAGCGTCAGCGCGGCCCATACCGACGAGCAGATTGAAAAGGTCCTGTCCGTGTTCGCCAGCGTCGGCGCCGCGATGGGTGTAATCGACAACCAGCGCCAGCGCGTTTCCGCCTGACGCCGCCCAAGGCCGGGGCGGCTAAGCCTCGGCCTTTCGCGCCTTCTGGGCGCGCCACAGGTCCCACAGCACGCCCGGCGCGGCCAGCACCGGGTGCTTCTCGCGCCACGGCGTCAACGGCACCGGCACGCCCGTATGACGCTCGATCTTCCACGCCGCATAGCGGGCGGCTCCCTCGAAGGTGAAGGCGGCCTTGATCAGACGGGCGACGTTCAGCGACTTGCCCATCCGCCGCCGCACCTGCCAGGCGCGCCCGAAACGGGACCGCGCCTCTTCGGTCAGATTGGGCTGGACGGATCCGGGCGCGAGAATGTCCAAAAGGCCCTGTTCGCGCCAGCAGGCGACCAGCAGACGATCATAGCGCTCGGCGTCGAAGGCCAGGATCGACTGCTCGCGACCGCCGCGCTCGACGCGGAACTCGGCCTTGTAGGTCTGCTGGAACAGGGCCGACCAATAGGCCTCTGACGGGCCCTCGACAGGCCCCAGCGCCGCCGCGAACCGCGCGGCCGAGTGGGCGGCCTCGGCTACGGCGTTGATCACGACCGGTTCGATCTCGGCGCTCGAGGACCAGACCAGGGCCGAGGGCTGGACGAAGCGCGTCCAGATCGTGGTGTCGATCTCACGCCCCCGCGCCGCCAGAGCGAACTGGGCCAGAGTCATCGACGCGACCTTGGCGCGCAGGGTTCGGCCCTGGTGCTCGACCTCGTGATAGCTGACGTCCGGCCAAAGCTTGCGGGCGACCACACCGCGCCAGCCGCGACGGGCCTGGCTGGTCAGCACATAGAAATCCATGACGCCGTCGAGGTCGCCCGTGCGCAGAACCGAGCCGTAGAACAGCACGGCCACGGGATTTTCAAACGCAGAGACCAACTGGCGGGCGAAGGCGACGGCATGCGGCGGCGCAGGGGCGCGCAACTCGGCCTCGACCATCGCCAGCACGGGGCTGGTCATGACGCCAGGAACCGCAGGGTAGGCCCAAGAGAGACGGTCAGGCCGCCCGATCCTTCATAGACCTCGCCGTCGAGCACAAACGCGTCGCAGGTCTGAATGCGCAGGGACTTTGCATCTCCGCGGCGATAGCCCTGCCTTGCCAGCCATGGCGCATCTCCGCCGCCCAGCAGGGTGATCAAGGCCGATAGCAGCCGCTGAGGCTGGGCGTCGACGTCCAGCGCCTTGAGGCCCTCCCGGGGCGGCCCGAACGGTTTGATGCCCAGGGGCAGGCGCTTCAGGGTCGTCGCCATCAACAGGAAGCGGTTGCCCTTGGGGGCCGGCTCCCCGTCGATGGACAGCTCGACCGGCACCCCCTCGCGCCAGTGGTCGCGCGCGCCGCCAAACAGCGCGCCCGTCGCCGCACCGATAAGGGTCAGGCCCACGGACAGGCCGTGAAACGCCCCCATCCGGTTGACGCTCTTGGACATCTTGGTGGCCCGCACGAACGCGCCGAGCCCGAACACAAAGCCGCTCATGGCCGCCCGCCCATCGTCCCAGGACACTTCCAGCGGCGCGCGATACTTGATCACCGCCTTGGGCGAGCGCGCCGCAATCAGCGCTTCGTGCAGCGTCCAGCCCCGTCGCACGCCCAGGTCAATGGCCAGAACATTGGTCTTTCCGGACGGCAACAGAATGATCAGCGGGGACGCCTGGCCAAAGGCGCGCGGCAGGAGGCTCAGCACGTCACGGATCGTGCCGTCGCCGCCGTCGATGACCAGCAGCTCAACGCCGCGCGCCGCGAAGGCTATCAGGTCGACCTCCAGCGCCTCGCGCGTGGCCGGCCGCACCAGCATCACATCATCCGGAGCCCAGTACTCCGCGCTGCGCCCCATATTGGCGTGACTGCGCGGATTGTGGACGACGCCAACCTTCATCAGCGCGACAGCCAGGAGGTGACGCCGCCCCTGGGGGTCAGCAGGCCATGAACGATCTGGCTGGCGTGCACGACGAAGCAGATCGCCGTCCAGGCGGCCACCAGCACGAAGCCGATGTCAGGCCGGCCGACCAGGGTGGTCGCGGTCATGAACAGCAGGTTGGGGTTCCGCCGCGCGGTGATCAGCCGGAAGAAGCTGTCGAACGGCCGCCAGGCGTGCATCTCGACCTTGAACAGCGACAGGAAGATCCCCTCCTCCACCCGCTGGGCCACATAGCCGCCCACCACGATGGCCAGCAGCAACCCGCCGTGCGGCACGGTGAAGCCCAGGGCGCCCAGGCCGACAAACCAGGCCCACCACCAGAACGGCGGGTGGATCAGGTCGATGCCGTGATCGAAGACATTGCCCCACTTGGACGAGGTCAGGGTCACCCGGGCCAGCTTGCCATCGACGGTGTCCAGGAAGGTCATGATCCAGGCGCAGACCAGACCCAGGCCATACTGGCCGGTCCAGAACAGCCAGAAGGCGGCCAGCACCATCAGGAAGCTGGCGAAGGTGACCTGGTTGGGCGTGATCTTGGCAAGGGCGCACCAGCGGGTGACGACCCGGGCCGGCGCGGGCCAGACATATTTTGTCACGAGGTCCGTGACGCCCTTGTACGAGCCCTTGAACAACCGCTTCTCGACTGCATCGACCGTCTCGGGCGTCAGGCGCTCCAGCACCGGCGGCTCGCGCTTGCGCAGTTCGCTGTTATAGGCCGAGCCCAGTTCCATGGCTGTCAGACGCGGGGCCTCACCGACCACAGCAGAAAGGTCCTCGCCGACGGCAAGCGCGCGATCGGCCGGCAGGTTGAACGCCACGACGCGGCCGCTCTCGTCGATCAGCGCCACGCCGGGCCGTCCCGCCAGGGCGCGGATCAGCGCCTCATCGAACACCCAGCCGGCGTCGACCACCACCACGTCGCCGTTGGCGGGCGCCGTTTCGCGCGTGACTTCGCTCAGCCCCACGCGGCCATAGATCCGCGACAGGCGCTGGGCCGAGGTCATGCCCCAGATGCGCGTGGACGCCTGGCCGACCGTGATGGCCGCCGGCCTGGCGTCGCCGCCCTGATTACTTCCGCCGGTCAATGTGCGAGAACCCCTGGAAATTCGTGGCGAATGATAAGCAGCTTCGTTTCGTTTATGGCCAAAAAGCGCGATTCTGACTTGTCGATATTCCGCATAGCCCACCTTTCCGACCCGCATCTGCCGCCACCCGCAGGGGCGTTCGGCTGGCGGGACCTCGCTTCCAAGCGTTTGCTCAGCCGCATCGCCTGGCGGCGCAAGCACAAGGAGCATCAGCCCGACGTGCTGGCCGCCCTTGTCGCCGACATCAAGACCTATGCGCCCGACCACATCGCCGTCACCGGCGATCTGACCAATTTCGCCTCCACCGTCGAGGTCGAGGCCGCGCGCCATTGGCTGAACGGGCTTGGTGCGTCAGATAGGATCACTCTGAGCCCGGGCAACCATGACGCCCTGGTCGGCGCAACGGGCCCCGAACGATTCGCCGCCTGGTCGGACTGGCTGGGCGACGGCGACGAAGTCGCTTTTCCCAGACTTCGGATCCGCGACGGTGTGGCGATCATCAATCTGTGCTCGGCCATCCCCACCGCGCCGCATCTGGCGACCGGCCGGTTGGGCCAGGCGCAGCTGACGCGGCTGGAGGCCCTGCTGGCCGACCCCGCTCATCGCGACCTGTTCCGGGTGGTCCTGATCCACCACCCGCCGACCCCGGGCGCCGTTTCAAGGCGCAAGTCGCTGGACGACCGGGAGGGCCTAGGTGCGATCCTGGCCCGCCAGGGCGTCGATCTGGTGCTGCACGGCCACGCTCACGAAGGGCTGGTGGCGACCACACCAGGTCCGGACGGCGCGGCGATCCCCGTCCTGGGCGTGCCCTCGGCCTCGGCCCTGGGACGGGGCAAGCACCCGGCCGCGCGCTGGCACGCCATCGAGATCACCCGAGATGGCGCCGACGCGGTGTCGGTTCGGGTCATCGCGCGCGGGCTGGATCCGCAAACCGGTGATGTGGCAGAGCTGGGCCGGTACGTGCTGGCCTAGTGCTGATCGCACTTCCATGAAAAAGCCCGCGTCCCTATTGTGAATCGGCGGCGCGCGACGCCACGGGAAGAGCCCGCACATGACCAATCCAACCGCCGTGAACTTTGGCTACCCCGACACCAGGGTGGCCGAAACCGACCACTGGCTTGTTCTGGTTCGTCCCAAGCAGCCAACGCTTGGGGCCCTGGTCCTTGTATGCAAGGAAGCGGCGGAAGCCTTCTCTCAGCTCAGCCCCGCCGCCTTCGCTGATTTGAAGGTGGCGATCGACGGAATCGAGCGATTACTGGGCAGGTTCGTGGCCTACGAGAAGATCAACTATCTGATGCTGATGATGGTCGACCGCGACGTGCACTTCCACGTCATTCCCCGATACGAAGGTGTCCGCGTCCATGAGGGCCGCACCTTCACTGACGCCGGCTGGCCGGCCGCCCCGGCCCTGGGCGCGACGGTGGATCTGGATCCGCCAAGCGCTGCGGCCCTGGCGACCCTGCTGGCCAGCGACTGGTCGGCGGCGTGATCAATCTGCGTCTGATTGACCGCTACATGCTCAAGCTGGTGGCCTGGCCGATGGTCGGCTGCTTGGGAGTCACGGTCGTTGCCCTGTTGCTGGAGCGGGTCCTGCGCCTGCTCGACGCCCTGTCGCAGAGCAGCGCCCGCTTTGGCTATGTCACCGAACTGGCCGCCAATCTGGTGCCGCACTATCTGGGCCTGGCCCTGCCTGTGGCCTTCTTCGTGGCCCTGTTCATCGTCATCACCAAGCTGTCGGACGGCTCGGAGATCGACGCCCTGCTGGCCAGCGGACAGTCCTTGAGCCGCATCGCCATTCCCTTCGTCTGCGTGGGCCTGTTTCTCAGCCTCTTCAGCGTGGCCCTGTTCGGCTACAGCCAGCCCTACAGCCGCTATGCCTATCGCTCGGTGATGCACGCGGCCGTCAACGCCGGCTGGAACGGACGCCTGTCAGGCGGCGCCTTCATCGACGAAGACAACCTGCTGATGACGGCCGACGGCGCCGATCCGGCCGGTCAGAGCCTGACGCGCATCTTTATCCGCCGCCTCGACGACAAGGGCCGCGAAGAAGTGATCACCGCCCAGACCGCCACGCTCAGCGCCAGTCCGGGCGGCGACAAGGTCACCCTGCTGCTGCGACGCGGCCAGCGGATCGGCCTGGACGCGGCCGGCGGCTACCGCACCCTGGCCTTCGACCAGTTCATCACCGAGATGCCCCTGGCCGGCGCCGCCACCCTGCTGCGCGCGCGCGGCGGCGACGAGCGCGAGCTGACCCTGAACGAACTGGCCCGGCAGGCCGCGTCCAACACCTCCATCCTGCCCAAGCCGACCCTGCTGGCCGAGCTCTATGGCCGGCTGGCCCGGGCCGCCTTCCTGCCCTTCCTGCCCCTGCTGGCCTTCCCGCTAGGCCTGGCCGCCAAGCGCGGCAACCGCACCCCGGGCCTGATCGTGGCCGGCGTGCTGCTCCTGGCCTTCCAGCATTCGCTGCTGCTGGGCCAGAGCCTGGCCGAAGCCGGCAAGGCCAATGCCCTGCTGGCGATCTGGGGACCGTTCCTGGTCTTCACCGGCTTCAGCGTCTGGATGTTCATGGGCAGTCGCAAGCGGCCCGGCGACACGCCCATCAGCCGCGTGGTCCGCCGCATCGGCGAAACGATCGACCGGGCCGTTCGTATGGTCGCTCCTCGCCGTCAGGCCGCGTCATGAGACTTCAGCGTTATGTTCTGGGCGTCGCGGCCAGCCGCATCCTGAGCGCCGCCGCTGTCCTGATGGGCATCCTGCAGGTCCTGGACCTGCTGGAAGTCACCACCGACATCCTCGACCGGGGGCTGGGCGTGGGCGGGGTGCTGTACTACGCCGCCCTGCGCGCCCCGCGGCTGATCGAGCAGATCGCGCCGATCAGCGTGCTGGCCGGCGGCCTGTTCGCCTTCTCGCAACTGGCCCGCGAGAGCGCCATTATCGCCATGCGCGCGGCGGGAATCTCGGCCTACCGCATCGTGGCCATGGCCGCCCCGGCGGCGGTGGCGATGATGCTGCTGGACTTCACCTGCGCCCAGGTGATCGCCCCGCGCACCGACCCGATCCTCGACACCTGGTGGGAGGCCCACACGCCCGCCGCCGACCGCAAGGCCAACGGCCCCGTCAGTTTCCGGGTCGGCGACGATCTGGTGATCGCCGCCAGCGCCGCGCCAAACGGCCGCGCCCTGCAAGCCGTCAAGATCTACCGCCGTGACGAGACCGGCCGCCTGATCGAGCGGGTGGACGCACCCGCCGCGACCTTTGCCGGCAAGGACTGGAACCTGTCCCAAGCGGTGACAACCCGCTTTTCCGGCCAACGCGTCGACACCGTCACCACCAGCCAGATAACCTGGCCCTCGCCCCTGCGGCCCTTGGACGTCCAGGCCCTGTTCTCGGACAATCCCGCGCCGTCGGCGGGCTCGGCCCGACGCGCCCTGCTCAATGGCGGCACCGATCGGCCGCCCAGCTACTACGAGACCCGCCTGCTGGGCGCCTATGCCGGCCCGTTCGGGGCGCTGATCATGCTGTTGCTGAGCGCGCCGGTGGCGCTGGCCAACTTCCGCAGCCGGCAGGGCGCTGTGCTGCTGACCGTGGGTCTGGCGTCTGGCCTGGTGTTCCTGGTTGTCGACGGCCTGCTGTCGGCGCTGGGCGAAAGCGGTGCGATCTCGCCGATCCTGGCCGTCTGGGGCGGCCCTGTGATCTTTGGCGCCCTGGCGATCAACGCCCTGATCAATCTGGAGGGCTGATGCCGTTCGACTCCCAAGACGCCGACCTACGGGTCATCGCGGTCAACACCCCGGCCGAGCTGGAGCGGTTCATCAAGCTGCCGGCGCGCCTCAATGCCGGCGATCCCAACTGGATCACGCCCCTGATGATGGAGCGGTCCGAGGCCCTGTCGCCCAAGACCAATCCGTTCTTCGAGCACGCCGAGGTGCAGCTGTTCCTGGCCGTGCGCGGGGGGCGCGACGTCGGCCGGATCAGCGCCCAGATCGACGCCCTGGCCCCGCAGGCGGAAGGCCAGAAGACCGGCAATTTCGGCCTGATCGCCGCCGAGGATGATCCGGCCGTCTTCAAGGTGCTGTTCCGCGCCGCCGAGGACTGGCTGCGCGACCGCGCCTGCACGACGGCCCTGGGTCCGTTCAACCTGTCGATCAACGAGGAGGTCGGCCTGCTGGTCGACGGCTTTGACAGTCCGCCCATGGTGATGATGGGCCATGACCCGGCCTATACCGGCGGCCGCGTGGAGCAGCAGGGCTACGCCAAGGCCAAGGACGTCTACGCCTATGTTTGCGACCCGACGGCCGATCTGCCGGCCGTCGTGGTGCGCCGGGTCAAGCGCGGCCTGCCCGACGGTGTGGTGCTGCGCGAGCTGGACATGAGCCGCTATGACGAGGAGGTCGTCTCGCTGACGGCGATCCTCAATGACGCCTGGGCCGGCAACTGGGGCTTCGTGCCCACCACCGAGGCCGAGACCCGGCAACTGGCCAAGGCCCTCAAACCCGTCATCGAGAAGAAGATGACCCTGTTCGCCGAGATCGACGGCGAGCCCGCGGGCTTCATCGTGCTGCTGCCCAACGTCAACGAGGCCATCCGGGACCTGAAGGGCAAGCTGCTGCCGTTCGGCTGGGCCAAGCTTCTGTGGCGGCTGAAGGTCAGGGGTGTGAAGTCGGCGCGGGTGCCGCTGATGGGCGTGAAGCGCAAGTTCGCCGACACGATGCGCGGCCAGCTGCTGCCCTTCCACCTGATGAACGCCGGCCGTAACGCCTCGCTGGCCCTGGGCTATACGAAGTTCGAGTTCTCGTGGGTTCTGGAAGAGAACATGCCGATGCGGCGGATTTCCGAAGCCATGGGCGCGACGATCTACAAGACCTATCGCCTCTACGAGAAAGCGTTGTGAGCTTCCAGGCTCTGGTTCTGGCGGGTTCGCGCGGCGGGATCGATCCGGTCGCCGACTATGCCGGCGTCAGCCACAAGGGCCTGATCGTACTGGGCGGCGAGACCCTGCTGACCCGCGTCCTGCGGGCCCTGGATCAGGCCGGCGCGACACGGATCGGGGTCTCGACCTCGGATATCGCCCTGGTGGAGGCCCTGGCGGGCGTCGCCAAGGCGTCTCCCCTGCCCGCCGCCGGCGGTCCCAGCCAGAGCGTCCATGACGGCGCCAGCATCATGGGCACGCCGCTGCTGGTCACGACCGTCGACCATGCCCTGCTCCAGCCGGAATGGATCACCGAGTTCCTGGCCAAGGCCCCGGCCGACTGCGACTTCGCCGTCCTGATGGCGCCGGAGGCTGTCGTCCGCGCGGCGGCGCCGGAGACCAAGCGGACCTACTGGCGGTTCAAGGACGGCGGCTATTCGGGCTGCAACCTGTTCCTGCTGCGCAACGAGACCGCCCTCAACGCCGTGGCCTTCTGGCGCAAGGCCGAGAGCCTGCGCAAGCAACCCTGGAAGATCGCCGCCCTGCTCGGCCCGGTCATGCTGGGCCGCTACGTGCTGGGCTTGATGACCATCGACGAGACGCTGGAGCGTCTGGGCCGGGCCGCCGGCGTCAAGGCCGCCATCGTGCGCTCGTCCTACGGCCTGGCGGCGGTGGACGTCGACAAGCCGTCGGACCTGGATCTGGTCAGGACGATCATCGAGCGCTGAACGTCTCGAACCTAGGGAGCCCCCCATGACTGATCTGCCCCAACTCCACCCCGCCGCCGCCAAAAGCCTGTCGGCCTGGCATGAGATGGTCGCCAACGGCGACCTGGGCGACTTGCGGTCCATCGTCCATCCCGACGCGACGTTCCGCTCGCCGGTAGCCTTCAAGCCCCACAAGAGCGCCGACGCCGTGGTGCTGGCGCTGAGCACGGTGCTGACCGTATTCGCCGACTTCGCCTATCACCGGCAGGCCACGACCGACGACGGGCTGAACGTCGTGCTCGAATTCAGCGCCATGGTCGGCGACAAGGCGGTCAAGGGGATCGACTTCGTCCGCTTCGACGAAGACGGCAGGATCGTCGATTTTGAGGTCATGATGCGGCCGCTGAACGGCGTGCAGGCCCTGGCCGAGGAAATGGGCAAGCGCCTGGGCGGGATCATTCCGGCCTATAAGTAGGCCGGGGCAACCCTACGCCTCGACCAGCTCCGCCACCCACGACGCCGCCAGTTCGCGATTGCGCGGCAGGTCTTCGGGGAAGTCCATCTCGGCCCAGTCCAGGCCCTGGATCGACTGCACCCGCACCACGTCGTGCTCCTGGGCGATCTGGTTGATGACGCTGAGGTACCAGCGCTTCAGGCCCTCCGGCGTGCGCAGGGCGGCGTCGACGATCTTGGTGAACAGGGCCGCGCCCTCGGCGTCAAAGCGCAGGAAGCCGATCGACTCGGCGTCATAGGTCTCGATGGTCTTGCCGATGGCGCGCAGGGACAGGCCCTCGGTCGCCACCTTCATGTCGTCGGCGTCGTAGCCGTCCTTGCGATCGATGGTGACGGTGATCGGGGCCGGCGGAGCAGCCATCAGGCGCTCGGCGATGGCCGGCTCGAACAGGGTGTCGCCGTTCAGCAGCAGGAAGTCGCCGACCATCTCGCCGCGCGCCAGCCAGCAGGTGGCCAGGTTGTCGGTCAGGCCGAAGAACGGGTTGAACAGGGTGCGCACGGTCAGGCCGGGCAGGTCCAGGCCCGCGATCTCGGCCTCGACAGTGTCGGCCGCAAAGCCGGTGACGACCACCACCTCGGTGATCCCGGCCTGGAGCAGATGGCGCAGTTGCCAGTGCAGCACGGTGCGCCCCGACAGCTCGACCAGGCACTTGGGGCGCGTGTCGGTCAGCGGCGACAGACGCTTGCCCTGGCCCGCGCTGAGAATGATGGCTTTGGTCGGAAGCGCCACGGAGACTCGATTCACTTCTGGCCGCACGGGACGGCATCTGATTCAGGGCGGGAAGCTACAGGATACAGCAGCCCCCACATAGGGCCAGCGCGCTCGCCCGGCGAGAGGCGCAACGCCGCAGCCGCGAGGCGATGAACAGGTCGTCCGCGAGGCGCGAAAGGGCGCCTGCGCCATTAATCCGCATACAGATTTCCGGATCACCGACCGTCGTAAAACCTTGATAAAGCTCGCTAGACCATGTTTGAAGGCGGTGCGTTCTCCCGTCTGACCCCGCAAAATCCGGACCTATCACCATGACCAAGCTTCTTGGAGCCGCCGCCGCCCTCGGGCTGCTGGCCGCCGCCGACACCGCCTATGCCGCGCGCGACTATGTGTGGGCAGCAGGCTCCTCGACCGTCTTCCCGTTCACGACCCGCGTGGCCGAGAACTACGCCAAGAAGACCGGCAAGAAGTCGCCCAAGGTCGAAAGCCTGGGCACGGGCGGCGGCATCAAGATGTTCTGCGGCGGCATGGGCGAGAAGTATCCCGACGTCGCCAACGCCTCGCGCCCGATGAAGAAGTCCGAGTTCGAAGCCTGCAAGAAGGCCGGCGTCAAGGACATCGTCGAGCTGAAGATCGGCTTCGACGGCATCGTCGTGGCGATGGACAAGAAGTCGCCGGACTACAATTTCAAGCTCGAGCACCTGTATCTGGGCCTGTCCGACCAGACCCTGCGCGGCGGCCAGCTGGTCAAGAACCCCTACAAGTCGTGGAACGAGGTCAGCCAGGGCCTGCCCAAGGCTCGCATCCTGGTCTATGGCCCGCCGCCCACCTCGGGCACCCGCGACGCCTGGATCGAGCTGGGCATCGAGGGCGGCGCCGGCAAGCTGCCGCCCCTGACCAAGCTGAAGGCCGACGACGAAAAGGCTTTCAAGGCCAAGGTCGCGCCGATGCGCACCGATGGCGGCTGGGTCGACGCCGGCGAGAACGACAACGCCATTATCGGCACCATCCAGAAGACCCCCAACGCCCTGGGCGTGTTCGGCTATTCGTTCCTCGAGCAGAACGCCAACACCATCAAGGCCGCCAGCATCAACGGCGTGAAACCGACCGTGACCACCATCACCAACGGGACCTATCCGATCTCGCGCTCGCTCTTCATCTACGTGAAGAAGAGCCAGATCGGTGTGACGCCGGGCCTCAAGGAGTTCGTCAACGAATTCGTCTCGGACGCCGCCACCGGCCGGGGCGGCTATCTGCAGTCGCGCGGCCTGATCCCGCTGCCGCCCCAGCAGCACGAGGCCAACAAGGCCAAGTCCAAGACCCTGCCGGTGATGGCGGCCCCGAAGTCCTGATCTGGCGCGTCATCCCGGAAAACTCGAGCCGGAGCCACGCTCCGACCCAAGTTTCCGGGATGACGCCGCCCGTCGGGCTCGCGATCGTGCAATCGCACCCAAGGGCTTGACCGACTGCAGCGGCGCGCGCTCCATGGCGGGCCTGCCAATGCGGAGAGCCTCATGGCCGAACGTGTCGAAGAACGCCTGCAGGATCTGGAGCGGCTGGTGATCCGGCAGGCCGAGCGGATCGAAGACCTGGAACAGCAACTGCTGACCATCACGCGCCTGGCGCATCTGGCGGCGCAGAGGGTGCGGCCGCCCGAGAGCGAAGCGGCCTGATCCCTAAAAGACCCTAGTTGGTCGGCTGGTCCGGCGCCGCGCGCGAGGTCATGCCTGCAGCCGCAGCGTCGTCGGCCATCTGAGCGTCGACCGGCGGTGTTTCACGCACCGGCGTCGGTGTCGTGACGGGCTGAGCGACGACCGGAGCCTCGATCTTGCGAGGTGCGGACGCGGCGACAGGTCCTGCATTCAGCGCCGCAGCGGCCGCATCGTCGGCGGCGGTGCGCAGCTCGTCTGAGCCTTCGTCATAGCCGCCCAGGCCGGCGGTCAGGAACAGGATGGCGCCGAAGGTGGCGATGACGCCCACGACAAAGCCCAGGAAGATCCATCCGAACGGATTGCTGCGACGTTCAGCGCTCATAGATGGCCCCCTGCCCTTGCGGGCCTAACTTCCCTGCCAGCGCCGGAACGGCCCGACATCGACGTGCACGAACTTGCTGTCGGGATAATAGCCGACGCCGCCCCGCTTCAGATCCAGCGCTGCAGCGCGGAGGCGATCAAGGGCGACATCCTCCAGATAGATGTCCATCGCCTTGCCGTCCATGTGCAGACTGCGCTTTGCGACCTCGCCGCTGCGCTCCGCCAGCAGGCGGTTGCTGGCCGGCGAGCGATAGCCCGAGATGATCTGGAAGGCGGTCTTGGTCTCGGTCTTGCGATGGATGTCGGTCAGCAGGTCGAACAGCTGGACGTTCATCGGGGCGACCTCGCCGGTGCGATGATCGCGCAGCACCTTGTTGAGGGCCTGCAGGGCGTCGGGAACATAGGTTCCGTTCTCCCAGTACACGGCCTGCAACTTTTCGTCGGTGTGGAGGTTATACAGCGAGACCCACTTGGGCGCGGCCTCGACCACCGGCTGGATCGCCGCGACGGGGGCTGGCGTCAACGGCGTCTGGGCTTCCAGAAGCGCGCCGATGATATCGTCCTGAGCGTGGGCCGACGGGCCTATCGCTGCGGCGCCAAGCGCGCTCAAACCCAACTGAAAAAACTTACGCCGTGCGATCATGACGCTATCCCTGACACCGTACTGCCCGCAGGACACCCCAGGCCGGCCAGAAGGTCAAGCTGAGCCGGAGAGGGCTGCGGCGATCCGCTGCACCAGCAGGCGGTCCCAGCCATAGGGATCGTCGCGGAAATTGACCTGGCCGTCGGGCGTCACATAGGCCGTCCAGTACAGCAGGAAGACCGCGATCTGCTGGGGCAGCTGGGCCCGCACGGTCTTGCCGCCGGCGATGGTCGCGTCGATCACCTCGGGCGTCCAGGTCGCGTCGC
Organism: Caulobacter sp. ErkDOM-E; assembly: GCF_048541895.1. Taxonomy (GTDB): domain Bacteria; phylum Pseudomonadota; class Alphaproteobacteria; order Caulobacterales; family Caulobacteraceae; genus Caulobacter. Next base: position 1,892,995 of record NZ_CP183331.1, on the reverse strand, counting down.
CTTCCATCACCGCGCGAGCCAGGTCGACCGGCTTTTCGACGCGCACGCAGCCGTGGCTGGCCAGGCGGCTGAAGCTGGCGAAGCGCGCGCGGCTGGGGGTGTCGTGCAGATAGACGCCATAGGGATTGACGAAATCGAACTTGATCAGGCCCAGGGCGGCCTTGGGTCCGGCCTTCTGCTGCAGGCGCGAGCCGCCGCCCTCGGTCGGGATGACGATGAAGTCGTTGCGGGCGAAATAGCCGGGATTGGCGCGCTCCTTAGGCCACAGCTCCTTGGCGGCGATCGAGGACGGCACGTTCCAGGGCGGATTGAGCACGATGCTGTGGATGTTCGACTGCAGCATCGGCGTTTCGTCGCCGGGCCGGCCGGTGACGGCGCGCATGGTCAGGGTCGGGACGTCATGGTGGAACACCGACAGCACGGCGGCGGCGATATTGACCTGGATGCGGTCGGCCGGCAGCACCTGCGGCAACCACCGCCAGCGCTCCATATTGGCGAGGATCTGGTCCAGGCGCAGCGCGACCGGCGTATTGAGGGCGGCCAGCGTCTTCTTGTCCAGCACGCCATTGGGGTTGAGCCCAAAGCGCTTCTGGGCCCGCATCAGGGCCTGGACCAGCGCCTCGTCGAACAGGGCCACGCCATCCACGGCCACGGTCGCATCCTCGACGGCCAGCCGGGCTTCCAGGGCCACAACGCGGGGATCGGTCGAGCCCTGCTTCAGATCCGGCCCGGCCGGCAGCATGGTCCAGCCGCCGCGGGCGGCGATGTCGCGATAGGTGACAAGGCCCCGGCGCAGGGTCTGATAGCCCGTATAGGGCGGCGGCAGGGTGTCCAGCCACGGCCCCAGGCGATCCTGGGCGACGGCCTGGACGAATTCGGGGCCGGGATCATAGACCGCCGGGCGCAGGCCCCAGTCGGTGCGGAAGCTGGTCAGCGGCAACCGGCCCGAGCGCACGGCCTTGGCATAGGCCAGGGTCAGGCCGATCAGCTGGCCCTGCCCGGTCTGGCGGGCGGCGACATCGCGCGAGGCCAGCAGCGCCAGGGCCTGATCAGGCGAAAAGGCGCCCAGTTCGAAGCCATGGGTGGGCGCTTCGGCCAGGACACGGCCCAGCAGTTCCATCTGGTCGACGCGCAGCGTCACGGAATAGGGGCTGACAGGGAAAGCCAGAGGCTGCTGCGGCGCGGCCTGAGGCTGCCGCGCGCCTGACAGCGAGGGATTCTGGGACTGCGCCAGGGTCGGCCCGCTCGCCAGGAGCCACAGCGCCCCTGCGGCCAGCGCGCATGATAGTCTCGACAAGCCGCTCACCGCCAATGGATCTCGTAACACCTTGCCACGCGAAGGATCCGCGCGATCCCAGATGGCCGTTTGCACCCACGTCCGTCAACGCGAGTATCGTGAAAGGCGAACCTCGGGTCGGACCCCAGGGTTCTTTTTGCGCCGCAGGAACCGGGAAGCCACACAGAGGGTTTCCGATGTGTCGTCAGGCCGACCCCAGGTCCCGCCCCACTCCGGATACCGTGTGCCCCAAAACTCCGCGCCCCAGACCCTCGACCTGTTTCCCATCGGCAACTGCGCCGTCAGCGCCCTGATCGACCGCAGCGGACGGTTCGTCTGGGCCTGCGCGCCGCGCGTCGATTCCGATCCGGTGTTCAGCGCCCTGCTCAGCGACGTTGATCCCGGGAGCGTTGCAGCCACCGGGGTCTGGGATGTCGATGTCGACCGGGCGGTGTCGACCACCCAGGCCTATCTGCGCAACACCCCTGTCCTGCGCACCGAGATCACCGACGCCGACGGCGCCAAGATCGAGATCATCGATTTCGCCCCCCGCTACCAGCAGTTTGGCCGCATCTTCCGGCCCACCGCCTTCATCCGCCTGATCCGCCCTGTCTCCGGAACGGCGCGCATCACCCTGCGGGTGCGGCCGACCGCCCAGTGGGGCGCGCGGCTGGCCGAGCTCACTTCGGGCTCCAACCACATCCGCTATCTGTGTTCCGACCTGACGATGCGGCTGACCACCGATTGTCCAGTGTCGCACATCCTCGAAGAGCGCACCTTCCGGCTCGAGCAGCCGATCGCGCTGTTCCTGGGTCCCGACGAAGGCTTCGGCGCCGAGGTGGGCTCGACCTGCGAGAAAATGCTGCGCGAGACCACCGCCTACTGGATGACCTGGGTGCGGGGCCTGGCCATTCCGCTGGACTGGCAGGCGGCGGTGATCCGCGCGGCGATCACCCTGAAGCTCTGCGTCCACGAGGAGACCGGCGCCATCGTCGCGGCCCTGACCACCTCGATCCCCGAACACGCCGACAGCGGCCGCAACTGGGACTACCGCTACTGCTGGATGCGCGACGCCTACTACGTGGTCCAGGCCCTCAACCGCCTGGGCGCGGTGGATATCCTGGAGAACTATCTGGGCTATCTGCGCAACATCGTTGACCGCGCCGCCGGCGGGCACATCCAGCCGCTGTTCGGGGTCGGGTTCGAGCCGCAGCTGACCGAGCGCTTCGCCCCCGACCTGCCCGGCTATCGCGGCATGGGGCCGGTGCGCATCGGCAATCAGGCCTTCGAGCACCAGCAGCACGACGTCTATGGCCAGATCGTGCTGTCCAGCACCCAGGCCTTCTTCGACGAGCGCCTGCTGCGTCAGGCCACAGTCGCCGATTTCGAGGCCCTGGAGCCGGTGGGCGAGCGCGCCTTCCAGCTGCACGACAAGCCCGACGCCAGCCTGTGGGAATTCCGGGGCCGGGCCAATGTCCACACCTATTCGGCGGTGATGTGCTGGGCCGCCTGTGACCGTCTGGGCAACGCCGCCGAGAAGCTGGGCCTGCCCGACCGCGCCCGGTTCTGGAACGGTCGCGCCGCCATGGTGCGCGCCACCATCGACGCCGCCGCCTGGAATGCCGAGCTGGGCCGGTTCGCGGCGACCTTCGGCGGCGACGAGCTGGACGCCAGCCTGCTGCAGCTGGTCGACCTGCGCTTCATCAGCGCCAATGACCCGCGCAACATCGCCACGGTGGCGGCGGTCGAAAGCGGCCTGCGCAAGGGCTCCTACCTGCTGCGCTACGCCATTCCCGACGACTTCGGCGAGCCCAAGACCGCCTTCAACATCTGCACCTTCTGGCTGATCGAGGCCATGCACCTGGCCGGCCGCGCCGAAGAGGCCCGCGCCCTGTTCGAGGACATGCTGGCCCGCCGCACCGCCGCCGGTCTGCTGTCGGAGGACATCGGCTTTTCGGACGGCGAGCTGTGGGGCAACTATCCGCAGACCTACTCCCTGGTCGGCCTGATCAACTGCGCCATGCTGCTGAGCCGGCCCTGGTCTTCGGTGCGATAGAGCATGATGGTCTTGAGCTGAACCATAGATCCCAAGCCACCGCTCTCCCCGGCGAAAGCCGGGGCCCAGATCGAACCAAGAGAGATAATCGTTCTGGCTCGGTGCAAAGTCGCACAATCCCCAGACGCTCAGGCTGAAGCTGGGCCCCGGCTTTCGCCGGGGAGAGCGGATTCAAATGATGATTCAACTTTCAGCCATCGTCCGGTAGCGAGCGTCGCCGGATCGAAACTTCGCCTCGAGCGTTCCTCTCGTCATGTACCGATTTGAAGAGGGGCGTCTGGTGATGACCGTGCAGGGGTCAAGCGCAAGACAACAGCTCCACGACCTGCCCCCGCCGCCGTCGTTTCCGCCGGCCTCGGCCGCACTGTTTCTCGACCTCGACGGCACCCTGGCGCCGATCATGCCGCGCCCCGAGCACGTGGGGCCGGACCGGCGACGCGCCATGCTGATCAAGCGCCTGACCGCCACCCTGAACGGCCGGGTGGCCGTGGTCAGCGGCCGAGCGCTGGACGATCTGGACCGCATCTTCGAGCGCGGCGTCACGCCGGTGGCGGCCGTTCACGGCCTGGTGCGGCGCGACGCCGACGGTCATGTCGTGACCTCCACGCCGCACAGCGGCATCCCGGACGCCCGCCTGCTGCTCCGCGATCTGGCCCGCTGCGACAAGGGCCTGCAGTTCGAAGACAAGGGCGTCAGCGTCGCCCTGCACTATCGCAACGCGCCCGCCGCCGGCGAGGCGGTGATCGAGACCGCCGAGCGCATCGCCCGAAACACCGGCCTGGTGCTGCAGAGAGGCGACATGGTCGTCGAACTGCGCACTCCGGGCCAGGACAAGGGCCAGTCGGTCGCGGCCTTCCTGCGCGAGCAACCCTTCATGGGCTCGACCCCGATCTTCGTGGGCGATGACCTGACCGACGAGGATGGCTTCGCCGCCGCCGCGCGTCTGGGCGGCTATGGCGTTCTGGTGGGCGACATGCGCCCGACCGCCGCCAGCTACCGGCTAAAGGACACCGCCGCCGTCTCGGCCTGGCTGGAGGGCGTCGCGACGCTGATGCCCGCATGAGCCGGCTGATCGTCGTTTCCAACCGGGTCAATCCACCGCCCAGCCCGGAGACGGGCGACGGCGAGGGCAGCGTCGGCGGCCTGGCCATGGCCCTGGCCGCGGCCCTGCGCGAATATTCCGGCATCTGGTTTGGCTGGAGCGGCAAGACCACGCCGCACTTCACCGGCCAGCTGGCCATGCAGCGGGTCGACGGCGTGACCACCGCCACGGTCGATCTGGAGGAAGCCGACTATCAGGAGTATTATAACGGCTACGCCAACAAGACCCTGTGGCCGCTGTTCCACTATCGCGTCGACCTGACCGCCTATGACCGCTCGTTCGGCGAGGGCTATGACCGGGTCAACAAGCGTTTCGCCGAGACCCTGCGGCCGCTGATCGAACCCGACGACGTGATCTGGGTGCACGACTATCACCTGATCCCGATGGCCCGGGAACTGCGGCGGATGGGCGTGACCAACCGCATCGGCTTCTTCCTGCACATTCCCTGGCCGGCCCATCAGTTGGTGGTCACCCTGCCCCGCCACCGCCCGCTGGTGGAGGCGATGTTCGACTATGACCTGGTCGGGTTCCAGACCGAGGAATCGCGTCACGCCTTCGAAGGCTATGTCACCTCCGAGGTCGGCGGCTCGGTCGCCGCGAACGGCGAGCTGACGGCGTTTGGCAAGACCACCCGCGCCGCCGCCTTCCCGATCGGCATCGACGCCGAGGACTTCGCCCGCATCATCGAGGGCCCGCGCGCCCGCAAGGTCTATGACCGCATGCTGGCCCACAGCGTGTTTCGCAAGATGGTCGTGGGCGTCGACCGCCTGGACTATTCCAAGGGTCTGGAAGAGCGCCTGATCGGCTTCGAGCGCTTCCTGCACGACAATCCCGACATGCGCCGCGAGGTCATGCTGCTGCAGATCGCGCCGCTGTCGCGCGACGAGGTCGAGGCCTATCAGGACCTGCGCTCGCGGCTGGACGGCCTTGTCGGCCGGATCAACGGCGCCTATGCCGAGATGGACTTCACGCCGATCCGCTATGTGAACAGGTCCTACCGGCGCGACGAGCTGGCCGGGATCTATCGCGCCGCCAGGGTGGGGCTGGTGACGCCGCTGCGTGACGGCATGAACCTGGTGGCCAAGGAATATGTCGCGTCCCAGGACCCCGAAGATCCCGGCGTGCTGATCCTGTCGCGCTTCGCCGGCGCGGCCCGCCAGCTGTCCCAAGCCCTGATCGTCAATCCCAACAGTCCGGAGGAAATCTCCGACGCCCTGAGTCGCGCCCTGGCCATGGGCCTGCCCGAGCGCAAGCGCCGCTGGGAGGCCCTGTTCGACAATGTCCAGCGCAAGGACGTCACCGCCTGGCGCGACGACTTTGTCGGCGCCCTGACAGCCCCTGCCGAAGAGATCCTGCCGGTCCCGCCGCCCAGATCGCTGGCGGAGGCCTCCGCTCCGGCTGTTGCCCCGAGGGAGACCCCGTCGACCCTGTCGTTTCAGCAAATCCGCTCCGGCGATGCGCCTAGGTCTGCGGCGTCCGAAGCACGCCGCTGCGGATGACCGGCAGCAGGAACGTCACCAGCAGGACCAGGTTGGGGATGGCGTTCATCCCATAGCCGGTGGCGATCGACATCGGGGTGTCGATCACGAACCAGATCAGTACGCCCGCGACCAGTCCGCGCCAGACGGGGGTGGCGCGCTCGCCCAGCAGGATCGCAGCCTGGATGGTCACCGCCATCGTCACGGCCCAGCCGATGGTCACTGCGCCCATGAGCGCCAGGCTGAAACGCATCTGCGCGTTCAGATCCAGCGGCTCCGGGCCGTTCAAAATACCGAAGATCAGACGGCTTGGCCCACTGGTGGCCTCAAGACCGCCCCCGACCAGAACGGCGCCAAAGACGCCGACGCCCCAACACCACACCGTCAACCAGTTGCGCCAGAAGCCTGACATCGCGCTCTCCCCAGTTTTGCCTGACGCAACCTAGAAGCACCGGCCGAAGGCGCACAATTACCTGTCAGGTCATGACGCCGTGTCGCGGCCCGGGGCTCAGGGTTCGAGGGCCAGGGACATCCGTGCATAGATCACGGCCTCGGGCCAGATCACCGGCGCCGCCTCGGGCCTCGGCGGACCTTCCGGCTGGGCCGACCAGGCGCCGACGGCGGCGGTCAGGCTCATCACCATCACCAGCGCCCCGCCCAGGGCCGAACGGTGCAGGGTCGGCTGGGGCCGGGTCAGCATGATCACCCGCTCTTCCAGCGGATGGGGCGCGGCGGCCGGCCAGTGGCAGCCCAACGGCAGGGCGCGGGCGCCCAGCTGGGTCTTCAGCAGGGTGCGGGCATAGAGGCCGCGCTCGCGCGACAGCCGCCCCATGACCCGGGCGTCGCAGGCCAGCTCCTGATCCAGTCGCGCCTCGCGCACCGCCAGATGGATCAGGGGATTGAACCAGCCCAGGCACTGGATCAGCGCCATCAACGCATTGACGCGCGGATCCAGCCGTTCGATGTGCGCGCGCTCATGCGCCCGGATCAGGCCGCGCTCGGCCTCGGTGAACCGGGTCTGATAGTCATCCGGCACCACCATGCGCGGGACCAGCACCCCCACCACGGCCGGGCCGGCCTGGCCCGACCGGGCGCGCTGCATGAAGCGCGACTGGCTCAAGACCAGCAGCGCCAGGGCCAGCGACACGCCGACCAGCCAGACGCCGCCCAGGATCGCGGCGTGGTCGCCCGGCAGGATGAAGTGACGCGCGACTGCGGCGCCGGGCTCGGCGGCGCGGGCGGGCAGCAGGGCCGCAAGGCCCGCCGCCACCGGCAGCAGCCACAGCAGATAGGCGACCTCGGCCCCGAACAGGGCCCGGGTCGGACGGCGCAGGCTCAGGACCAGCAGGATCGCCAGACCGGCGGCCAGATTGCAGAAGACCAGGTGGGTGAGGACCTCAGCCGCCATGTTCCAGGTCCTCGATCAGGCGCTTGAGGCGCGCGATCTCCTCGGCCTTCAGCGCACGATGCTGGGCGAAGTGACTGATCATCGGGGCCAGCTGGCCTTCGAACAGGCGGTCCAGCAGCCCCTGGCTCTCGGCCTGGACATAGACGCTGCGGGCGATCAGGGGCCGATAGCCGTGCTTGCCCTCGGCGCGCTCGGACTTGATGGCCTTCTTCTTCAGCAGCCGGTTGATCAGCGTCTTGACCGTGGCCTCGCCCCAGGACTGGCTGGCGCCGACCTCGGCCACCAGTTCGTCGGCCGTCAGCGGCTCACGCCGCCACAGCGCTTCCATGACATGACTTTCGGCCGAGGTGATATGCATGGCTCATTACATCCGTAATACTGCCTGACGCTATACCCGTCGCGTGGTCTGTCAAGCGGCGGAGCCACATGCGGCGGCCGGCGTCGCTGACCCCCGGTGCGCAAAATCTTGCAGGCAGGGTGAACCGCAATCTTGCCACCGGTGTCTCAAGGCATGATTGTCAATGACACCGGTTTCCATTAGAGACGTCCCAGACCCGTAAAGCGGGCTGTCGGGTTATTGTAGGGAGGACTAGCGGCGTGACCGTTTCCGCAGCCGAGAGCGATGTGTTCGCACCGGCGTCCATAGCTTCCCAATTCGTCAAGGCGCGCCTCGCCGGCGTCAGCGTCCCCGGTTATCCGGGCGGCGTGCTTCCTGTCACCATGGCCGACGGCTACGCCGTTCAGGACCTGGCCATCGATTCCTGGCCCGATGAACTGGTCGGCTGGAAGGTCGGCTATGTGCCGCCGCAGCATCAGGGTCGCCTGGGCGCCGAGCGTCTGGCGGGGTGCATTTTCAAGAAGAATCTCTGGGAAGCCGCCGACGCGCCGACCCCGTTCCGCGCCATCGACGGGGGCTTCACCGCCGTCGAGGCCGAGTTCATCGTCCGCCTGGGCAAGGACGCGCCCGAGGGCAAGACCGACTGGACCGCCGAGGAGGCCGCCGACTATGTGGGCGAGCTGATCCTGGGCGTCGAGATCGCCGGCAGCCCGCTGAAGACCATCAATGTCCTGGGCCCGCCCATCGTGGCCTCGGACTTCGGCAATAATGACGGCCAGATCCTGGGTCCCGTGCTCGAAAACTGGCGCGACATCGCCTGGGAAGACATGGCGGTCGAGACCACGATCAACGGCGTCGTCGTCGGCACGGGCACGGCGGCTTCAATCCCCGGCTCGCCGCTCGCGGCCTTGGCCTTCCTGCTGGGTCACGTCGCCTCGCGCGGCCGGCCGCTGAAGAACGGCATGCTGGTCACCACCGGGGCCAGCACCGGCATCCACGACGTGGTTACGGGCGACGCCGCAAGGGTTAGCTTCGGCGCGCTGGGACAGGTGGAGTGCGTCGCCGTCCCGGCCAAATAAGAAAACGACAACTCAGGGTAAGGAAGACGTATCCATGGTCATTCCCAAGGCTCCCGAGCCCTCCGAAAAGATCGGTCGGTATCGGTGGGTGATCGTCAGCCTGCTGTTTGCAGCGATGGTCATCAACTATGTCGATCGGCAGACGATCGGCATTCTGAAGTCGGACCTCTCCAAGGAGTTCGGCTGGAGCGAGGGCGACTATGCCGACCTCGTCTTCTATTTCCAGCTGTCCTACGCCGTGGCCTATCTGGTCTGGGGCAAGATCATGGACAAGATCGGGGCCCGCTGGGGCTTCGGCATCGCCTTCCTGATCTGGCAGGTCGCCCACATCGCCCACGCCGGCGCGCGCGGCCTCAACGGCTTCATCTTCGCCCGCATGGGCCTGGGCATCGGTGAGGCCGGCGGCTTCCCCGGGGGCATCAAGGCCGTGGCCGAGTGGTTCCCCAAGAAGGAACGCGCCTTCGCCACCGGCATCTTCAACGCCGGCACCAATATCGGCGCGATCGTCACCCCGCTTGTGGTGCCCGGCATCGTGCTGGCCTGGGGCTGGCAGATGGCCTTCATCGTCACCGGCGTGGCCGGGCTGATCTGGCTGCCCATCTGGCTGATCCTGTATCGCACGCCGCGTCAGCACAAAAAGATCAGCGCCGCCGAGCTGGCCCATATCGAGCAGGACGAAGCCGATCCGGTCGAGAAAATCCCCTGGGTCAAGCTGCTGACCAAGCGCGAAACCTGGGCCTATGCCCTGGGTAAGTTCCTGATCGACCCGATCTGGTGGATGTTCCTGTTCTGGCTGCCTGACTTCCTGGGCAAGCGCTATGGCCTGGATCTGAAGACCTTCGGCCCGCCGCTGATCGCCATCTATCTGCTGTCGGACGTCGGCAGCGTGGGCGGCGGCTGGATGTCGTCGAAGTTCATGAGCATGGGCTGGAGCATCAACAAGGCCCGCAAGATCACCATGCTGATCTGCGCCCTGCTGGCCGTGCCGGTGATGTTCGCGTCCTATGCCGACAGCGTCTGGCTGGCCGTGCTGATCATCGGCGTCGCCACCGCAGCCCACCAGGGCTTCTCGGCCAACCTCTACACCCTGCCGTCGGATGTCTTCCCGCGCGGCGCGGTGGGTTCTGTGGTCGGGATCGGCGGCATGCTGGGCGCCGTGGGCGGCATGGTGTTCTCCAAATACATCGGCCAGGTCCTGGAGAAGATCGGCACCTATACCCCGATCTTCATCGTCGCCGGCAGCGCCTATCTGATCGCCCTGCTGGTGGTCCACCTGCTGACCCCCAAGATGGAGCCGGTGAAGATCTAGGTCTTCGTCCTTTCCACATGATTGGAGCCCCCGTCGCCTTGGCGCCGGGGGCTTTTTTCTGGCCCGCAGCCCAGCCAGAGCCTATTTCCAGAGCGGTTTCGAGGAGTTGCCGCCATGTCCCCCACCCCGCTCAAGGTCGCCCTGGTCGGCTACGGCTTCGCCGGCAAGACCTTTCATGCGCCGCTGATCGCCGCCACGCCGGGGCTGGAGCTGCACACGATCGTCTCCAGTGACGCGGCCAAGGTGCGGGCCGACTTTCCGGAGGTCGCGGTCGTCAATGCCGATCTGGTCCGGGCCGTGGCCGATCCGGCCATCGATCTGGTGGTCATCGCTACGCCCGACACCCTGCACGCCAGCCAGGCCCACATCGCGCTGGACGCCGGCAAGCACGTGGTGATCGACAAGCCCTTTTCCGTCACCCTGGACGAAGCCCGCGCCATCGCCGACCACGGCCGGCGCGCCGACCGCCTGGTCAGCGTGTTCCAGAACCGCCGCTGGGACAGCGACTTCCTGACCCTGCAGGCCCTGATCGAACGCGGCCATCTGGGTGAGATCGTCCAGTACGAAAGCCATTTCGACCGCTTCCGACCGCTGGTCAGCGACCGCTGGCGCGAAAAGCCCGGCGCAGGCGTGCTGCTGGACCTGGGCCCCCACCTGATCGACCAGGCCCTGGTGCTGTTTGGCAAGCCGCAGGCGGTCTATGCCGACATCGCCGTCCAGAAAGACGGCGGCGTGGCCGGCGACTATTTCCACCTGCTGCTGCGCTATCCCCGCCTGCGGGCGCTGCTGCACGCCAGCCAGATGACCCAGGCGACCAATCTGCGCCTGGCCGTGCACGGGACCGCCGGCAGCTTCATCAAGAGCGGGCTCGACACCCAGGAAGACCAACTGAAAGCGGGCCTAAGGCCCGGCGCGCCCGGCTATGGCGACGATCCCCGTCTGGGCGTCCTGATCCAGCTGGAAGACGGCGAACCGGTCAGCACGCCTGTGCAGCCCCTGCCCGGCAACTATCGCACCTACTATGCCAGGATCCGCGATGCGATCACCGGCGGCGCGCCCAGCCCGGTGCCGGTCGAGGAAGCCTTGCGGGTCATGGAGGTGATCGACGCCGCCCAGCGCAGCGCCGCAGAGCGTCGCGAAATCGTCCTGTAGGCGAAGACGATTAGTGGCTGACCGGGCCGGTCTCGCGTCGACCCGACAGCGCCAGGCCGGCGTCCAGGCCGCGCCGCCACAGCAGGTCGGCGTCATACAGCACCATGCCGTCCATCAAGGTCAGGCGCAGCAGCATGCGGGTGGGCAGCAGCAGGGTCCGCCGCATCGCCACCCGCGCGCCAAAGGCCGTCAGGTCCAGAACCGCCACCGGCTCGGCGCGACCGCCACCGGTGACCAGGTCGCCACGCAACAGACAGGCCCGGCGGCTCGCGGCGCGCCGCTCGACAGGCTGTTGCAGGAAGGCTTCAACGTCCGACATGACGCAAAACTAGGCCGCGAAGTGTCTAGGAACAGTTCCCTAGGGTGGTAAGCGAACGGTGAACCGGGGCTTAGCTGTGTTGGGGTTGGCCGTGGAAAACCACAACCGCCGAACGCCCCCTCCGTCACGCTGCGTATTCGCAGCGCGCCACCTCCCCCGCACGCTACGCTACGGGGCAGGAGGGTGACGCTGCTCTTCTCCTGCCCCGCTTGCGGGGGAGGTGGCGTGGCGCCGATAGGCGACGTGACGGAGGGGGCGATGCTGCGTCAGACGCCCCACCTCACCCGCCCCGCAGATCCTTCTTCGTCGTCCGATAGGCCTTCTGCAGCGAGAGCTGCCGACGGCGGTCGGCCTCCTTGGCAACGCGTACGGCCTTGCTCTCCACGGCCGCCAGCTCCAGCCCCAGCTTCTGGAACGACGCCCAGCGGTCGGGGTCGAGCGCGCCGCTCTCCAGCGCGCCGCGCACCGCGCAGCCGGGTTCATTGGCGTGGCCGCAGTCGCGGAACCGGCATTGCTCGGCCAGGCGCTCGATGTCGTCGAACACCACGCCCAGTCCCCCCTCGGCGTCGATCAGCCCCACTTCGCGGATGCCGGGCGTATCCAGGATCATGCCGCCGCCCGGCAGCAGGACCAGCTGGCGATGGCTGGTGGTATGGCGCCCCCGGGCGTCGGTCTCGCGGATCGCCTGGGTGGCCATCCTGTCCTCGCCCAGCAGCACATTGACCAGGGTGGACTTGCCCACGCCCGACGAGCCGATCAGCACGCAGGTTTCTCCTGCCGCGATCTGGGCGCTCACAGCGTCCAGACCCGCGCCCTCACGGGACGACACTGCGATCACCGGGCAGCCCGCCGCCAGGGCGGCGACGTCATCAACCAGGGCCTGCGGCGCGTCGGAGAGGTCAGACTTGGTCAAAAGCACCACCGGCCTCGCGCCGCTCTGCCAGGCGGCGGCCAGATAGCGCTCGAGCCGACGCGCATTGAAATCGGCGTTCATCGAGGTGACCACGAACGCCACGTCGATATTGGCGGCGATCACCTGCAGGGTCTGGACGCTGTCGGCGGCCCGCCGTGCGAAGGCGGTGCGGCGCGGCAGGATGGCGTGAAGGGTGGCCGAGCGTTCGGCCAGATTGGTCGTCAGCGCCACCCAGTCGCCCACCACCGGGACGCCGGCCTCGCGGGCCTCGTGCAGCAGGCGGCCGGACGGCTTGGCGCGCAGCTCGCCCTCGTCGGTGGCCACCACATAGGCCCCGCGCCGCTGCACGATGACACGCCCCGGGGCGTGTCCGGCGCGGGCGTGCGGTTCAAAGTCCCGCGCCAACGCGTCGGACCAGCCATATTGATCGATCAAGGGCGGTGTCTTTCAACTCGAAGCCGTCAGTCTAGCACCCCGCACCGGGCAAGGCTTCATCCAGGCCGCATCCGGCGTCGATCTTGTATCCTCCCGGCTTCCCGCGCCTAACCCGCTGAAATCGCTGGCCCGGAGCGCGCCAAGTCCCCCGAGATGCGCACCGCCGTATACTGTCTTCACCTCAGGGCGATGGGGAGGGCGCGCGGCCAGCGACCTTCGCGGCCCTGGGGTGTGGTCGAGCGGGACTGGGGTCGAGGGGGATACTCGACCGGTCCGGGGATCTGGTTGCTGGCCAGACCCGCCCGCCGTCGGCGTGGATGGAGATCAAGGCGCGTGTTGGTCAAGTCTGGCTCCGTGTCCTCCGCCTTCGCCCTTCCCGGGAAACCGGGCGGGCGAGTTCTGGTAAGGCGTCAACAGCGCCACCCGCCGGAACGCTGACGGATAACGATCGCGCGGGGCGTCAGAGCTTCGTCGAAACGGTATTTTCTACTTCTCATCCGGGCGTCGCCCGGACGCCTCGCACCCTCCCCGATCTTCGCAGCGAAAGCGCGAGGCGGCGAAGCCGTGTCCACCAGACCTGCCCCCTACGGATCGCGGAGCCTGTCCTCGGGCGCGCGCTTCGCGCGACCCGGGGGCGATCGTCTTCCCCCAGGGGGGAAAGATGAGAGGCGCCGACCTTCTTATCGCCAACCGAAAGGAACCCATCAAATGCCCAAACCGCGCACACCCCGCCCCGGCCCCAAGCTCCCGACGCGATCCCGCAACCAACGCGCCCATTCAGAGGAGCGTCTCAAGAAGAAGCTCATCGAACGCCTCGCGGCTCTGGCGGACATGTACGAGCGCCGCAGCAGGAACACCTACAGGGACAATATCGGCGCCTTTATCTATCTGAACGAAGGCGATCCCGTGCCCGAAGGCCTGATCAAGGTCGAATACGACAAGAACGGCCTGGAGACGCCGCCCTACGCCAAAGAAAAAGCCCCCGGCCTTGCGGCCGAGGGCTCTGTCGATTTTGTCATCCCGGCCGAAGAGCCGAGACCGCCGCGGATGCGGCGCCTGGACTAGCGGATGACCCGCGCGCCCTTGCCCTTCATCACGGCCTCGACCTCGGCCTGGCGCACCATCGAGGTATCGCCCGGGGTGGTCATGGCCAGGGCGCCGTGAGCCGCGCCGTACTCGACGGCGGCCTGGGGGCCCTTGCCTTCCATGAAGCCGAACGCGAGACCGGAGGCGAAGCCGTCGCCGCCGCCGACGCGGTCATAGATCTCGAGGTTCTCGCGCATCATCGACGAATAGAACTCGCCGCCGGCGTACAGGATCGCCGACCAGTCATTGACCGAGGCGGTCTTGGCGTTGCGCAGGGTGGTGGCGGCGACCTTGAAGTTCGGGAACTGCTTTACGGCCGTCTCGATCATCTTCTTGAAGTTGGCCGGATCGATCGCGCTGATGTGCTCGTCCAGGCCTTCGACTTCAAAGCCCAGGCAGGCGGTGAAGTCTTCTTCGTTGCCGATCATCACGTCCACATACTGGGCGATGTGGCGGTTGACCTTCTGGGCCCCCTCCTTGCCGCCCTGCGACTTCCACAGGCTGGCGCGGTAGTTGAGGTCATAGGAGATCACGGTGCCGTACTTGCGAGCCACTTCGACCGCTTCGATCACGGCTTCGGCGGTGTTGCTGGCCAGGGCCGCGAAGATGCCGCCGGTGTGGAACCAGCGCACGCCTTCCTCGCCGAACAGCTTTTCCCAATTCACTTCGCCGGGGCGGATCTGCGAGGCGGCCGAGTGACCCCGGTCGCTGCAGCCCAGGGCCGGACGAACGCCAAAGCCCTTCTCGGTGAAGTTCAGGCCGACGCGGGTGTTGCGGCCCAGACCGTCAAAGTCGCGCCAGATGATGTGGGAGGTGTCGACACCGCCCTGCATCATCAGATCCTCAACCAGCCAGCCCAGATCGTTCACCGGCAGGGCGGTGACGGCGGTCGAGCGCTTGCCCCAGCACTTCTTGAAAGCGCGGGCGACATTGTATTCGCCGCCGCCTTCCCAGACGTTGAACTGGCGAGCGTTGCGAACCCGGCCGAAGCCGGGGTCAAAGCGCAGCATCACTTCACCGAAGGACGCGCAATCCCACTTCGTTTCCGAAGCCGGGCGGATGTTGAGGATGTTGTCGGTCATTTAGGCCTTCCCACGAACCTTCTTGATGAGGTCCACCGTCTCGCGGACCTTGGCGGTGATGCCGGCATAGTCGCCGGCGTCGAGCATTTCAGGGGTGATGAGCTTGGAGCCCATGCCGGCGGCGACGATGCCCGCGCCGAACCACTTCTTGACCGAGGCTTCGTCCGGATCGACGCCGCCCGTCGGCATGATGCGGGTCCAGGGCATCGGGCCCAGCACCGCCTTGACGAAATCGGGGCCGCCGACCGACGAGCCGGGGAACACCTTGACGATCTCGCAGCCCAGTTCTTCGGCGTAGGAGATTTCCGAGGCCGAACCGCAGCCCGGCGAATAGGGGATCTTGCGGCGGTTGCAGACCTTGGCGACGTCGGCGTTGAGGATCGGGCCGACCACGAACTTGGCGCCGTTGGCGATGTAGATGCCGGCTGTCGGCGCATCGACGATCGAGCCCACGCCCATGATCACGCGCTCGTCGGCCGTGGCGAAGTGCTTGGTGACTTCGTAGAAGACGTGGCTGGCGAAGTCGCCGCGGTTGGTGAATTCGATGCAGGGCGCGCCGCCGTCGGCGCAGGCCTGGATGACCTTTTTGCAGACCTCTGCGTCGGGATGATAGAAAACCGGGATCACACCCTGGTCCATCATGGCGGTCAGAACCGCCATACGATCTTTCACCATCACATAGTCCTCCAAAAGCATCGTTCGTGCGTGCGGGCCCCCTCAGGGACCCGTCGCAGGGAAGATTTCGCCGGTATTGGCTCAGGGCGATCGTTTAGACCGCGTCGCGCGCGGACGCCACTGCGTGGCTGCCGCTACGTCAAACAAAGGCGCGTTCGCGCCGCCTTGTTTCCTTCCCCAATGTCCTCTTCGTCACCCGCCCTCGTAAAAGTGAGGGCGTCGAGTCAGACCCGACGCCCCGAAGTTTGCGCAGGAGCGAGCTCAAAAGAGCCGCAACGAGACGGGCCGACGACGTCGTTCCGAACCGTAATGATACCGGTGTCATTTCGAGACAGGCTCGTGGCGCCACCGGTGTCATTGCGCAGATAATCAGAAACCCGTGGTTTAGGCAAGCGTCCTAGTGGTCAGAAACTTCCGACTTAAGCCTATGGAATTGCAGGAAATTCGCGTTTTGATGAACAACCTCATCCTCACACCCGCTCTCCCCGGCGAAGGCCGGGGCCCAGATCGAACCCAGAGAGGTATCGACCTTGGCGAATCCGAAGGCGCGTCATCCCCAAATGCTCAGGCTGAATCTGGGCCCCGGCCTTCGCCGGGGAGAGCGGAACGAGGGAGGTCTCAACCAGTGTTGCGCAAACCCGCCGCGATCCCGGCCACGGTCAGCTGAATCGCCAAACGGACGGCCTCGTCCTGGTCTCCGCCCCGACGCCGCGAGAGCAGTTCCAGCTGCAGATGGTTCAGCGGATCGACCGACAAACCGGCCAGGGCGACCGACTCGGCCAGCTCGGGCTGGTTGTCGAGCAGGGACGTTCCGCCCCGGATGGTCAGGGCCAGGCGCTGGGCGGCCTCGTGCTCGGCCTTGATCGTTTCGAAGATCCGGGTGGCATTGGCCGGATCGGTCGACAGGGCCACATAGCGGGCGGCGATGCCCATATGGCTCTGGGCCAGGGCCAGCTCCATGTTCGACAGCAGGGAGGCGAAGAAGTCGAAGCCGCCGGCCAGGTCCTGCAGTTGGCCGACCGACAGCCCTGCCCGCTCGACGCCAGCGGCGAAACCGTACCAACCGGGCAGCATGAACCGCGACTGCGACCAACTGAACACCCACGGGATGGCCCGCAGGTCCTCGATCCTGCGGCTGGCGGTCCGGCTGGCGGGGCGCGAACCGATGTTGAGGCCGACGATCTCGCCGATCGGCGTGGCCGACCAGAAGAAATCCTCGAAGGCGGGATCGTCATAAACGAGGGCCCGATAGCCCTCGAACGAGGCCTGGGCCAGGGCGGTCATGGCCGCCTCGACCTTAGGGTCGGGACGCACAATGGGTCGATCGCTGGCCATCAGCACGGCGGCGGCCAGACCGTCCAGATTGCGGCGGGCGGTGGGCTGATCGCCGAAGCGACGGGCGATCATCTCGCCCTGCTCGGTCATGCGGATACGGCCCTGAACGGTGCCGGCCGGCTGGGCCATCACCGCCTCGGCGGCGGGGCCCCCGCCCCGGCCGACGCTGCCGCCCCGGCCGTGGAACAGCTGCAGACCGACGCCCATCCGGTCGGCCTCGAAGGCCAGGGCCGAAGCGCCCCGGGCGACGCCGCGCCGGGAGGCGACATAGCCGCCGTCCTTGTTGCTGTCGGAATAGCCGAGCATGATTTCCTGCACCGGCCGGTCGCCCAGGATGGTGCGGCTGATCGGCAGCTCCAGCCACTGGCGCAGGACGCGGGGGCCCTGCTCCAGGTCCTCGATGGTCTCGAACAGCGGACTGATCTTGACCGACGAGCGCGGCGCGGCGCCGCCCCAGACCAGGCCCACCTGCTTGAGCAGGACCAACGGCTCAAGAATGTCCGACAGGGTCGCCGACTTGGAGATCACATAGGCGCCAAGGCACCCGTGGCCATAGTCGCGCACCGCCTGGGCGGCGGCCTCCATGGTCGCCAGCTCGCGACGGGTCTCCTCGCCATAGGCGGTGAACGGCGAGACCAGCGGCCGCTGGTGCGACAGCTCCTCGATCAGGACCTTGCAGCGGTCCTCCTCGGGCAGGTCGAGATAGCGAACCCCCGTGCCGGCCCGCTGGAACAGCTCGTGCAGCGTGCGCTCATGAACATCGGCGTTCTGGCGCAGGTCCAGGCTCATCAGGTGGAAGCCGCAGGCCTTGGCCACCTCGACCAGGGTCCGCAGGGCCGTCCCGACCAGACGCTCGCCGCCGTTGCGCTCCAGGCTGTCGATGACGATCGACAGGTCGGCGACAAACGCGTCGGGATGGGCGTAGGGCTCAACGTCCGTCCGCCCGTTGGCGAAAGCGACCCACTGGTTGGTCAGCTTCTGGGACACCGCCGACAGGCGATCAAAGATCAGTTCCAGCACCAGGCGATAGGGCTCATCGATGCGGTGGACCGACGGATCCGTGGCCTGGCCCGCCAAGGCCATCAGCTCGTCGGACACCGGCGTATAGGCGGTCGAGATCGCCAGGTTGGACCACAGCTTGCGGACCTCGGCGGCGTACCAGTCGAGGATCACCCGCGACTGCGAACTGAGCGCCAGTTTCAGGGTCTCGCCATTGACGCCGGGGTGACCGTCGCGGTCGCCGCCCAGCCACGAGCCCATCTTCAGCAGCGGGGCCAGCTCGGCGTTGTGAGCGATCTGGGCGGTCCAGTCGCCGTACAGGTCGATGATGGCGGGCAGGATCGAGGTGCGGACGATCGACAGGGCGTTGCGGATCTCGTCCTTCACGGTGATCCGCTCGGGGCGATACAGGCGGGTGCGCCACATCAGGGCGATCTCGCGGAACAACCGCTCGCGGATGTCGCTTTCAAGGTCAGCCGGCAGGTGGTGGCGGCGCAGGGCCATCAGCCGCGAGATCTCGGTCTCCCGGTCCACCATCGAACGACGCCGCACCTCGGTCGGGTGGGCGGTCAGGACCGGCACCACGTTCATGGCGGCGAAGATCCGGGCGATATCGGCGTCGGTCTTGCCGCCGGCCTTCAGCACGCCCACGGCATCGACCAGAGTGCGGGGCCGCTCATCGCCCGGCTGGGCGTCAGCCTCGGCGTGGCGGCGGCGACCGGCGACATCCTCGCCGATATTGGCCAGCAGCGAATGGCTGGCGAAGGCCCGGGCCAGGAACACGGCCTGGTCGTTCGACAGATCGGCGAACAGATGGTCCAGAACCGGCGCTTCACCGCCCTCTTCCTCGCGGGACGAAGCCTTGCGGGCCTTGGTCACCAGGGCGGCGGCCTCTTCGCCCTCCAGATAGGCGATGGCTTCGGCCAACAGGTCGCTCAGCAGGTTGGCGTTCTGGCGGACGTGGCGGCTGGTGGGACGATCACCGCCGAGCGACAGGGCCGGGTTACGCATAAGCGAGCTCCGCTGACGCCAGAGGCGCCTCTACAGAAGGATGAACCTAGACGCCCTGCCCTATTCGGCGCTGACGTAGCGGCGCCCTTAGCGCGCTTCGCCGTCCGGGAAAACCCGGACGGCACGATGGTTGCGCTACCACCGGATATATGCGTAAGTTTATGCCGTTAGCGGGCCAGCCAGCCGCCGTCCACGGGCAGAGTAATCCCCTGGACATAGTCCGCCGCCGGCGACGCCAGGAACACGGCGGCGCCGCCCAGGTCGCTCGGCTTGCCCCAGCGTGCGGCCGGGATGCGCGCCAGGATCGAGGCATTGCGGTCGGCGTCCTTGCGCAGGGCCTCGGTGTTGTTGGTGTCGAAATAGCCCGGCGCGATGGCGTTGACGTTGATGCCCTTGGTCGCCCACTCGTTGGCGAGGATCTTGGTCAGGCCAGCCAGACCGCTTTTCGACGCCGTGTAAGACGGCACGCGGATGCCGCCCTGGAACGACAGCAGGCTGGCGATGTTGATCACCTTGCCGGCGACGCCGTCGACCGGGCCTTGCTTCAGCGCCTGCCTGGCGAAGGCCTGGGTCAGGAAGAAGACGACCTTCAGGTTGGTATCCATCACCGCGTCCCAGTCGGCCTCGGAGAAGTCGATGGAGTCCGCGCGGCGGATGATGCCGGCGTTGTTGACCAGGATATCGACCTTGCCGAACGCGGCGACGGTCTCGTCGATCACGCGCTGGACGGGCTCGATCGAACCGAAGTCGGCCTTGATCGACAGGAATTTGCGACCCGTCGCCTCTACGGCGGCCTTGGTCTCGGTGGGCTCGCTGCGACCGGCGGCGGCGATGTTCGCGCCGGCTTCCGCAAGCGCCACGGCCACGGCCTGACCCAGACCGGTGTTGGCGCCGGTGACGAGCGCGACCTTGCCTTCGAGGCTGAACGGATTGGCCATGGTGAGTTCCTGTTCAAAAATCTTGTCATCCCGGACGGCCTGAAAGGCCGATCCGGGACCACCGCAAACGCAGGCGCTTGTGGCGGTCCCGGCTCTTCGCTTCGCTGCGGCCGAGATGACAACCGCAGAGAAATGAGCTCGAAAGCCCTACTTCAGCTGGCAGATGTCCAGCACGTTCATGTCGGTATAGTCGAGGTTCTCGCCGCCCATCGCCCAGATGAACGTGTAGCTCGAGGTGCCCGAACCCATGTGGATCGACCACGGCGGGCTCATCACGGCTTCCTCGTTGGCGATCACGATGTGACGCATTTCGTCCGGCTCGCCCATGTAGTGGAAGACGCGGTCGTTGGCGCCCAGATCGAAGTAGAAATAGGCTTCCGAACGGCGGTCATGCAGGTGGGGCGGCATGGTGTTCCAGACGCTGCCCGGCTTCAGGACGGTCATGCCCAGCAGCAGCTGAGCCGACTTGCAGGTGGTCGGCACGATGTACTGGTAGATGGTGCGCTCGTTGGAGGTCTCCAGCGCGCCGCGCTCCAGCGGGACAGCGTTGGCGAATTCCAGCTTCTTGGTCTCAAACGCGGCGTGGGCCGGCAGGCTGGTCAGATAGAAGCGGGCGGGGTTGGCGGCGTCGACGCTCTCGAACACCACGTCCTTGGAGCCCATGGTCACGTAGATGCCGTCCCGCGGCTCGATGTCGTAGACGACGCCGTCGACCGTGACCTTGCCCTTGCCGCCGCCGACGTTGATGGCGCCCAGTTCGCGGCGCTCAAGGAAGGGGTGGCCAGCGGCAGAGGCGGGCTCGGTCTGGTCGGGCAGCTTGACGCCCTTCGAGATCGGGGCGGCGCCGCCGATCACGAAGCGTTCGGCGTGGTTGTAGTGCAGGACAATGCCGTCGTCTTCGAACAGGCCGTCCATCAGGTAACGATCACGCAGATCGTCATTGCTGACCGAGAACATCATGTCCGGATGGGTGGCGTGATAGGTCTTGCTGAACATTCTGGAGCTCCGGTCTTATTGGGCAGCTTGGACCGACGAAGGCGTCGGCCTGGGTTGGTCGAGTTTGTAGGCGCGCTTGGGCAGGTTGTAGGTCAGGTCAACGATCAGTTCCTGGGCCTCGACGAGGTCCATGCGGTGTTCGGCGACCATGCGGGCCAGGAAGCTGCTGTCGACGCGGCGGGCCACGTCATGGCGAGCCGGGATCGACAGGAAGGC
This sequence comes from Caulobacter sp. ErkDOM-E, assembly GCF_048541895.1. Lineage (GTDB taxonomy): Bacteria > Pseudomonadota > Alphaproteobacteria > Caulobacterales > Caulobacteraceae > Caulobacter. The sequence continues at coordinate 1,871,793 of NZ_CP183331.1, read as the reverse complement.
GCGGGTGTCATCGTTGAAACCGACGGTATTGTAGAAGCCCGCAGTCTCGGTGACCTGTTCGCGGAACCGCATCATGCCTTCGGGGCTGTCGTGGAACCACCAGGACGGACCCAGCTTCAGCACAGGATAGTGGCCGGCCAACGGGGCCAGCTCGCGGCTGTAGCTGGTCTCGTCCAGGGTGAAGAGGATGATCGACAGGCGCGGATCGTTGCCCAGCTTGGACAGCAGCGGCTTCAGCGCCTTGACGTATTCGGTCTGCACCGGGATGTCGGCGCCCTTGTCGCGACCGTGCGAGTTCAGCAGGCCAACATTGTGATTGCGATGCGAGCCCGGGTGGATCTGCATGACCAGCCCGTCATCCAGGCTCATCTTGGCCATTTCCGTGAGCATCTGAGCGCGGAACAGCTCGGCCTTTTCAGGCGTCACCTCGCCCTTCACCAGGCTGAGGAAGAGAGCCTCGGCCTCGGCGGCGGAAAGATCGGCGGTCGCGGCGGTGGGGTGGCCATGGTCCGACGAGGTCGCCCCCGCGTCGATGAAGGCGCCGCGACGGATGCGGTGGGCTTCCAGATAGCCCTGCCAGCTATGGACGTCCTGACCAGAGACCTCGGCGAAGCGCTCGAAGGCGCGCGGCGAACGCTCGTCCTCAAAATCGATCACCGCGTCGGGACGATAGGCCGTGATCACATGGCCGCCCCACCCGCTGTCGCGGATGGCCTGATGGTGCTTGAGGCTCTCGTGCGGGCCCTCGGTGGTGGCCAAGGTTTCGATATTGAACCGGTCGAACAGGGCGCGGGGCCGGAACGCGTCGGTTGCGAGGGCCTCATTGATAGTGTCGAAATAGAGATCCGAGGTTTCGCCAGAGAGGAACACCTCGAAGCCGAACACCTGGCTGAACACGTGATTGAGCCAGATCCACGACGGCGTTCCGCGAAACAGGTGGAAGTTCTGGGCCAGCAGCCGCCAGGCCTCGCGCGGATCGGTCGCGGGGACGCCCGACTTGGAGCGCACCTTCAGGGCGTCCAGCGAGATCCCCTGGCTGTAGAGCATGCGAAACAGGTAGTGGTCCGGGGCCAGCAACAGGTCGGTGGCGTCCTGGAACGGCGCGTTGGTCGCAAACCAGCTGGGATCTGTGTGGCCATGCGGGCTGATGATCGGCAACGCCTTGACCGCTCCGTAGAGCTCGCGCGCGATCGATCGCGTACGCTCATCTGCCGGGAACAGTCGGTCGTCGTGGAAAATCAGCGGCCTGGCCATGGATTTCTCCTGCTTCCTCTCCAGCCAGCGGCTTATCAGTCCACCGCTTCTGACCCGCGCTTGGTAACCGGTGTCATGTTTGGATGCAAGCCAGCCCTTCGTGAGGGCAGCCTACACCGAAGGCGCAGGGCCAGACGACTCCCGAACGACCAAGGTCGGCTCAGTGCGGGCGGGATCGCGCTCTTCACGGCGCTCACGGCGCTCCGCGTCGATCAGCTTCTCGGCCGCCATTCGCCCGATCTCGCGGGTGGGCGTACGGATGGTCGTCAGCGGCGGCCAGACCGCCTGGGCGATCTGGAAGTCGTCGAAACCCACCACCGTGAGATCTGCGGGGACATTCAGCCCCGCCTTGCGCGCCGACTGCAGCACGCCAGCCGCCATCTCATCATTGCCGGCGAAGATCGCAGTAGGACGGGGCGTTCGCGCCAGAAGTTCGTCGCCGCAGGCCACGCCGGACTCAAACGTATAGGCGCCCTGAATGATGTCACTTGGCTCCAGCTTCAGGCCGCGTTCGGCCAAGGCCGCCTCGAAGCCCCCTCGCCGCTCATGCGACGAACGGAAGGTTTCAGGGCCAGAAATGAAGGCGATGCGCCGATGACCGAGATCGAGGATGTGGCGTGCCGCCTGCGCGGCGCCCATGCGGTCGTGACCGACGATCATGTTCTCGGGCTTGTCGAGTTCGACCGACGCGATCCGGATATAGGAACAACCGATCTCGTTGAGCAGCTTGGCGACACGCTCGTCTTCCGAAACCGAAGGCGGCAGAACAACGCCATAGAGCTTCTGCCGCTCGACGAAGGTGCGGACGTCGGCCAGAAACGTGGGACTGGCGCGGTTGCAGGGGTGCACCACCAGTTCGAAGCCCGAGCCGCGCATGCCATCCAGCAGTCCCAGCTGCATGTTCACGACATACTGCGGATTGGGGTTGTCGTAGATCATGCCGATCAGGAACGACCGGCGAAACGCCAAGCCTCGGGCCTGGGGATCGGGCGCGTAACCCCACTCGGCGATAACAGCCTCAATCCGCTCGCGAGTCTCGTCGCGTACGAAAGGCGACTGGTTGATCACGCGCGAGACAGTCTTCTTGGAAACCCCGGCCAACCTGGCGATGTCATTGATCGTGGCACGCTTGCGTCCCCCTTCAAGGCCGCCCTCGCGTTCGTTGTCGCCCTGCGACGGCATAGGCGGTTTTGATGAATTCACGACGTTTCCATGCAACTTTGAGCGCTCTATATCGTCATACTCTACACCTGCCGCCCTCGCCACCAATGGACGAAACGAGCGTTTGCAACAAATCTGACACCGGTTACCATGCCGCCGAACGAGGTTTCGCGGCTGAGAATGTCACCGCACGAAGGCATGAATGACCCAGGCAAGCTCTGTTCGCAGCGAATCGATTCACGACGTCGATCCACGCGATCACGTGGCGACAGCGCTGCGGGATATCTTGGCGGGCGAGCGGCTTGAGTTGCACGGCCGATCCGTTGTGGCCCGCGCCGATGTGCCCAAGGGCCACAAGATCGCCATCGGTACAGCGGCCATCGGCGACGATGTGCTTAAGTATGGTTGGCCAATCGGGCGCGCGACCATGGACATCGCCATTGGCGATCACGTCCACATCCACAACGTCGAGACCAAGCTCTCGGGCGTCGAAGGCTACGCCTGGCAGCCCTCGATCCTCGCGCCTATCGCCGCCCCCGCTGATCGCACCTTCATGGGCTATCGCCGCCTCACTGGCCGGGTTGGCACGCGGAATGAGATCTGGGTGCTTTGCACCGTGGGCTGCGTCGCCAACACCGCCCGCCGTATCGCTGAAAAAGCCAATGTTCGCTTCGCTGGCCGCACGGACGGGATCTTCGCCTTTCCCCACCCCTTCGGCTGCTCGCAGCTTGGCGACGATCTGTCCCATACGCGCAAGCTGATCGCCGCTCTCGCTGCGCACCCAAACGCGGGTGGCGTGCTGATCCTGGGCCTGGGCTGCGAGAACAATCAGTTGAAAGCGCTGCTCGAAAGCGCTCCGGATCTCGACACCGCGCGCCTTCGCTCATTCACCACCCAGACGGTCGACGACGAACTTGAGGATGGCCTGGCCGCGATCGAGGACCTGATCGCCATCGCCGAAAAGGATATGCGCGAGCCCTGCGCCGTCTCCGACCTTGTGGTCGGTCTCAAGTGCGGCGGGTCGGATGGCTTTTCGGGCATCACCGCCAATCCCCTGGTCGGCCGTATCGCCGACAAGGTGTCGGACGCGGGCGGCACACCGGTGCTCACAGAGATTCCGGAAATTTTTGGCGCAGAGCAGATGCTACTGGCGCGCGCCACCACCCAGGCGGTGTTCGACAACGCCGTGCAGGTGATTGACGACTTCAAGCGCTACTTCATCGACAACAAGCAGCCGATCTACGAGAACCCCTCCCCCGGCAATATCGCCGGCGGCATCACGACCCTGGAAGAGAAATCCCTGGGCGCCGTGCAGAAGGGCGGTCGCTCTGCCCTGGTCGAAGTGATCCGCTATGGCGACCGCGTGGCCCCCCATGGGCTGACCCTGCTGGAGGCCCCCGGCAACGACGCGGTCTCGTCGACGGCGCTAACCGCGGCGGGCGCCACGGTGATCCTGTTTACGACCGGTCGCGGCACGCCGCTGGGCTTTCCTGCGCCAACACTGAAGATCGCTTCGAACAGCGGCCTCGCAGCGCGCAAGCCTGGCTGGATCGACTTCGACGCCGGCGTCGTGCTGTCTGGTCAATCCATGGACGACGCGGCCGAGGCTCTGATGGATCTCGTCATCGAGACAGCGTCCGGCAAGGCCACCAAGGCAGAACTCAACGGCGAGCGTGAAATCGCCATCTGGAAAAGTGGTGTGACCCTGTGACGGCTCTTCCCGTATCTTCCGCCCTACGCCTTCGCGCCACCAGTTGCCCCGCCGCGCTTCCGGGCGTTACTCAGCCCGCCTACGACCGCGACCGTGTAACCGTCGGTGTTGTCCATCTTGGCCCCGGTGCGTTTCATCGCGCCCACCAAGCCTACTATTTCGACCAGTTGCTGGCGAAGGATCCCCGTTGGGGCATCTGCGCCGTTTCGCTGAAAAGCCCGGGCGTACGCGACGCCCTCGCGCCGCAGGACAGTCTCTACACCCTGGCCCAACTCGACCAGGAGACCACTTTCAGGATCATCGGCTCGATCGTCGAGGTGCTTGTCGCGCCCGAGGATCCGCCGGCAGTCTTCGCGCGTCTGGCCGCCCCGATGACCCGCATGGTCACCCTGACCGTGACCGAGAAGGGTTACTGCCTGTCGAGCGAGGGCGGGCTGGACGAAAGCCATCCCGATATCGTCCATGACCTCGTCAACCCGCGCGAACCGATCAGCGCGATCGGCTATCTGGTCGAAGGGCTGCGTCGCCGCTTCTTGGTCGGCCTGCCGCCCTATGCCGTGGTCGCCTGCGACAATCTCGCCGACAACGGCTGGCGACTGAAGGCCGCCGTCACGGCTTTCGCCGCCAGGGTCGATCCCGAGCTCGCTGCATGGATCGAGGCTGAGGGCCGCTTCCCTCGCACCATGGTCGACAGCATCACGCCCGCCACCGACGACGCGCTGCGAGCTCGGGTCGAAACTGCCACGGGCCTCCACGACGCCTGGCCCATTCAGCGCGAAGCCTTCACCCAATGGGTTGTCGAGGATGTTCTGGGTGCGGATGCGCCGGACCTTGCCAGCGTGGGCGTCACCCTGACCGACGACGTGCGGGGCTTCGAGCGCGCCAAGCTGCGCCTGCTCAACGGCGTGCACTCGACCCTGGCCTATGCCGGGATCCTGCGCGGCCACGAGACCGTATTCGAAGCGATGAGCGACCCCGTTCTGGCCGATCTCGCCCGCGATCTGATGATCCAGGATATCATCCCGACCCTGACGGCTCCGCGTGGCCTGGACTTGTCGACCTATGCCGAAGCCATCCTCAAGCGGTTTCGCAATCCCGAGATCCGGCACCTTCTGGCGCAGATCGCCTGGGATGGATCGCAGAAGCTGCCCTTCCGTATTTTGAGCGCCTTGACCGAGGCGCTTGAGGCCGGGCGTTCGGTCGATCGGCTGGCCATCCCGTTGGCCGCCTGGATGCGTTTTGTGCGCCGGCGCGCGGCGGCCGGAGAGAAGATCGTCGATCCGCTGGCCGACAAGCTTGTCGCGGTCGCCGCGACCTGTTCGGGCGAAGCGAAGGCTGACGTAGCGGCGTTTCTGACGCTGGACGCAGTGTTCCCGCCAAGCTTGGCGGCCAACCCCGCCTTCGTCGCCGCCCTCGAAAAGGCCTATGCCGATCTGGCCTAGGTCAGACTAGCGGGTCACGCCCCGGCCGGTGACGACCGGGGCGACCGTTCTCATCAGGATCAAAAGATCGAACCCGAACGAGCGCCGCGCCAAGTAGTCGGCGTCCAGCGCCACCTTGTCCGGGATGGAGAGCTCGTCGCGCCCGTTGATCTGCGCCCACCCCGTGACACCAGGGCGAAGCCTGTCCACACCCGCCGCCGACCGTGCGGCGATCAGGTCGTCCTGATTGAACAAGGCCGGTCTTGGCCCGACCAGGCTCATATCGCCAACCAGCACGCTCCACAGTTGGGGCAGTTCATCCAGGCTGAGCCGACGCAAAGGCGCGCCGATGGGGGTCAGCCAGTGGTCGGGATCATTGAGCAGGTGGGTCGCAACTTCCGGCGTATCGATCCGCATCGTCCGAAACTTCGGCATCCAGAACAGCCGCGAGTTCTTGCCGACCCGCCGGGACCAGTAGAGCGCCGCCCCGGGCGATGTCATACGAACCAGCAGCCAAAGCACAGCAAACGGCGCCAGCAGGACCAAGAGCCCCACTGCGGCGGCCGCGACGTCGAAGACGCGCTTCAGCATCAGCGTGCGACTAGGCCAGATCGCCGGTCGCGGCGTCCAGCAGCAGATAGGCGCGACCGGCATCTGACGACAGCAAGGCCGCAACCAGGAAGCCTTCGCGATCCTGACCGCCCGCTTCCTCGATCATGCCCGCATAGCGCTTGAGGAACCGCTCCGCATTGGCACGCAAGGTCGCGTCCGAAAACAAGCGCCGCACTAGCCGGCGAATAGCCGCCGGCGCGAGGCGCTTGACCACCTCACGCGCCCCGGAAGAGTCTCGGGTCTGGATGGCGGCGGCGATCTCGTCGATCCGGCCGCGCGGCAACAGGGCATGCGGGTCGATACCCATCGCCGAGATTTCAGCGGCAAGCTTTTCGCCCAGAGCCGCGTCGCCAGGGGAGCTGTTCTCGATTCCGGAAAGCAAGGAACGCCACGACCAGTTCTGCCCGTCAGCACCTTCGGGCGCAGCCGGCCCACCACGACCGCCCGCAGTGTCGAACACCGATCGGAACTCATCATCCGTCACCGTCGGCGTAAGGCGCAGCCGGGGCCGCTGTCCCGGCTCGTCCGCCAGCAGGTCGTCATCCATCTCGGGCGGCAGGGGCGGCGAAATCGGCGGCGGCGCGACAGGCGCGGCCTTTGAGCGGGTCATCGCCGGCTGGGCCGGACGTGCCGGAGCGGGTCCGCCCATCGCGGCGGCGGCTTCACTGAGTGCATCGTAGTTGCGACGCACGCGGTCCTGGAACGCCTGGTCGATCGCCGCCGTTTCTTCCGCCGTGCGGCGGGCGGCAGCCATCAGTTCCTCGATGCCCTTTTCGATCGAGGCGCGAACCTCGACCGCTTTCTGCATCGCCTCCGCCGGCATTTCCGCCGTGCGTTGGCCAACTTCATCCAGCATGGCCTCGAGTTCGCCGAGCGTGCCGCGTGCTGTTACGACGGCTTCGGCCAACTTCTGAGCCGTGCGGGCGCCGGCCTGCTCGACCATCTGGGCAGACTGCTCGATCAGATCGCGCGCCTCTTCCATGCGCGCCTCAAAGACGGTGTCGGCCTTCTGGCCCGCCGCAAAGGCGATCTCGTTCAGTTGATCGACGCGGCCACGCGCCGACTCGACCCTTGCGTCCACACCCTCGCTGGCTTTCAGCGCCGAAGCCGCAAGGGCTTCCATCGCCTGCTTGAGCTCAACCTCAAGCCCTTCGCGTTGTCCGGCGGCGGCGTCGGAGATCGCCGCAAGGACCTTGCTAGTCTCTTCGACCAGGCTTTCGCGCTCGGCCTTGGCGTTCTCGGCCATGTCCTTGAACTGCTCGGAAGCGGCCGAGATCAGCCCGCGCAGCACCTCGGCCCCCATCGCAGCGACATCGCTGAGTTCGGTGGCGCCAACCCGCGTGTAGGACACAAATTCGGTGAGTTGGGCCGTACGGGTCTCCGTCTCGGCCGCGAAATCCTCCTGCTCTGACCGCAGCGACTGGCTGGCCGCGACCAGCGCCGCCCGCTGTTGGGCCAAATTCTTCTCAACCGAACTCATCTGGTCGCCCAGACCCTGTCCCGCCGTTTCCAGGCGCGCGATCTGACGCGAAATATCCTCAGCGCCCACACGAGCCGCGTCGGAGGCTTCAGCGGCGGCGGCGGCCAGATCGGCGGCGCGGGCCGCGAGCGCGGCTTCAGCCTCGCGAAGCTGGGTTTCGGCCAGATCGGACGCCTCGGCGACCATCCGGGCCTGGCTACCGATGGCGTCGACAACAGCGGTCGAACGGGTGTCGAGGGTCAGGGACAGGGTTTCGAGCGCTTGGCGCTCATGGCCAAGCCCCTGTGCAAGCTGGTTTGCCATGCGAGCGGAGTTTGCAGCTGCATCGGCCAGTCGCGCGGTCTCTTCGGCCAGCGATTGGTGCAATGACAGGATGCGCTCCCGCGCTTCATCGGCGGCCAGGGTCGCGCCATCGATCTGGACGCGAATGGCTTCCACCGCGCCCGAGGCGCCTGCGGCGGCCAGGACGGCCGGCGTAACCAAGCGATCTGTAAGGGTGCGCGTTCGACGTAGCTCCGCAGAAACACCCTGAGCCTGACGCAGCAGATACGCGCCCAGCAAGGTCAGCAAGGCCGGCCCGATCGCCAGACCTGCAAAGACCGTCAAGGCGAAGCCTTCCACCTTCAGAGCCGGAACATCGCGGGAATAGCCCAGCGCAAATGCAATGGGCGCCAGCGCCCATAGAGCCGCAGCGGCGACCGCAAAGGTCCAGAAAAGAAAAGCCGGCATGGGGCCGCGCTCGGAGCGATCGGGCAGGTCGAAAGCCTCGCTGGAGCGTCGCATGTTCGCCGTGGCGTCGCGCGTCTCGGCACGGGCCGGGGCCGTATCGCGCTCAGGTTCGACAACGGGAGCCGGCGGTTGAGCCGCACTGGTCGCCAGAGACGTGGCCGACAGAGGTTGCTGCTCGAACGACGCCTGCGAAGGTTCGCTAATCCTTCCCCGGCGCGAAGCGGCCCGCGCCCGAGGTGAGGAAGGCTCTGGCGCCGAGATCTCCAGATCGAGGTCCGTTTCGCTCATTGGCGGATCGACAGGCGCACTGACGTCAGCCTCCGTCTCATCCTCGGCCAACGAGGCTTCGGACGAGGAGACTTGATCCTCTGCGGGCGCCTCCACGGGGACGGCGGAGAAATCGAGCGGTTGGCGCTTCTTAGGCTTCATACACAGCCAGGGTCCCAAGGCGGTCAGCGAAGGGCGAAGACAGTCAACGCGCGCCCTGCCCCTATTTCGCGTAGAGAATGAACCTAGCGGCGAAAAGCCCGCGCGCAAAGCGGCTTCGGTTGAGTTTTAAGGGCTTCACGTCGTCGCGGAGGGCAGAGGCGCCGCTTCAGACCGTTTGCGACGCCCCGCTTGGCGGAGCGACCGTCACCGGACTTTTCATGGATCCACGCGGCGAACGAAAAACCTTGCGTTCGGGCGGCGACTTGGCGACGGGGTGGGTATCGAGCGCAACGCCCAGTTGGCCCAGCGCCAGAGACGACAGCCAGACCACAACTATAGCCAGTATTTCCGCCAGAAAGCTCATGACCGACCCACCGTGCGATAACGGCATTATGCGACAGGCTCGCAGCTTAACCGAGTGAACTTTCGGTCATGATCGCAGAGTTCGGCGCCACCCAAGCTGACAACGCCTCCAGAATTCCACCGCTTGCCCCGGGCCCTCGCGCTGCCTAGTTCGCCAGTACACAGCCCGCTGTTGCCGAATTCGGCGACGATCGGCATTTAATTCTGTTTGCGGACGCTTGTTTTGGCCCCTACCCAGCTTGCATCGATCGCACCCAGCGCTTCGCCGGAACCGTTCATGACCGACATCTCGCCGGCCCGCCTGACGCACCTCCAGCGCCTGGAAGCCGAAAGCATCCACATCCTGCGCGAAGTGGCGGCCGAGTGCGAACGGCCGGTCATGCTGTATTCGATCGGCAAGGACAGCGCCGTGATGCTGCATCTGGCGGCCAAGGCGTTCTTCCCGTCGCGGCCACCCTTTCCGCTGCTGCACATCGACACCACCTGGAAGTTCCGGGCCATGTACGCGTTGCGCGACAAGGTCGCCGCCGACCTTGGATTTGACCTGCTTGTTCACAAGAACCCCGAGGCCGAGGCCAAGGGCATCAACCCCTTCGACCACGGCAGCGCCCTTCACACCGACATGTGGAAGACCGAGGGCCTCAAACAGGCCCTCTCCAAATACGGCTTCGACGCGGCCTTCGGCGGCGCCCGGCGCGATGAGGAAAAAAGCCGCGCCAAGGAGCGGATCATCTCGTTCCGCTCGGCCGAGCAACGCTGGGACCCGAAGAACCAGCGGCCCGAACTTTGGAAGCTCTACAACACCCGCAAGCACCCGGGCGAAAGCCTGAGGGCCTTCCCGATCTCGAACTGGACCGAGCTCGACATCTGGCAGTACATCCACCTCGAAAACATCCCGATCGTGCCGCTGTATTTCGCGGCCGAGCGGCCGGTGGTCGAGCGCGACGGGTCTTTGATCATGGTCGATGACGATCGTTTCCGGCTGCGCCCAGGCGAAGTTCCGCAGATGAAGAGCGTCCGCTTCCGCACCCTGGGCTGCTATCCGCTGACCGGCGCGGTCGAGAGCACCGCCTCCACCCTGCCCCAGATCATCCAGGAAATGCTGCTGGCCACCAGCAGCGAGCGACAGGGCCGGGTCATCGACCATGACCAGTCCGCCTCGATGGAGAAGAAGAAGCAGGAGGGCTATTTCTAGATGACCGTTTACAAGCCCTCCGACCTGATCGCCGAGGACATCGACGCCTATCTGGTCGCCCACCAGCACAAGTCGCTGCTGCGCTTCATCACCTGTGGCTCGGTGGACGACGGCAAGTCGACCCTGATCGGCCGGCTGTTGTACGACAGCAAGATGATCTTCGAGGACCAGCTGGCGGCCCTCGAGGCCGACTCCAAGCGGGTCGGAACGCAAGGTGGCGCGATCGACTTCGCCCTGCTGGTCGACGGCCTGGCCGCCGAGCGCGAACAGGGCATCACCATCGAT